>JAYTGQ010000681.1:0-1393 GCA_043733345.1 Schlesneria sp.
TAACGGCCTGAACTCGCAAGACCAATCTTATCTGTCATCTTGATCGACGTAATTAATTGGTTCCCAACTCTGAACTTGGCGAGAACCCTCACCGTCAACACCAACGGCGTTCCGAGAGTGGCAACCGCTCTGGCTCTTGAATAGGCCCAAGAATACTTGGCTTGATGGAAGCGATCCATTCCAGAGTCGCTGAACAGGATCACACTCCACCTTCCCTAAGACTTTCGGCTCTCCGCCATTCCTGTTGAAAATGGTGTCCCGTGAGCGGCATGGCGCTAGCCGCCGGTCGTTTTCGCCCACACCGGCGGCTAGCGCCGTGCCGCTCACTCAAGCATCCAATACAAATGGCGGAGAGCCAGAATTTCTGAATGATCAAACCGCATCGGCGCTCTCAGTCCAGTTGCCGCACTCATTGGCACTCATGCCGATGAAGTTGGCATCCCCACCGTGACTCTGGCCTGCGAACTGGCTGAAAATCTACCCCCGCCAATCTTTCGGTCGGTTCTAGGCAACTCGCGTGCCGACAACGCTGCACGCCGTTCGTGTTCGCTGCCAACCTCGATCACATTCAACGACAAAGCCCGGTCTCACAAATTCGTTGAAACCGGGCGTTGTGCATGCGGCAGCGCCCACAATCACCGGACAGATCAGACCAACTCAGCGATCGGCTGCCCCTGTTCGAGAACGTAGACCGGGCGACCGCCTTGGTTGACGAACTGCGTCTTCGGGTCGATCCCCAAGTGGTGGAATACGGTTGCCATGAGATCCTGCGGGCGGATGGGCTTCGTCTTCGGAACGTCCGCCTTCGGCATCGATTCACCGATGACTTGGCCCATTTTCAGCTTGCCTCCGGCGAGGGCGAGCGTACTCAACGGTGCCCAGTGGTCGCGACCGGCGTTGCGGTTGATGCGCGGTGTGCGACCGAACTCGCCCGTGATGACCAGCAGCACTTTTTCGGACATCCCGCGCTGAGCCACATCTTCCAGGAAAGTCGCGACGGCATGATCGAGAGCCGGGGCGAGGCGATTCATTCCGCGTTCGATTTGCTGGTGCATGTCCCAGCCACCGTAATTGATCGTGACGAACCCGCAGCCCTTCTCGACCAAGCGTCGGGCGACAAGCATCCGTTGCGCGAGCAGATCCTTGCCGTACTTGGCGGCTGTCGGCGCGTGTTCCTTTGTCACGTCAAACGCATCGGCCGACTGTCCAAGCAGCAACTGAAATGCCTGCTGCTCGAACTCATCCAGCCCATTCATCAGTCCGTGCGAATCGCTCTCTCGACGCAAACGGTCCAAGCTGCCGAGCAACTCGCGGCGATCGTCGAAGCGATCAACCTTCGTCGCCAAGTTCATGTTGCTGCGAGCCTGGCCGGTCGGATCGAACGGCGCGTAGG
>JAYTGQ010000682.1:0-4279 GCA_043733345.1 Schlesneria sp.
CGTGGTTGCGCATCCATTCTCATGACCTCATCCTCCTTGGTAAGCAGAAGTCTGAAGACCCCACCGCCAATCACCAACCCGGCTTTCCCAAAACTCGCCCCTGCAATCCGGTCGGGGCAGAAAATTGAGGGCGGTCGCAGCTACTCCGAAGGAGTAGAGACTGATCAAAACAGGTCACTCCCCCAGCGAGTGGATCGTATTGTGAATCAGTCCGTTGACCGGTTCGCCGGTTGAGCCGGTCAACGTGTATTCGATCGACATGCCCCACGTCGGGCGGATGTCGGGGAGTTCGAGTTGCACGGTCTTGCGGTCGGGCGAGAGAGTAATGCTCGCCACCTTGAGTGTCTGCTCATCGAAGTGCTTCGAGCCGTAGTTGGCCGTGCGTTTCAGCGACCATGTTTGGACGACATACTTCGTCGCGTCGATGGCCGTGGCCGGATCGAGCGGTTCGGTGAACGTGATCGACAGGCCGCCCTTCGTGGCTTTCAAACCAACAGGCGCATGAGCCGGTTTGCCCGTCGCGCGGATGCGATAGAAACCGCCGGGCTGAGTCACATTCCCCGCCCACGCGAACATGCCACAGACGTAGAGCTGGCCGTCTGCCGGTGAGAACCTTCCGCGCATGATGCCGGTTGGGAATTGAGGGATCGGGAGTTCGCACATGCCTCCCTGCACTCGTGGGGTAGGTTTGTAACCTGCCCGTCCGCCGTTGTTCTTCGCCTCTTTACCGCCGCTGCCAGCATTCTTTTTCTCCTCAGCAACGGGCAAAGAAGAGACGGGCAGGTTGGAAACCAGCCCCACATGCTCATGCGGCACGACGAAGACCTTGCCGTTGCCATACGACAGATTGAGCAATGAGCCTTTCAGTGGCCCCCACTTGTCGCTCGTCACCCACAAGAGTTCGGCGGGGGAGCGGTCGAAGGCGTTTGTAATCCAGCAGAGCGGCGGGACCATCGCGCTGTCCGACGAATCGGTCACGTCGGTGTAGCCGAACATGTTCCCGTAGAAGTGGGGCTTCTCACCCGGCTGGGCGGGCGTGACCCAGTTGATGCGGTTCTTCGGATTCCAAAAGCCCTCTTGGTCGGTGACGACGAACGAGCCGTCCGGATTGAGGCAAACTCCGTTCGCCGCGCGGAAGCCGGTCGCGAGGATGTCGGTCTGCGAGCCATCCTTGCTCACCCGCAGCAGCGTCCCGTGATGAGGCACCACGGCGGTCAGGGCATGCCGTCCCGACTTCGCGTAGTAGAAGTTCCCGTCAGCGTCCGTTTGCAGGCCCATCGCGAACTCGTGGAAGTGTTCGGTGACTTGATGGTCGTTGTTGAAGCATTCGTAGAAGTCAGTCTCATCATCGCTGTTGAAGTCGCGCAGCAGGACGAGCTGGTCGCGACACGTCACGTAGACGCGGCCCTCGACGATCTTCAAGCCCAGCGGTTGGAAGAGACCGGAGGCGATGCGCTGCCACGACAGCTTGTAGGATGGGCACTCCTGCCCGTCCGTCTTTTCATTCGTCTTCACAGCCGAACCCGGACGGGCAGGAGTGCCCGTCCTACACAGCCCGCTCACCAACCAAACATCCCCGTCCCACGAGCAGACCGCCGCACGATCGCCATCGGCGAAGAAGTCGAAGCCGGTCAGACGCATCTGCGCGAACCACGGGTTGTTGTCGGGCGGCGTCAGCACATCAACGGCGAACGGGCCGTTGTCCTGACCGAGCTTTGCTTCGGTCGTGAGGACTTCCGGCCATCGTCGCGGGCCGCCCTTGGTGAGCGAGGCCAAGTCCACCGGCGGAGCCGTCACCAGCGAGGCGAGTTGTTCCGCATCGACCTGCGATTCGCGAATGGCGGTGACGGACAGCACGAACTTCAGCGGTTCCTTTCCGGCGGGAAGGCTGAGTAACAGCGAGCCATCCGTTCCGCGCGACCATTTCGCGCCGGCAGGCGTCGGCGACAATCCGGCCGCGAGTCTTCCTTTTTCGGAGTGTTGTGGAGCAGTCAGCAGCGCCACTGGCCCCACAGCGGAAGCCGTGCGGTCGTCGATGCGGATCGTTTCGACTTTCGCCTCGCGCGACGGATGCGTTGCCACCTTGAGCCGCATCTCGTTGGCGCGCGGCCCGACGTTGAAAGCCCGCGTGAAGACCGCCTGCGAGTTGGCATCGCGTGAAGTGATGCCCGGCATCTCCAACACATCCGTCTCGCCGATGGAGTACGACACGATCACCTGATCGCCGTGTTGATACAGCCCGCGATACCGGCCCCAGGTGCGCGGCAGCGGCCCATATCGACGGTCATCTCGACCGAGGACACGCAGTTCATCGAACGTTCCGGTCTCGGGGTTCGCCCAACCGGGACCGCTTGGGTTGGCGAAGGCGACATCGCCCGACACTCGCGGATGAATCTGATGCCGCCCGTCGAAGTTGATGCCGTGCCAGTCGATGAAGTTCGGTTGGAGTGACGGAGAGTCTGCGTTGCTGTTTGTCTTCGCGTTGCCCTTCTTCTCTTGGTCCTTCTTCTCTTGGTCCTTCTTCTCTTGGTCCTTTCCTGTCCCCTCGCCCCGGCTTTGCGGGGAGAGGGTTAGGGTGAGGGGCTGCTTCTCGGCTTCCTCCGCCGCCCGGCTCCACGCCGCCGAGACTCTCAGCGTGTCATGGTCAAACGTCATCCAATGCCGTCCACGCGAGACGCCCCCCGGCCCCGGATCGAGCCTCACGGCGATCCCCTTCTGCGCGAAGTTCTCGTGGGGTAGGTTTGTAACCTGACCGTCGCCTTTCGCTCTCTCATTCGTTGCCCCGGTCGAAGGACGGACAGGTTGAAAACCTGCCCCACGAGGCACCTCATACGTCGCCATCAGAAACGGCCCGTAGTTCATCGCCGACCACGGCTCGAAATTCGACGGAGCCGGTCCGCGCGTCGATCCCTTCGGCAGCGAGGCCAGATAGATATCGTCGATGGTCACCAACTGAGACGGGTTGTGCGGCTTGAGGTACGTCTCGCGGACATAATGAATCACGTCGTACTTCTGTTGCGGGACCATCCAGGTTTGAGGCGTCATCAGGCCGAAGCCGTGAGTCAGCGTCTGGTACATCTTCCACGGATCGGCTCCGTTCTTGAACTTTCCGTCCGCGAACTTCAGTGATGTCGGCAGCGACCCCGGCTGCTCCTTCGTGCCGTGGCAGTTGATGCAGAGCCGGTTGTAGATCGCCTCACCGCGTTGAAAGGCTTTCGCATCGAGCTCGTGCAGCATCCCCGCGTGGTCGATCTGCTGCTCGTACTCGGGGAGCCGAAACGTGATGAGCGACGCGGGGGGCTGAAGTTGTTTGGCTCGTTCCGGCCCACCCTCGGCGATCTCGATCAGATAGCGCACGAGGTCCAAAAACTGCGACCGTCCCGCCAACGAGTTCACTTGCCCGGCGGGCATGATCGACACCTTGCTATTCACCCGCTCGTCGATCTGTGCCTTGTTGAGCGTCACCAACCCCTTGCCCTGCGCCGTCGTGTTGCTCACGTCGCGCAGCACGAGCTTGTCGGCCGTCTCCTCGACGAGCAGCCCCGTCACCGTCTTGCCGTCCACCGTCCGCACGACGACCGGCTCAAAGCCCTGCTTGATGACCTTCGACGGATCGAGAATCGACTCGACGAGTGCTTCGGCCAGTTTCTCTTTCGAGCCAACCGCACTCGTGTCAATCCGCGCGAGATCGGGGCCGAGCATTGATGGCACTGGAGATGTGGCGGGCAGGTTGGAAACCTGCCCCACGGCGTGACACTTCGCGCACGCGAGAAACGGCTGGTGAAACAGGATGGCCCCGCGCTGCGGATCGCCCTCACGGCGAGCCGCCTTCCCCAGCGATGCGGCTCCCTCGGACACAAGCTGTTCTTGGAGCGGCGTCTGTCCGCGCCCGACGTTCGTCAGTCCCCAAGTCAACACCAAACAACACACCACGCCGCGCAGCACCATCGAAAATCCCCTCAGTCACACTTCCGTCTCGCCCCATTCAAAATAGTCGCACCAAAGTAGCGAGACCTCGCACACCTGTCGTGTCCACAGAGGCTTCGACCTCAATTCGGGTGCAGTCGTCAATGGGTGGTCAATGCGTCCAGAATCTCAGTCATGGAATGACTGAGCTACGTAGGCGAGGCATTCCATGACTCGCATTCCGAACCGAGTGAAACCTCCACGTCCTCACGTTCCACGAAGCGATCAGCGCGAAACCGGAGCCGTTGCTGACCGATTATCAGGTCGTCGTGATCGGCGTCACCGACCGCGAAGC
The DNA here is from genome assembly GCA_043733345.1 of Schlesneria sp. Classification (GTDB taxonomy): domain Bacteria; phylum Planctomycetota; class Planctomycetia; order Planctomycetales; family Planctomycetaceae; genus Schlesneria. The sequence continues at coordinate 4,262 of JAYTGQ010000682.1, forward strand.
CAAAGCGTGGGCCGAGCG
>JAYTGQ010000683.1:0-1388 GCA_043733345.1 Schlesneria sp.
GTCTTTGAAATGCCTACAAAATAGGGTAAATCACGATTTCAGCAGTGTGTTCGGATCGCGTGACACTGGACCGATTATGCCATCGCCGTCAAAAAACGCCAGTTTTCAGGCGTTTTTCGACAGTTTGGTTTCAATCAAAGACCTTGAAAGGTGTGGGTGGGCACTGCCCACCACAATCTATGGTGGAATGGTGGGCAGTGCCCACCCTACGGAATGTGCCACCTCTGACTTCTCGGATAGCCTCTCACTCGTCCTTGCTCACGCTGCGGGTTGGTGTGTCTTGAACCGTCGCGGTCGCTCACCCACGGAGGGGTTCCTGAATGAGTCTGCTGGAAGCCCGCCGCCTGAAGAAGAGCTACGGCAGTCACGTGGCCGTGAGCGATGTCAGCTTCTCGCTTCACGCCGGTGAAGTGTTGGGGCTGCTGGGACCGAACGGTGCGGGCAAGAGTACGACGATGATGATGCTCGCCGGATTGCTCGTGCCGGATGAGGGCGAGGTGATTCTCGGCGGCCTTCCGTTCGATGGTCGCAACCGCGAAGGACGCCGACGACTGGGAGTCGTGCCGCAGGACTTCGCGATCTATCCCGACCTCAACGCCGTCGAGAACCTGCAATTTTTCGGGCGACTCTACGGGCTGCACGGTCGCGAACTGACCTCGCGTTGCGATGAGATTCTCGAACGGATCGGCCTTGGCGAAAGTGCGACGCGCGCGTCAGGCGGGTACTCGGGTGGAATGAAGCGACGGCTGAATTTTGGCGTCGCGCTGATGCACCGACCGTCCGTGTTGATCCTGGATGAACCGACCGTCGGCGTTGATCCGCAATCGCGCTCGCATCTGCTCGACTGCGTGCGCGATCAGGCGCGGTGCGGCGTCGGCGTGATCTATGCCAGCCACTATATGGAGGAGGTCCAATCGATCTGCCAACGCGTGGTGATCGTCGATCACGGACGGGTTCTCGCGTGCGATTCGATCTCGAACTTGCTCAAGGGTCTCGCGGCGGACCTGATTTTGTACGTCGATGATGCCGAGCGCGCGGCGGCGGCGGTGGTCGAGGGATTGGTTCGCGTCGGCACCGGCAGCGACGGGCATCCGGCACTGATCCTCTCGGGAGGTGACTCAACTCTCTCCGAACCAGCGAATGCGCGAGTTGATGTGGGCGAGCGACTCCGCACCGTCCTCGAACGCATTCACGCGACCGGCGCGAAGGTGCTGCGCGTGGAGACTCAACAAACCAACTTGGAACGACTGTTCCTCGACCTGACGGGAAGCCGTTTGAGAGACTGAAGTCACAATCTCGAAGCCCGGCTTAGGAACTGGCACGCAATAACTTCCCGTGAGCGGCAAGGCGCTAGCCGCCGGTGAGTTGAAACTACCGGCGGCTAGCGC
>JAYTGQ010000684.1:0-4262 GCA_043733345.1 Schlesneria sp.
CAACAAACCTCCCTGACAACCACCCGCTCCCTCAACCCCATTTTTCGAGCGGCCCTATAACAACCTTGCCAGCCGATTACCAAGACACGCTCCTAGTGCTTCGTCAACACTCAGTTTGGGGGTTGGCGGTGGGGTGGCCAGGGTTGGGGCGTCTTCGCGAAACCCCGGGGCTTCCTTCGCTGAGCCTCAGTCCAGCCCTGGCCACCCAACCCCAATTCTGAGCGCTGACAAAGCACTGGCTCCCGAACGACATCAGTCATCCGGATTGCGTCCCCTCCCGATCGTGAAATTCTGATGAGGTTTTCAGAGACCGCTTGTCAGTGCGTGCGGAACTCGGACAATCCTCGCTCCAACCGCGACTCAGCCGCGTGCGTTTGCAATCGCACCGTGAGTTGCAGCTAGTCCCACACGATGATTTGGCCTCATGAAACCGCAATCCACCGTCATGAACCCTCAGTCACCCGCAGGAAACTCAAACATGTCAGACCAATGGTATTACCGCATGTTTGGCGAAGAGTTCGGTCCAGTGGCCATCGAGAAGCTGCGTGAGATGGCCGACCATGGAACCGTCGGTTCCGAGGATGAAGTTCGCTCGACTGGTTCCACGCGCTGGGTGCCAGCCGGATCGGTCAGCGAATTGGGCCTAGGCTCCGCCGGTGGTGACACCGAAGTGGCAACGGCCAGTGACTCCGATGCGGCGGTGAATGTTGTCGCCCAATGTGATCGCTCTGGCCTCGACGACTGGTACTGTTTGATGAACGGCCATGAACTCGGGCCTCTCAACTTTGACGAATTGTTGAAGTTCGCTCAGCAGGAACAGCTTTCTGCCGACGATGAGGTGAAGCTCGGAGCCAACGGCAAATGGCGGCGTGTCGGTTCGATTGGTCGCCTCATGGCGGTCCTGCCTTATCGAGCCGCTGAGCGGAACACGCCGCGTCCCGCCGGACGGCCCGGATCGAGCCGATCAATGACGCCGTCCCACGAGCAACCCGCCGTGGGAAGTTCTGTTCGTTCCGATGCGCCACCCGAGGCGGCGACAGCTCCAGTCTCAGCGGTGGACATGAACGCCGCCTATCAAGCCGCCTATGAACAGGCTCGAGCGCAGATCGCCGAGTCGATGATTGCCCAAGCCGAAGCCGCATTTAAGAAGGCCGAAGAGGGCGCGAAGGCCGAGCTCGCTTGGGCCTCCGCGCCCAACTTGGATTCTCAATGGTGGGGCTGGATGGGGGGCGTTGAGTTTGGTCCCGTGGCTTTCGTGCAAGTGTTTGCACTCGCCAAGAACGGCCAGTTGAAGCCGTCCGATTTCTTACGCAACGGGCCGAATGGTCAGATGTTTCCGTCATCGAATGCCCCTGGGTTGTTCTCGGCGGTGGCTGCAATGGCGAAGGCTGCTGAGACTTTGAGCTTAGCGAAGGTTCAAGCGCAAGCGGCGGCTCAATTGGCGGCACCTACTCCCCCCATTTCGTCGTTGCCCGCCACGGCTTTCGTCACTGCGGCGGTTGCGGTGCCTGTTCAGGAGACCCGCCGAGCAGTGCCGCAAAATGTTGAGTCCGCGCCAAAGCCCGTCGCGGCTTCCAGGCCGATCAACACCGGATCGAAACCTTCATTGACGGCTGTCACGGAGACATCCAAACGCAACACCAGCACGCCGACTCTCGAAACACCTGTCGTAGAACAGCCGTCGCCTGCACTGTCCAGTACGCCCCGGCAACCTCTCGTATCGTCGTCTGGTACGAGTTCGTCGTCGATGTCATCCGGCAGTTCTTTTAGTTCGTCCCGACCTGTTGTCGCGCCATCGCGTCCCGTTCCCAGACCAACGCGATCGAGGAATGAGTCGTCGTTCTCGTTTGCCGAGATGCTGGAGCCACTCAAGGAGCCGAAAACTCTCGGTGCCGTCGGCGTCGTTGCGACGGTGTTGCTCAGCTTCGGCTGGTTCTACCTGCCCAAGAGCAGCGCGGCGGATGTCAAGAATTTCCACGAACTCAAGCACATCGTGGACGAGATCAAAAAGAAACGGTCCAGCAACTCGACCGACTTCGCCTCCGTCAACACGAAGGCGGAAAAGATCGGCAAAGCGGTCGTCGCAGAATTGGCGAAGAAAGCCAGTCGCGACGAACCCGCCAAACAGCACCTCCTTTGGGCCGCTCGCGACCGAATGCCCGCCATGCTGGGCGAGTTGAAAAAGGCTCCCACCGAGTCCTCCAAGGCCGAACAGGGCTTCATCGAATGCCTGCGAGAAGCCGCGCGAATCCTCCACATCAAGGACGATGGCCTCCCCCCCGCTCCCCCGCGCCCTCCCGTCGATCCCAACGCGCCCGCCAGCATCGACGACTGAGAAACTCCTCTGTCGAGTGCCAGGACCGCTCTTCCGATTTCTGCAAATAACAGTGGCTGACGAGCGAACGGGGCTACTTCGACTCCACTGCGAGTAGTGCGATACCCGGACGGGCTTCCGAAATCTGGCAGCGGCAAGAGCTTGGTCAGGGATGGTCTTTATCAGTACCACTGGTAGGCGTACTCGCGGAACTGCCGCAGCTTGATCTCTTGTTCAGCGGCGTCGAGCTTTTTCCCGCGTGCGTCCAACTCGCTGCGAAGCTGGGCGCGAAGTGCCTCGTCAGCGAGTTGCCAAGCCGTCCAACCGAGCTTCTGCCGTTCGACGATTTGCGACTCCAACTCATCCTGTTTTTGAGAGAGGAGCGAGCGAATACCATCCCGGATGATCTCGTCCGAGCACTGGCGAAGTGGGCCCAGTTGTAGCAGGCCCTCGGCACTCGTGGGGTGTTCGCTGATCTGCACGCTTGGTGCGGGATCGCCCGCGAGGATGCGGCGGACGTTGTACCGGTTCACGAAGGCATCGACCGGCAGCACCGCGTACAGGTAGGCGGCGAACGAGACCGTCCACAACTGCCGGCGGATCAGCCAGACGAAGTTGCGGTTGTGGACGATCTTCCACACAACGAGCAGGAACCCGACCACGACCGACGCCACTCCCAACAGGCCGATCACGCGCATCCGCGTCATGCCGTTGAAGCCGACGTAAATGAACAGCCGGTTGAACACCGCCGCGGCAAGGAAAAAATTCTCGACCGACCAGGCCCACGCCAGTTTGCGAAGCCACGGCAGGCGCGGGTCGTCGAGCAGCGTGTCGCGAAAGATGACCGACAGCATCAGCGTCGCCAGGCCCAGCGCCACGGTCAGCCACGCCGCCCCTTCGTGAGCGTACCCCGAGTAATGAAAGCCCTTGGGGAAGACGCGGAACCAGAGCGTCAGAAACTCGAAGACCAGATAGACAGCGAACAGCCCGATCACCATGACCAGCGTGTTGCGCACGGCGGCGTAGAGCGGGGACTTGGCAGATTCAACCGACACATAGTCCGAGCCGTCGCTCGTCACGACCTGCTGCACATCGGGTCGCAGCAGTCCCGCTCCCAACCAGCCCACGCCGAAGCAGAACAAAATCTCCATCAACTGGACTTGAGAGGTCCAGCCTTCGAGCGCCTCGACGATCCAAGCCCATCCGCTGTTGAACGACTTCACGAGATCGGGGTTCGCCATGACGAAGATCGTGCCGAACGCGAGCAACGTCAGCGCGGGCAGCACGATCGCGAAGACGTTCCCGCGCAGGATTGCCGGGCTGAAGCGGCCGAGCGTCTGCGCGTAATGATGCAACCCGCGATGCCCCGCCGAGACCAAGTGGCCCGCGAACACAATCGCCTGCAAGACGTAAGGCCGCAGCCCCGACAACGTCATCGCGTACCCGCACAAGAGCGCCAGCCCGATCAACACCGCCAGCAACGACCCGCACCAAAACAGTCGGATCGCCAGCAGTCCCAACAACGGCGCGAGCAGCCCGCAACTTCGATCAAACTTCCATCGCACCATCCCCAACATCAGCAGCAGCGGAGCCGCCACGAACAATGCTCCCAGCCCCGCATATCCTTGCCCGCGATAGACCGTCAGATCGCACAGCAGGACGAGCAGCATCAACGCGACAAGCTCCCGCGCCACGACCGGCGGCTGTTCGACGAGCGGCCTCGTTCGCTCGTCCCCGTCCAACGCAGGCATCTCACCCGGAGACCGCTGATTCCCCGGCCCAAACCGAAGTTGAAGCTCCTCCTCCAGCGTGAGCTTTCTCGACCCATCACCACCCGATCCACTCATGGTCATCCTTTCCGCTGAGTTTGCTGTCATGACGTTGCCGACAGAAGTAGTGAGCCGGGCGGCGTAAGCCCTCGGACTTTTGAGATTGCAGCTCAGAATCC
>JAYTGQ010000685.1:0-1382 GCA_043733345.1 Schlesneria sp.
AAGGTCAAGCCGATCGTGAGCTGGCGCCAACTACCTGCTGCTCATTGAGCGAGAGCAGCCTGATGACCACACGATCAGTTTCAGAAAATCCGCTCGATACCAAGGATGGCGCACCCTTCTCCAACATTTCCACGACCCATTCCCCCTGGTCGAGCACTACCAAGGCGCTCCATAGCCGGACGTTCAGCGGGCTACTTTTCCCGGTATCGCTGCAGCCCGTCGGAGACCACATTTCGACCTGATCGGCCGCCCGTAAGCGGAACCCTGATCGAGACGCCGGTAAAACCCTGTGCAATGTCTGATCGGCGAACGCAGACCCGGGCATACCTGCTCACCCAGATTGCTAGCGTTGCTCCATGAGCACCAGTCGCGGTGAACCCGAGTCCTCACGGGAGGCGCTCGGCTCAGACGATGCCGTCGATCACGAGAGTGAACTGTTGTGGGGCACCCCGACCAGTATTGTGTCGTGGATCACGTTTCCAGCATTCATAGTGATCTTCGGCGTTCTCGGGGAAATCTTCTTGTTGCGAACGGTGCGAAGCGAGCTCGGATTTCTCGTCTGGGCACAACTGGTGGCAGGGGCTGTGATCGTTGTCGTCGGTGTAGCCCTCGCGTGGGCTGGGTGTTTGGCCTACTCCCGCATCACTGTCACCGACACGATGCGCTTCCACTGGGTCACGGTAGTCGGCGTCGCCATCCTGTCTTCCGTTCTGGTTGTATCGGGAATCTTCGGCGGGTCAAGCCTTCAGGTTCTCGCGGGTGTATTCGCGATCGTTGGTCTCTGGATCTGGGCAACACGGTTTCCGTCCAAGCCAATCGCGTTTCGGTTACTTCGCCTTCTCCTCTACCGTCTGGTTTTCGCGGTGGCCGCGGCGCTTCTGGCCAGTGTTGTCATATCGGCAGTCTTGGCCCTCGTCGACGGGGATCTGCCCACCACATTGGCCTCAAACTATCTCGGAGCGGGGATCGTCTACTGCGTCGTCGCAATTACCGGATGCGTCATCGCTACAAGAAAGTTGTCGGGCGCAAGCCGGGAGAACGCTGCCCAGTAACTCAAACCTGAATCAACTCAAACCTGAATCAACTCAAACTTGAATCAGCTCAGACCTGGATCGATCGTCCTGAAGGGTTGGCCGATCACCCGAAAGGTGACGGTTGAACCCTCAACCACACCGCCGAGTTGCGTGTCGCTCAGGAACCTTCATCGGGACGGCCAGCGCAATCTTTCCCGGGGCACTCCCCCTGGTTGAGTGTGCAGAAGCTGTGCCATGTCGCACGAGTCAGACGATCTCGGTGGCGAGGTCGGAGTCAGTTGGCACTTCGAAGTCCCCGGAGGAACTGCGCGTCTCGCTCGTAGTCGGCGGCCTCGTCTCGGAGGTGGG
>JAYTGQ010000686.1:0-11193 GCA_043733345.1 Schlesneria sp.
CAACAAACCTCCCTGACAACCACCCGCTCCCTCAACCCCATTTTTCGAGCGGCCCTATAACAACCTTGCCAGCCGATTACCAAGACACGCTCCTAGTGCCCCATCAGCCCTAAATTTGGGGGTTGGGTGGCCGGGGCTGGACTGAGGCTTTGCGAAGGAAGCCCCGGGGTTTCGCGAAGACGCTCCAACCCCCGGCCACCCAAATTCAACCCACAATTTCACCCCACAAATTTAGACCTGACAAGGCACTCGGCGTGAGGGAACTTTGTTCCACCGAACAGCGTCCGTAGCCGCGATCTCTCTGCGCCATCGGGGCCTCGCTATACTTGGCCCGCGGTTCGGACGACCGACATTTCTCTTCGCTCAAGGAACGGGTTCGCATCATGCGGAAGTTGACTCTGTTGATCAGTGCCGTGTCGTTGTGTGTCGCCTCGTGGTGGTTGATCGCCGAGGAAGTGGGGAAGCCGGTGAACCGAAACGCCGTTCAAAAACAATTTGATGCGGGGAACTTCAAGGTCGCGTATGAAGGCTCACGCAAACTGGCTCTCGATCCGAAGACGGACGCCAAGGCGGTGGCGAGCGATCTCCAGCGAGCCGTGCAGGCGCTGGCTCAGCTCGGTCGCATGGAGGAGGTCGATGAACTGATCGAGTCTTCGGTGAAAGCTCAGGCGAACAACTGGCGGCTGCTGCGCGGGGCGGCTCAAATGTACACGCAGCTCGTCGATCACGGCGGCTTCCTCATCGCGGGCAAATTTGAACGAGGGTCGCATCGGGGTGGCGGGCAATACATGTCGTCGCAGGAGCGGGACCGAGTCCGTTCGATGCAGCTTCTGCAGCAGGCGATCCCGTTCGCGATGAAAGACGATGCGAAGGGTGAGGTCGCTCAATTCTTTCTCGAATACGCGCAGCAACTCGGTGCCATCGAAGCGTGGCGGTTGCAGGCGTTGACTGACCTCGCGACGCTGCCCGACTACGAGGAAGGCAATCAGTGGGACGGACGCGGTCGCGGCTGGGGCGGGATGCATGGAGGAGGCGACTCGAAGGGCGCACCCGTCGATGCGGAAGGCAATCCGGTGTTCCATCGCGTTCCCAAGTCTTGGGACGACGCGAAGTCTGACGGCGAACGCTGGCGATGGATGCTGATGCAGGCGGTTGAGTTCGACAACAAGCTTCACAACGAAGTCGATTTTGCATTCGCCACGTTCCTGCACCAGCAGTTTGGCGTGCAGACGATGGCGTGGCTGCGAGGCGGCTCGGGCAGCGATGACGACAAAAACGAAAGCGGCCCGTTTGCCGTGCAGACTCTCGGTGACGACGAGACCATCGCCAAACTCGCGACCGGCGTGAAGCGGTTCAAGCTGCCTGACGAGTTCAACGCGCTGAAGCTGCATCAGCAAATCTTTGAGCGGAGCAAAGACGATTCCTCGAAGGCTGCCGGTGACACGGTGGCTCAGACGTACGAGGACCGCCGTCAGTACGCGAAGGCGGCCACCACTTGGACCGCTGCGATCAAAAAGTTTGGTGACGAGCAGCATCGTCTGGCACGCCGCGATCAGATCGTGAAGAACTGGGGCCGCTTCGAGAACCTGCAAGTCGCTCCCGCTGGCAAGGGAGCCACCGTTGACTTTCGTTTCCGCAACGCGAAGCAAGTTTCGTTCGAGGCGCATGCGATCAAGATCGACAAGCTGCTCGATGACGTGAAGGCGTACCTCAAATCGTCTCCCGCACAGATCGACTGGCAACGGTTCAACGTCCAGGATGTCGGCTACAAACTGGTGACCGAGGGCAAGACGCAATACCTCGGTGAACAAGTGGCGACGTGGAAGCTGGACCTCGCACCGAAGGCCGACCACTTCGACAGCGTGGTCAAAGTCACGACGCCTCTCCAAAAAGCGGGGGCGTATCTGCTGACGGGCAAGCTGGCCGATGGCAACATCAGCCGCGTGGTCGTCTGGCTGGCGGACGCGGCCTTGGTGAGAAAACCGCTCGACGGGCAGTCGCTCCATTTCGTGGCCGATGCCGTGACGGGGCAGCCGATCGCCAAGGCGAATGTCGAATTCTTCGGCTGGCGTCAGGAACAGGTCGCGCCGAACAAGCAGCAATGGAAAATCACGACGACCAACTTTGCCGAGTTCACCGACGAGAACGGCCTCATCACGCTGCCGGCGGCCAAGGTGCCTCAGGACTATCAATGGCTGATCGTCGCGAAGACCGAGGCTGGGCGGCTGGCCTACACCGGGTTCACTCATGCGTGGTGGGGACAGCGTCACGATCAGGAGTACAGCGCCACGCGCGTCTTCACGATCACCGACCGGCCCGTCTATCGCCCCGAACAAACCGTGAAGTTCAAGTTCTGGATCCAGACCAGCAAGTACGACCAACCGGACAAGACCGAGTTCGCCAACCAGGATTTTTCGGTTCAGATCAACAACCCACAGGGCGAGAAAATACTGGAGAAGCAGTACACGACCGACAAGTTCGGCGGCATCGAAGGGGAGTTCCCACTGGCGAAGGGCGCGATGCTTGGCACGTATTCGCTGCTCGTGATGAACCAGTTCCAACAGGGAGGCAGCTTCCGCGTCGAGGAATATAAGAAACCCGAGTTTGAAGTGACGGTCGATGCCCCGACCGAACCGGTGGCCCTCGGTGAGAAGGTCACGGCGAAGATCAAAGCCAAATACTTCTTCGGTGCCCCGGTGACGAAGGGCAAGGTGAAGTACAAAGTGTTGCGGACGGCTCACGACAGTCACTGGCATCCGACCGCGAAGTGGGATTGGTTCTACGGGCGAGGTTACGGGTGGTTCGCGAACGATTACGCGTGGTATCCCGGCTTCACTCGCTGGGGTTGCTTCCGTCCGGTCGCGTGGTGGATCGGTCATAACCCCGGCCCGCCTGAAGTGATCGCCGAACAAGAGGTCGAGATCGGTCTCGAAGGCGAAGTCCTTGTTGAGATCGACACGCTCCCCGCCAAAGCCATTCATGGCGACGAAGACCATTCGTACTCGATCACGGCCGAGGTCGTGGACGAATCGCGCCGCACCATCGTCGGGACGGGCAGCGTCCTCGTCGCAAGGCAGCCGTTCCGCGTCTTCGCGTGGGTTGATCGAGGCCACTACAAAGTCGGAGACACGGTCCTCGCGAACTTCGACGCGCACACCATCGACAACAAACCGGTCAAGGGGACGGGCGAGCTGACTCTGTTCAAGGTTTCCTACGACGCGAAGCAGCAGCCGGTCGAAGAGGCCGTCCAAACGTGGAAGCTCAACACCGATGAGGCCGGTCACGCACAGCAGCAACTCGCCGCGAGCAAGGCCGGGCAGTACCGGCTCTCGTACAAGGTGACCGATGCCAAGGAACACACGATCGAGGGGGGATACGTCTTCGTCGTGCGGGGCGACGGCTTCGACGGCCGCGAGTTCCGCTTCAACGATCTGGAACTGATCACCGACAAACAGGAATACGCTCCCGGTGAGACCGTCAAACTGATGGTGACGACCAACAAACCCGACGGCTGCGTCGTGCTGTTCGTCCGTCCGTCGAACGGCGTTTATTTGGCTCCGAAGGTCATCAGACTGAAGGGCAAGAACACGGTCGAGGATGTCGCGGTCATTCAAAAAGACATGCCCAACTTCTTCCTCGAAGCCTTCACGATCGCCGACGGCAAGTATCACCAGGAGACGCGCGAAGTCGTCGTTCCGCCCGAGAAGCGGGTCATCAACGTCGAGGTTCTGCCGTCTCAGACCGAATACAAACCGGGGGCCGACGCGATGGTTCAGATCAAACTGACCGACCACATGGGCGAGCCGTTCGTCGGTTCAACGGTCCTCTCCGTCTATGACAAGTCCGTTGAATACATCTCGGGCGGCAGCAACGTCCCCGAAATCAAAGAATTCTTCTGGAAGTGGCGGCGGCACCATCAGCCGCAGCGCGACTGCACGCTCGACCGCATCTTCGGCAACCTGCTGAAGAATGGTGAGATCCCGATGAACGACCTCGGCGTCTTCGGCGGGATGCTGGGCGAGGAAATGGCCGCTGGTGGACTCGGTGGCGGCGGAGGCATGGGAGGCGGACGTGTGACGGCAACCGCCACCCGTCGCGGACGTGCGATGGCAATGACCGCTGCACCGGGTGGGCCTCCCGCGCCGATGGCCGCTGCGGAGAGTGCAATGGTCACTGATGCCGCTCCAATGGCGAAGAACGCCTTCGGTTTTGCTGCCGACAAGGCCGGAGCCGCAGGCGGTGAAGGAGGCGGCGCGATGCAGCAGCCGACGATCCGCTCGAACTTCGCCGACACCGCCTACTGGGCCGGCGCGATCACGACCGACAAGAGCGGCCTGGCTGAAGTCAGCTTCAAGATGCCCGAGAGCCTGACCGGTTGGAAGGTGAAGACGTGGGCGATGGGTCTCGGCACCAAGGTCGGGCAGGGTGAGACCGAAGTCACCACGAAGAAGAATCTGCTCGTCCGGCTGCAAGCCCCGAGGTTCTTCATCGACATGGACGAAGTCGTCATCTCGGCCAACGTCCACAGTTACCTCAAGACCGAGAAGCAGGTCGAGGTGTCGCTCGCACTCGATGGTCAACTTCTCTCGATTCTGTCGCCGGCTCCGAAGGGAGGCGACGCGGCCGGTCCTCAAGAGATCACGCAGACCATCACGCTGGCGGCCGGTAGTGAAAAACGCGTCGATTGGCGCGTGAAAGTGGCGTCTCAGGGCAGCACCAGCATCACGGTCAGAGCCTTGTCCGACGAAGAGTCCGATGCGATGCAGATGAGCTTCCCGGTCTACGTTCACGGGATGCTGAAGACCGAATCGTTCAGCGGGGCGATCCGTCCCGCCGATGCCTCGGGCAAAGTGACGTTCGATGTTCCCGAGGCCCGCCGGCCGAACGAGGCACGCCTCGAAGCCCGCTTCTCGCCGACGCTGGCCGGTGCGATGGTCGATGCCCTGCCGTACATGGTTGATTACCCGTATGGCTGCACCGAGCAGACGCTGAACCGTTTTTTACCCACGGTCATCACGCAGCGCGTGCTGCTCGATATGCAGCTCAATCTGAAGGACATTCAGGCGAAACGAACAAACCTCAACGCGCAGGAGATCGGCGACGATGTCGAACGGGCCAAGCGCTGGAAGCGGTTCGACCGCAATCCGGTCTTCGACGAGGACGAGGTCCGCGCAATGGTCAAGGACGGTTTGGAACGGCTCACGTCGATGCAGGTGTCGGACGGCGGCTGGGGCTGGTTCAGCGGCCACGGCGAGCATTCGTGGCCTCACACCACGGCAGTCGTCGTCCACGGCTTGCAGGTTGCGAAGGCGAACGATGTCGCCATCGTGCCGGGTGTCCTCGAACGGGGCATCGAATGGCTGAATCGCTATCAGGACGAACAGGTTCAGTGGATCAAGAACTGGGGCAAGAAGGACGTTCAGCAGAAGCAGCACGCCGACGCGCTGGATGCGCTCGTCTACATGCTCCTTGTCGATGACGTGGGGCAGGTTTTCAACCTGCCCCAGCCGCCGAACGGCCAGAACGATGGACGGGCAGGTTGGAAACCTACCCCACAGATGGCCGAGATGAACGAGTTCCTCTACCGCGACCGCGTGCAACTGCCCGTCTACGCGAAGGCCCTCTTCGGCCTCGCCCTGCACAAGCAGCAGCAGGCGGACAAACTCAAAATGATCCTGGAGAACATCGAACAGTTCGTGGTGCAGGACGACGAGAACCAGACCGCGTACCTGAAGCTGCCGGACGGTGGCTGGTGGTACTGGTACGGCAGCGACATCGAGGCGAACGCCTACTACCTGAAGCTGCTGTCAAAAACGAACCCGCAGGACGCGCGGGCGTCACGGCTGGTGAAGTACATCCTCAACAACCGCAAGCACGCGACGTACTGGAACAGCACGCGCGACACCGCCCTCTGCATTGAGGCTCTCGCCGACTACATGAAGGCCAGCGGCGAGGACAAGCCGAACCTCACGATTGAAGTGTGGCTCGACGGCCAGAAGCAGAAAGAGGTCAAAGTCGATTCGTCAAACCTGTTCACGTTCGACAACAAGTTCGTTCTCGAAGGCGACGCCGTCACGACCGGCAAGCACACGCTGGAGCTGAAGAAGCAGGGTACCGGCCCGCTCTACTTCAACGTCTACCAGACCAACTTCACGCTGGAGGATTTCATCACCAAGGCGGGTCTGGAGGTGAAAGTCGACCGCAAGTTCTACAAGCTGACCCGCGTGGACAAGGCCGTCGATGCCCAAGGCTCACGCGGACAGGCGGTCAAACAAAAGGTCGAGAAGTACGAGCGGACGGAGCTTCCTAACCTGAGCGAACTCAAGAGCGGCGACCTCGTCGAAATCGAACTCGAAATCGACAGCAAAAACGACTACGAGTACCTCCTCTTCGAAGACATGAAGGCCGCCGGTTTCGAGCCGGTCGAGGTCCGCAGCGGCTACAACGGCAACTCGATGGGCGCGTTCGTCGAGTTCCGCGACGAACGAGTCGCCTTCTTCGTGAGGCAACTGATGCGCGGCAAACACAGCCTCAGCTACCGCCTGCGCGCCGAAATCCCCGGTCAGTTCAGCGCCCTCCCCACCAAAGCCAGCGCGATGTACGCCCCGGAACTCAAAGCCAACAGCGACGAGATGAAGGTGAAGATCACGGACTGAGTCAGACAGTCAGCGGCGAGAAGGGTAAGGATGAATCTCAAGCAGGTCTTGGCCACGATCAATCAGATGCAGGTTGACGGTGTGATTGATCGTTACGCGATCGGCGGTGCCGTCGGCGCGACGTTTTATCTCGAACCGATTGCGACGTTGGACGTGGACATCTTCGTGACTTTCCGCCCCGAGCCGGGCCGGTTGCTCGTTAGCCCGCAACCGATGTTCGACTATCTCACCGCCCGAGGCTGTACGATGGAGGGTGAATACATTTTGATCGCCGGTTGGCCTGTTCAGTTCTTGCCTCCACCCAGCCCATTGGCCGAAGAGGCACTCGCTCAGGCCGTTTCCTTCGATGTGGAAGAGGTGCCAACGCGAGTATTCTCGGCGGAGCATCTGGCCTGCATCGCTCTGGAGACGGGCCGCCCGAAGGACAAGGCCCGCTTGCTGCAATTCATGGAAGCGGGAATCCTCGACGAGCCGATCCTGCGAGCGATTATGATCCGGCACAACTTAGAAGAAAAATGGCGACGGTTTGAGGACCAGTTTCTGCGAGGCGAATCATGACTTTGAAGATGGACGACATCCTCCGCAGCAAGCTCCATTACCGGCGGCAACTGGCCGCGCGGCCTGTGGCAGACAAGCTTCGCCTCTTGGACCAACTCCGCCAGCGAAGCTTGGACATCGCCGCAACCCGCAACCAGAAAGCCCGCGCCATGTACGCCCCGGAACTCAAAGCCAACAGCGAGGAGATAAAGGTGGGCATCACGGATTGAACGATTCGCTTCCGTAGGATGGACGCCCCGTCCGTCCGTCAAATCCTTGATCCATAATGAATGACACCGTGGCGACTCAAAAACATGGCTGCTGCGTGATTGACGGCCGGCCGGGGCGTCCATCCTACGGTTTGTTCGCCAGAGGCTGGTGAATGTCAACGTTTTCGCTTCCGCCGCCGCCGAACTTTCGTGGGTTGCACCCTGATCTCCCCGTTCGGCGTTACGAGCGACATCTGCCGCACTGGCGTCAGGAGGGTGCCACGTATTTCGTGACCTTTCGCCTGGCTGACGCACTCCCCCAATCGAAGATCGAATTACTCAAGCGAATGCGTGAAGAATGGGAGCGAACTCATCCGCTTCCGCGAAGCGACATCGACTGGGAACAATGGGCGCGAACCGCCACCAATCACGTTGAACGCTGGACAGACGAAGGGTACGGAGCCTGTTGGTATCGTGAGCCGCATTGGGCGAAGGAGTTGGTTGACCGACTGATGCATTTCCAAAATAGTCGGCATTTCACAGGCTGCTTCGTCATCATGCCCAACCACTGCCATGCCGTGATTCGCCCGTTCATCGGACATGAACTGGAAGACTTGCTACAGGGTGTGAAGTCGATGACATCTCGCGCGATTCACGCGGTCGGTGGCACATCCGGTTCGTTGTGGCAGCAGGAATCGTACGATCGAATCATTCGAGACGAAGAACATCTGTGGCGAGTCATCCAGTACATCGGCCGCAATCCACGTCAGGCGGGAATGCCGCTCGAATCAACTCCACGCTGGATCGATCCCGACTGGCAAGCCCTCGGCTGGAACTTCCGCGACGACTGATGCGCTCCCGTAGGATGGACGCCCCGTCCGTCCGCGTCGCCGCACTTACTTTCAGAAATGTGAAGAAGAATTTGACGGACGGACGGGGCGTCCATCCTACGGTGCCTTGACTGCCAGTGTTCTTCAAGCACACTGGCGACTGCAAGGCTGCCGCCAGTGGCACCCGGCGCACTGCGTCACATTCGGCGGCAGCGTCTGCGGAGTGACTCGTTCCGGAACCCCAAACAGCACGCAACGATCCCCGCCAACGAGCGCTTACCCGCGCGGCATCGACTCCGTGCGCCACACCCCGCCGACAACTTCAACCCAACGCTGGGTGGCCCGGCTTGCTTCAAGCCGGGGGCCGCAGGCCCAAGAAACTTGGAGTGGACGATCTGTGGAGTGGAACGCTCGATCTTGATCAACGTCCGTGCTGAAGTTTCTGGTGCTTCGCACCCAGCTTGAAGCAAGCTGGGCCACCCCGCGCGCCGCACTCCATCGTGTCCGAGAAGTAGGCTCGATGGCCTGCGGGTGCTGGTGAGCGCTGCGGGTTTGATGGCAGAAAGATGTGTGGTAAAAGATGAAGAAGTCATACAGCGGCGGACTCGATTCCATCGCCGACTCTTCCTCGCCTCATCTTTTACCACACATCTTTCTGCCATCAAACTCATGCCCATCACGCTCCCGATTCAGACTCGTCGCGTCTCCCAAGCGGAGTTTGGTGCGCTCGCGTTTGACGTGATGCAGCAAGTCTTCGCGATCCACAACGAATTCGGCCGCTTCTTTGACGAGAAGATCTACAAGCGGGAACTCGCGGCACGGATGGGAGGTGTCGCACTTGAACTACCGATCACGGTGGCTCACAGCAGTTTCTCGACGGAGTACTTCCTCGATGTCCTCGTGCAGGAGTCGGGCCTGTTCGAGTTCAAGGCGGTGGAAGCCATTCATCCCCGGCATCGCGGCCAGACCATCAATTACCTGCTGCTCGCCGAACTGTCGCACGCGAAGATCGTCAACGTCCGCCCGGAGAAAGTGGAACACGAGTTCGTGAATTGCAGTCTCCGGCGCGAGGAACTGCGGAATCCGGTCGTTCAGGAAGCAAGCTGGGATCCGTTGGTGCCGGGGGCGGTGCTTTTCAGAGAGACTCTGCGAGCGTTGATCGCGGACTGGGGCGCGGGATTGGAACTCCCGTTGTATGACGCAGCCCTTTCCCATTTTCTGATTGGCGAAACCGACGTGCCGGTGCAAGGCAGCGCAGGCCACCTCGGAGTACAACGCCTGCGGCTGGCGGCTCCGGAGGTCGCCTTCAAACTCACCGCGCTGACCGAGCGGCAGGACATGTTCGCCGTTCACGCCCGTCGCCTGCTGGAACACACGTCGCTCAAGGCAATTCTGTGGGCCAACGTGACACTGCACGAAGTTCGATTCACGGTCGTCAAATGAAAGAGGATGTCAGAAAGATGTGTGGCAAAAAACGGGCTGGGAGTTGGTTGTGGTTGAGAGGAAATTGGTGTGGTTCAAGTCAGGGAGCAGAGCCAAAGAAGCCCCTCACCCTCACCCTTCTATGTTTGAGATGGGGCGAGGGGACAAGAGAAGACACCTGAGACCCGAAACCACTCCGACTTGAACCAGGCCCAAATCTCTTTGTCCGAACTCTTCCGGGGTGTCGCTTCGCTCAACTCTCGGCTAATGGCTGACATCCCTTCAGTCAGAAGGCTCTGACGGACATCCGTCTTGCTTCAATTTGTAAGTCCCCCAAAATCTCGGATGAACCGGATTATTTGATGTTATCGACCGTCTCACCCGATCTCGCTTCTGTTGCGGCCAACACACCGCTGATGATTGGCGCGCGAGTCATCTCGTCGCGCTACTGTCTCGCGCCACTCGCGGGCTACACGCATCTGGCGTTTCGTCGGGCGTTACGAGAACTCGGGGGCCTCGGCCTGGCGACGACCGATCTCGTTCACGCGACACAGCTCGTCTCAGGCAACCGCCAGTCGCTCGAATTAATCGAGACGCATCCCGACGACCAGCCGCTCACGGTCCAAATTTTCAGTGGGAATGAAGAGCATTTGGTGCGCGCGGCCTGTTGGCTGGAGGCTCACGGTTACGAGGGGGTTGATCTCAACATGGGCTGCCCGATGGCGAAAGTGAACGGACAGGGGGGCGGTGCGAGACTCTTGTGCGACACCGACGGGGCGAGTCGTCTCGTCGAGCGAGTCGTTTCGTCAGTGAAGATCCCGGTCACGGTGAAGATGCGGCTCGGATGGGATCGCGACAGCATTGCCTCGCCCTTGTTGGCCCGTCGGTTTGAGAACTCGGGCGTCGCGGCGATCACAATTCACGGCCGCACGCGGGCGCAGGGTTTTCAGGGGACGGTTGATCTCGACGGCATCGCGGCCACGGTCGCAGCCGTCGATCGCATTCCGGTCATTGGCAACGGCGACGTGCGCACCATCGAAGACGCACTCCACATGAGACGCTTCACCGGGTGCGCGGCCATCGCGATGGGTCGCGGCGCAATGCTCGACCCGTGGCTGTTCCGGAAACTCAGCGATGTCACCGCCGGTCGCGAGCCGCGCGAGCCGACACCCGAAGAACAGGTCGATTTCCTCGCGCGGCACTTCCGCTTGATGACCGAACAGCACGCGGAACGAAGCTGTCGCTTGTTCCGCAAATTTGCCGCCTGGTACGGCGCGAAGCTCGGCATCCCAGAAGACCTCGAACAGCGACTGCGTCTGTTCGAGAGCCTCTCCGAATTCGACGCGATCATCGCCGAGATTCGCGAACGCCACGGCGAACGCCGCACGCCCGTCGCCACCGCTCTCATCAAGGTTCCCAACGGGCCGGTTGAACGGTGGTGAGTCACCCACACTGAACCTCACCTGTCACAAAGTGAGAGGTTTCCGAGCGGGGCGGCGTCAGCCCCCCGGCTCTTCCAAAGAGGGCTTACGCCCAAGA
>JAYTGQ010000687.1:0-4252 GCA_043733345.1 Schlesneria sp.
CCCGCAGCGTCAGCGAGGGAGTTCCTCCTGTTTCACCACGTGTTTGACTCCCTCGCTGACGCTGCGGGTTACAAAGTGAGTGCCATTGGGCTGACGCCGCCCCGCTCGGAAACCTTTCACTTTGTGCCGCGTGAGGCATCGTTTTGTCAGCCGGACTTCCTTTTAGAGCGGCACACTCAGGAAGGAAGTCCGGCTTTAGGAAAAGCCAGACTTCAACAGAGCTGACAGTCGCAGCCACCGGCTCACTCGTCGGTGACGCAACCTTCGGTGGCGCTCTTCACGTTCTTGATGTACTTGTAGAGCGTGCCGCGTGTGGCTTTGAGTGGCGGTGCGACGAATGCCGCTTGACGGTGGGCGAGTTCTTCGGCGGGGAGGTCGATGTCGATGCGGTTGGTCTCGGCATTGATCGTGATCCTGTCGCCGTCCTGCACGACTCCGATCGGGCCGCCGTCCTGAGCTTCCGGTGTGACGTGGCCGACGATGAAACCGTGCGAACCGCCCGAGAATCGGCCGTCGGTAATGAGAGCGACATGCTCGCCCAAGCCCGCACCCATGATGACTGAGGTCGGCGTCAGCATCTCTGGCATACCGGGGCCACCCTTCGGACCCTCATAGCGGATGATGATGACATCCCCTTTCTGGATCTGCTTCTGTTCCATGCCCGCCAGCATGGCCTCTTCCGAATCGAAGACGCGCGCCGGGCCGGTGAAGATGAGGCCCTCTTTGCCCGTGATCTTGGCGACGGCTCCGTCGGGGCAGAAGTTGCCGCGCATGATGCGGATGTGGCCTGAGGCTTTGATCGGCGTTTCAATCGGCACGATGACGCGCTGCCCTGCGGCGAGGCCCGGCAGATCGGCGAGATTCTCGGCCACAGTCTTGCCGGTTACGGTGAGGCAGCTTCCGTCGAGGAAGCCTTTCTCCAACAGGTACTTCATCACGGCGGGCGTGCCGCCGACGTGGTGCAAGTCTTCCATCACGTACTTGCCACTCGGCTTGAGGTCCGCGATCAGTGGCACTCGGTCGCTGACTTTTTGGAAATCGTCGATGGTCAGAGGCACATCCACCGACCGCGCCATCGCGATCAGATGCAGTACAGCATTCGTCGAGCCACCCGTCGCCATGATGAGGACCAGCGCGTTCTCAAATGCCGCCCGCGTCATGATGTCGCGCGGCTTGATGTCCCGTTCGAGAAGAATCCGAATCGCCTTGCCCGCCGCGAGGCATTCGCCTTCTTTCAGCGGATCGGTCGCGGGGATCGACGAGCTGTAGGGCAGTGACATCCCGAGCGCTTCAATCGCCGATGCCATCGTGTTCGCGGTGTACATCCCGCCGCACGCACCGGCTCCTGGAATACTGCACGCGATGATTTCCTGACGCTCTTCGTCCGTGATGCGACCGTAGATGTATTCGCCATAGGCTTGGAAGGCCGACACGATGTCGAGCTTCGGATGACGAGGAGTACATCCCGCCTTGATCGTCCCGCCATAGACCATGAGCGACGGACGATTGAGCCGTCCCATCGCCATCAAACAACCGGGCATGTTCTTGTCGCAACCCGGAATCGAGATGTTGGCGTCGTACCATTGGGCCGACATCACGGTCTCGATGCTGTCGGCGATGATGTCGCGCGACTGGAGCGAGAACGACATCCCGTCAGTCCCCATCGAAATGCCATCGCTCACGCCGATCGTATTGAACCGCATCCCGAGCATCCCCGCCGCGATAACGCCTTCCTTCACCTTGTCGGCCAGTTTGTTGAGGTGCATGTTGCACGGGTTGCCGTCGTACCAGACGCTGGAAATCCCAATCTGAGCCTTGTCCATGTCTTCGCGCGTCATGCCGGTGGCATACAGCATGGCTTGAGACGCCCCCTGGGAACGGGGCTGAGTGATCCGGGACGAAATCTTGTTGAGGGCTTCGGGCATGATGGCTCTGCTGGTGGGAGAAAATGAAGGAATCGAGACTCGCCGCTGACAGGAGTGCATTTCAAAACTAGCCCGACGCGCAAGCGAGGGCTGCACATCTTATTGAGTGCGAAGCCCTCGCTTGCGCGTCGGGCTGGTGGGTTGAGGTTTTGAATTCGCTTCTACGGAACGAGGTCCGCCCGGTGCGGCACCCGATCAACCTTCGGCAGGACTTTCGGCTGGTAGATCGTCGTGTAAGCCGTCGCCTTGCGATGCGCATCCACGGCCGTCTGGTCGGCCCAGTGTTCGTTCAGGATGAAGACCTTGGGGTCGTTGTTCGAGTGGTAAACCTCAAACCTCACGCACCCCGGTTCGGCACGCGACAGGCGGCCTTGCTCCGAGAGGAGCGACTGGATTTCCGGGACATCGCCCGCGTCTTTCACCGTCAAAATCACGTTCAAATAGATCATGGCCACCGGTCCCCCAAAGCCGCGAATCAAAGCTCAGAAACGGGAAGGCCGGGCAGAATAACAGCCGATTTCGGAAGTGGCCAGCAACCCGAATGTCACTCGATGTTGGCGGGTGCAGTCGTTAATTGGTGGTCCGTCAGGAACGGCTGTTGAATCGCGAAGCGATGCCAGCAAATAGCTGCGGGCGTCAGCCCGCAGTCAGGGTTGTCTTCAGGTCCCGAGCCGCGAAGCGGCGGCAGTGTCATGGCGAGCCGATTCGCCTCGTTTCTGTCGCCGCTTCGCGGCTCATCGACATTTGTGGCTTGGCGACCGTGGGTTGACACCCACGGCTATTTGCTGGCGTCGCTTCGCGACTAATTGCCTGTTGAAAATCGTAGGATGGACGCCCTCGTCCGTCCGCTTCCAACTAGAAAAGACTCGGACGAGGGCGTCCAAGTTACGTTTTTCAACAGGCTCCTAAGACCACCAATGAACAACTGCACCCGGGGCAAACTCGCACGAGTGGCCGAGCTTGTCGTTCTGGGGCCGATGGCCATAATGCTCCGGCCTTCCCATTAGGAACGAGAGGTTCCTCCCATCCTGCGGGTTGTTTCCGTCGCGCGAGACTCACTTGTCCGTCACGGAGACGTTCGCGAGACAACTCTTTCACAAGGTGATTTTCGATGCGCACAGTCTCAATTTTTTCTCAGGCATCCGCTGGCGTGGTGACGCTGGCGGCGGCGGCTTTCTATTTGGCGGCGGTCGGTTGCGGTAGTGCGACCACGGCGACGCCGGTTCAGGCGGCGAGTCCCATCGTGGCGGCGACAACGGTTCCCGTCGCACCCGTGGCGGCGGTCGTGGTTGGTCAAGCCAAGGGCGACTGGGGTTCGATCAAGGGGCAGATCGTGGCGGATGGTGCAGTCGCATCGCTGAAGCTGCTCGTAACGAAGGGCGATGCCGGTGCGAAAGATTCCTCCGTCTGTGCCGCTCAAGACGTGCCAGACGAGTCACTCGTGGTCGATGCCAAGTCGGGTGGGATCGCCAACGTGGTGATCTATCTGCAAAAGAAGCCCGCCAAGGTTCACCCTGATTTGGAGAAGAGCAAGGAGGCGGAAGTCGTCTTCGACCAGAAGGGCTGCCAGTTCCTGCCTCACGTGTTGCTGGTTCGCAACGATCAGCAGGTCCGAGTCCTGTCCGGTGATGCGGTGGCTCACAACACGCACACGTATCAACTGAAGAACCAGCAGGCAAATTTTGTCGTCGCGGCCAACGATCGCACCGGTTCATTGGTGCCGTATGTGAGCATCGTCGAGCGATTGCCCTCGAAGGTCGGCTGCGACATCCACCCGTGGATGCAGGCGTTCTGGGTAATCCTCGACCACCCCTATGCCGCCGTCACGAAGACCGACGGGACGTTTGAGATCAAAGACCTGCCGGTCGGAGATCACGTCTTCATCGTCTGGCAGGAGAAGGTTGGCTACCTCGACAAAATGTACAAGGTGACGGTCAAGGCGGGAGCGAACGACCTCAAGCCTGTCAAAGTTCCTGCCGCGACTCTGATGGCCAAGTAGAGCCCATTTCAAAACGAGCCTGACGCGCAGGTTTTGAAGTTGCGCTGTTTTGGATTTTCGCCCCAACGGGGCAGCCCAAAGTCAGCCCAGGGCCAGCGACCAACGGGAGCGCCGCCCTGGGTTTCGAAGGTCGCCGAATCTCCAAGCCCTGAAGGGGCGGCTCTGTGCAGATGACAGTAATAGTGCCGCCCCTTCAGGGCTTGAAATTCACAGTCATCCGCCAGCCTAGCAGCCTGTTGAAAAAGGGAGGGCGAGGCTCCCGCCGAGCCGGTGACGTGTGGAAAGTCACTTGTTTCTTGCGGCTCGGCAGGAGCCTCGCCCTCCCGAT
>JAYTGQ010000688.1:0-26107 GCA_043733345.1 Schlesneria sp.
CCGCCATGGCAGCCCTCATCGAGCAGCTCTGGAAGGTTGAACTCAAACCTTAGCAGCCTGTTGAAAATAGAAGCCTGACGCGCGAGCGAAGGATGTCGCAAATGCGGACGAATTGGTCTCAGAAATCCTTCGCTCGCGCGTCAGGCTTCTATTTTCAACAGGCTGCTAAGGTTTGAGTTCAACCTTCCAGAGCTGCTCGATGAGGGCTGCCATGGCGGGATCGTGGGCTTTCAATTCTGTTCGATCAAACGGGAAGAAGTCGTTGCGGGAGAAGTAGGCTTCGGTGCATTCCGCGAAGTACTCCTTGTGATTGGCCAGAGCGTAGGCACGGTCGAGCCGCTGGCGGCCTTCGGAATCTTGACGCAGAACCCGGTCATACGTGCCGCCCGCTTTGGCGTTCTCATACGCGGCGATGAGTCGCGGTTCGTCATTGCCAAGCACGCGGTCATGGTACGCGTGGGCGAGTTCGTGCAAGGCGAAATTGGGCATGCGGCGCGTCTCCGCTTCAAAAATGCGGACGTTGGTGAACTCGATCCCTTTGGCCATCGCGGGGTCGCGTTGGTGATCGCGCAGCCAACCCGAATCGGGGTGATATTCGGCTCGGGGCGGAGTGTCAGGGTATTCGACCGAGAGGTAGAGCTTCACCTTTTGTAATTCGGTGACGGCGATCGCCGGGACGACGCGGGTGATCTCATCGAGTTGGACCTTGAGAAGTTCGAGCGCACGGGCGGTGAGAGCCGGCTCGGCGGTGAGGAGGTCTTTGCTCACGAGTACCGTCCAGCCGGAGACATGACGTGTCTCGCGAATATTGGCGAAACGGCTGCGTTCGTCGGCTCTGGCTCTGATCTCGGCCTTAATGTTCGCGAGGCGATCGGGCCACTCAAACTTGGGAGCCTTGGCGGGATCGTATCCGGCCATGTGACCGGTGAGCCGCGTGGCGGGCTTGGTATAGCG
Source organism: Schlesneria sp. (assembly GCA_043733345.1). Lineage (GTDB taxonomy): Bacteria > Planctomycetota > Planctomycetia > Planctomycetales > Planctomycetaceae > Schlesneria. The sequence continues at coordinate 955 of JAYTGQ010000688.1, forward strand.
TAGCTCGGTGTCGCCGAAGACCTCGCGACAGAGTGCGGCGAGACCGGGATCGTATTCGATGAGCTGCGATCGCAGGTGAACGTGGTTGTGATCGGCGTCGTTGGTGCGGTTGTTATCGAACCACGACTGCACTCCCTCGGCAAAGTATTCGTGGTAGTTCACGCTGGCGTATTTGCCTTTCCAAAGACCGGCTCGCATCGCGTCGTGATAGGATTTTTCGAGTCGTGCATCGAAGGTCGGATCGACATTCGTCATTCCGCGCAGGTGAATGTTGTGCGCGAACTCGTGAATCAAGATGCACTCTTTCTCATACGGATCGCCGGGGTAGCCGAGCAGGTTCTCTTCGGCACACGAACAGAACGGATCGGTCTGGCTGCCGCCGAGTCCACGGGCACGAGCGTCGTAGTAATCGCTGCCCGAGAACTTTGGGAAGTCCGAGTGCGGCTGCTCACCCAGCCCTGCGAACTCCGGCTGCTCGGTGGTGAATTCGTTGTGCGCGAGGATGCACAGCCGCGAGCCGCTCTTGATCATCGCCGCCCGCACATCGGGCCGCTTCGCCAACAGCATGTCGATCAGGTAGATCGCTTCCTGCACTGCATACGGGTTCACGTTGGCGGAAGCGACGACGGGGTATCCGTGCGCATCCGCCCGCTGCGTGTAAAAGCTTGGCACGCCGTCCTTCGCCTGCGGGTCGTAGCGATACCCTTGGACGGGAACTTCCGAGGTGACGATCACCTCTGGCTCACCCTTCGCACCTTGAACGGCAAAGCGATGGCCGAGAGTCGTGCCGATGACGTGGTTCTTCCCCGCCGCGATCGTGGCGTTCTTCAAACGCTCGGTATCACTCTTCAGCCAGAAGACCTCCACCGGCTGAGTCCCGCCGTTGATGATCTGCAACTTCGGACGAACCGACGGCGCAGTGTCTACCGCAAAAGCGAACTGGCACAGCCCCGCGAGAACGAAGGGTGTGATAACAGTTGGCAGGACGATTGAATTCAAGAGTCGGTTCCTTAGATCTACAACGGTAAGAATAGAGCTACAACGATAAGAACCTGTCCCAGTACAACTCCGCGATTCCGTCCCGTCGCTCCGCCGACGGGACGGCGCTGGGGGTCACACCGCGTAAAACCCAGCGCGGTCTTCAGCCGCAACCAAAACTGGAACAGAAGGAAACGAAGGTCCAGCAGTCGCGTGACTTCGGCAATACCGTCTGACTCTGCGGGATCGCTCCGCACTTCGTTCCCTGCGTTTGCTTCTGTTCAAAATCTGCGCGCCGCGCAAGGAAACAATAACGTGAGTAGTACGCAGTTGTACGAGGTCGGTTCAGTGATTCGTTTCGGACTTGTCTGACAGCACGGCCTGCAACGCGGTTCGAAGCTGGTCGCCGAACCGGGAGCCGCCGCCGACGAACAGCCTCGCGACTTTGCCGCTGCGGTCGATGACGACCGTTTGCGGGATGGAAGTCGCGCCATACTTCTCGGCCACGCGACCGTTGCTGTCGAGAGCCACGGTCGTGGTGAGCTTCAATCGCTCGAGAGCGGCCTTCACCTTCGCAGGTGTCTCTTCGAGGTTGATCGCGAACAACTCGATCCCTTGATCGGCGAACTCATGCGTGACCTTGTCGATCTGCGGCATGACTTGCAGACACGGACCGCACCACGAGGCCCAGAAGTCGAGGACCACGATCTTGCCTTTGTGTTCAGACAGGCGGAATTTCTTACCGTCGAGTAGGTCGAGTTCAATCTCGGGCGCGGGCTTACCGACGAGCGCCGCATCCCGACCTTCCCCTTCGCCGGAACCGTCTCCCCCCTCCTTCGCGTCGAGCGGATCGGCTGCCGCCTTGAGCCTCCACTGGTGGAAGGCCAATGTCGCAGCCGCCTGTTCGATCGCCCGGCCGACCAGCAACTGATCGACAATGTCCAAGTCCACCCGGCAGTTTCCCAACAGTTCACTGCGGCCCGAGAGGGTTGTTCCCACGAGCTCTTCGGCGAAAAACGTCAGTCGATTGCCATCGCCCGGAATTGCCTGCACGCGCGTCCCCGGTCGAGTTGGGGCCTCTGCCCGCATTCCCGAACTAAGGTCTCCATGATCCGACTCGCCGTCGATCTCATCCGGATGCAACCAAATGATCCGGGCCACGCGGTCGCGTTGCACGGTCTTCGTTTCGAGTCGGATTTCGATTTGAAGCTGCTGCTCGTCCATCGACACGAGACGGCCTCTCAAATAGTCGCCGTCGATGGAGCGGACCAGATGCGTGGGTGGGTTGTCTCGCTGCATGCGCGGCAGCATCAGCAGCCGCTCTTTCTTGACCCGAGCGATCTGCACGGGAGCGGCTTCAGCCAGGATTTCGAGTGCCTTGAGCTGGTCGTGCCGGATGAACGTCGCTTCCGTGATCGACGAAGCGAACGTGACACCTTGTTCGTCAATGGCTGTGACATCGCACGGGATCGTGTCGCCGGAACGGAGATGCAAGACGGGCTTCGTGGACTTCGGCTGCTTGTGTTTGGGAAGGGACGCGGCACGACCGTCACTTGTCGAATCCTGCATCTGACCAACCCTCCTGCCGCCCGCTTGAGCCTGTTTCTGCCGGGCTTGCTCTTCCCGCATTTGCTGCTGGGTGAGTGCCTGTGCCGAAACCGATGTGTCTCGATAGACGATGCGCGCCGACACACCCGACCGCAGCGGGCTGGACAACGCACTGCGTGTCGGTTGCCAGACCAAGCAACAGCCATCGTGCTTGCGACACTCGATCAGGCTGCCGTAAAGAGAACACCCTTCCACTTCCAGTCGCCCAAGTCGCGTGGCTGGCTGCGGATGTTCGGTCGAGGCCAGTGAGACATCTCTCGGATCGAGTACGGTCAGAGCATGAAGTCCTCCCACAAGAAAGGCCACGTCTTCACGAATACCGGGACATTTGATCCAGACGTTGTTCGCGTCCACCTTCACCAGTTCGCCGCTGATCCGCAGGCCGGAGTGATGCACGGCCCGCAGCGGACGTGGAGCGACTTTGTTCTCCTGCGAGAAGTACACGTCTTGGACCCGCTCTTCGGCAAACCGCTCTTCGATCTCGTTGGTCTCGACCACGAATTCTCGCGTGGCCGCGTCGTAGGACTGCAACTGGCCGTAAGTGATCGCACCGTCGGTGGTATGCAAACGCGACTTGCTCGCATCAACGGAACGCGGAGGCTCACCGTTCCACCGGCCGATGCTCAGCCGTTCGAGTCGAACGTCGCCGCTCTTGTTTGTGAGTTGCAGGCCACCGAGCGTCTGAGGCTTCGTGGTGGTCACCGTCAGATCGGCGAGCTTCATTCCGCCGGACGAGAAGACCAGCAAGCGGCCTTTCGGCTGATCGAGGAATGCCTGCAAGTGAATGCGGCCCGGCCCCGGTTGAGCTGGCTGCAAACTGGTGAGGTCGGCGTCGCGTTCGGTCTCGCGCTGCACGACCAGCTCGTTTTCCCAGACCTCGAATCGAAACGCACGCAATGCCGATTTAGAGTCGCTCGCGCCGAGCGCCAGCTCGAAATCGGGCTTGGCCTTCCACGACAACTCAAACTCGACGCGCGCCATCGCGGGGAGACTGAAGTCACGCTGCAGGACCGCACCACTCTGGTCGGTGAGAAGATGCCCCGACTCTTCACGCCACGCCTTTGCCGCGCCCGATGTCGTCCACCCCTTCAATCCGCTCGGCCCGGAGAACAACAGTTCGGTCCCTCCCTGCCAACGATACATCCTTCGTAACAGCGACCGTTCGACATGCAGCCGCCCGATCCCCGCGACCTCGACCCCCGCTTCGTTTCCCTGCAGGGCCACGAGCGAACCGAACAGCACGTCACCGCCCGCCAGTTCGAAACAGTAGGCTCCCTCGGGCTGAATCAACTTCGCGGGGATGGGGAATTGAATCGTGTTCACGGCTTGGATCGAGAACTCAAACGGCCCCGTGAATGCCGGTGACTGCCACGCCAGCCGACTGCTTCCTTGTGAGTCAACCAAGCGCCCGGTGGCATAGTCCCCGTTGGTGAGGTGGATCACGGCCGAGGCGGCGTTGTCTGTTGGTTCCGCCGCGTGCGTCTCGCAAGCCGCCGAGATGACAACAACGAAACAGACGAGCCACACCAGCCAAGGGAAAGCTTGTGTAACGGACTTGCTCATCGCGCGGGCACTCCAGTCAATGGTTGGCAGTTGGAGGTCGAAGCAGTGCGAAGTGAAAAGTGATCAGTGCCAAGTGCAAAAGGAAAGCAGGATCGACCGCCGGCTGTCTCATGTGAGCAGCGACTTTGCTCTCCAACACTTTGCACTTGGCACTGATCACTTTTTACTTCGCACTTCCTCCTTCTTTCCACCCAAGATTTCATCGTTCATAGATCGGCAGGAATCGGTAATTCAGTGCGAGGGCCAGCAGCGACAGCGACGTGCCCACGGTCGGACCGAACTGACCTTGAAAGCTGCCATCTTTCAGTTGGGCCGTTTTGAGCTGACGCACCAACAGCTTGTTCCACTTTTCCCATGCCTCGACATCCCCCTGAAACAGCGCCTGCGCTTGGTAGTAGCGCGTGTACTCGGCGTAGTGCTGCTGGGTCGTGTTTTCGAGTCGCTGCGTCAGATAGGACAGCGTCGCCTTGAACTGCTTGAGGTCTTTCCGTCTCGCCACTGAGTAGACGAGCGTCGCGATCGAGATGCGTGGAAAGGATTCGTCAAAGCCACCGAAGCCGCCCGAGTACCCGACCTGCCCGTTGTCGGAAGTCATCGATGTGAAGTACTTGATCGCTTTGTCGGTCACTTCATCGGGGACTTCGATCCCCGCGTTCCGTGCGGCCAACAATCCCACGAGAACCGCACCGCTCACGGAGGTGTCGGCATCGGTGCTGTCGGGCGAGTACCTCCACGCTCCGACTGAGTTCTTCTTTTGAGACGTGATCGCGGCGCGCACCGCCAATTCCAGCGAGACGCCGATCGACCGCTTGTTCGTTTCCGAACCCGTCCACAAGTTGCGGTCGTCCACGGCACCGTACGCCTCGGCCAGCGCCAGCATCGCGAAGCCGTGGTGATACATGCTGTTCCCGAAGAAGCCCGTCGAGGCGTTTTGCTGCGAGATGATGCTGCGCAGCGCCTTCCTCACATGATTGCTGTACAGCCCGAAGTTGGGGTCTTCACCGGACGCCAGTAGCACCATCAGAGCCATCCCCGTGACACCCGGCCCGTCTTGACCTCCCGCTTTCCAATCGCCCGCTTCGGTCTGAGTGCTCGCGAGATATTGCAGTCCGCGATCATAAATCTCACGCACATCGCGCGGAACCACGTCACCAATTTTGATCGAGGGCGGCTGAGCCATCACGCGCGATGGCAACGCCCAGCAAGCTGCTAGCGCGATGAAGGGAGCCAGCAGCGCGACCCGTAGGATGGGCACTCCTGCCCGTCCGCTCTTCCCAACGAAAGCCGGACGGGCAAGAGTGCCCATCCTACAAATCGAAGCGTGTTCACCGCTCATCGTGTCTTTCTCTTTCGAGGTTGCGCGGGCTTCAACGCATCCGCCGGACGGTCTTCGATCGCTTCGAGAGCGGCTTGAATTCGCTGTCTCGGTCGCTCGGGCTGCAGGGCATCGGCGGGGGCTTCGAGAAACTCCTGGACCGCATCGTCATACTCGGCGGCCGCATCCAAGCCCCCCTCGGCGAAGAAGTTTTGGAAGATTCTCACTCTGTTCGTAATGCCGCCCGCAGTGTTCTTCGGCGCATCAATCACGCCGATCTGTGCGAGATGAGCTTCCATGCTGCGTCCCTGATTGAGTTGAGGTGCCAGCAGCTTCCACTGCCGCGCGTCGAACAGCGGCTTGACCTTCTTGATAGGCAGTTGCGCCAGTCGGTACAGCACGAGATAATTGTCGTACTGACCAAAAATGTGCGGCGGTTGAGTCTCTTCGACCAACAGTTTGAGCAGCGCTTCGTGCTGCTCGCTTCGCAGCGTGACCGTGTTGCTGAGCGTGATGAGCGAGGCTTCAATCGTGGCTCGATAACGGAATCGCCGACGCTCCTCAACGACGACGCGGTACTGAGCCTGTTGCTCGTCGGTCAATGTCTTGCGCAGTGATTTGCCGAACAGCGAGGCCTCGCCAAACAAACCCGCCGACAGCTTCTGTTGCAGCGGGCCAATCTCCTGCCAGATTGTCTGGAACGCGTTCTGATCCTTCCTCACCGCGAGAAACTTCTTGCGAACGGCCTCCACATCATCGAAGAATCGCTTCATGTCGCCCCGCGCGGCGAGTGTCAGCTTTTTCTGTTGCTCAGCGGTGAGATCACAGACTCGCGCAAGTTCGTCGATCTTCAGCTTCAGTTGCGATTCCAACCGCGTCTTGCCCGCCGCCGCATTGCCGCTCCCCTGAAAAACCCATTGGTCGAAGTTCGACTCGTCCATGTTGAAGTCATTATTCGCGGCGGCCACTGGTGGAGGTTCACCATCATCAGGAGCCGCGAACGCGAACAACGGCATGGCGAACACCACCACTGCAGCGACAAGGCCGAACACGTTCTGAATCGCTCGTTTCATGAACCGTCTCCACTCTCGAATCAATCCCAATCCAACGTGAAACCAGCGATTCCGTAGCTTGGCATCGCTCCTTGGCCTCGTATTACTAGGTCTCAAAATGTTGTCGGGCTGCGCGCATTTGGGTCGCCTGAAAGTAGCCTTCATCGCTCCGCGTGAAGGAAGCCGAGCGCGGGCCGGACACGGATTGGCATCGTCATCGATCCACCTCTCATCAGCTACCTTCACGCGGAGCGATGAAGGCTACTTTGGCTGCGGCGATTTCGAACCAATCCGATTGCGGCTGATCTCGCTTCACTTCAACTCAATGTCAAACACCGCATTCACACGCACCGGCTCAGCCGCCTTCGCCGGTTCATCGCCCCACCAACCATCGTTCTGCTGTTCTTGGCCGTCACCGCCCCAAAAACCGAAGTTCACCTTCTGGAACCCGCTCCACACCGACTTCTGCTCGACGTTCAGATGCGGCACGATCAGGTCGTCGGGGATCGTGGGAAAGTACTGCCCGCCGTACTGCGACAGCATCAGCCACGACTCCCACTCGGTCTGCCACTTCGCCGAGACCGATTCGATGATCTTGTCGCGCTGCTCGCCGGTCAGACACAGATTGTCGTCCAGCAACGCCATTGCGCTCTGCATGGCGGCTCGTTTCCGGAGAGCCGTTCGCTTGGCTGACTCTTCCGTGTACTTGGTCATCTGCTCTTCGGTCAGCGTCTCCTTCAACGCCTTCGCCAGCGCATCGAGAATGAACCGGCGCGGATCCGGTGGAGCCGCGTTCTCCCGTTCGACGAAGTTCACCCCGCGCATCGCCCGCCCCTGCTGCTCGGCCATCCGCCGCACCACCTGCGTGACGGCCGCTTCACCCGCCGCCTTGACCTTCGGCCGCTGTTCCGGCTTGAGGTCGCACATCTGGCGAATGAAGTTCAGTTCCGTCATGAGAATGGGGCGGTACTGCTGAGTGAACTGCGGAAGCCACTGCTGCACCTGCGCATCGACCGCGTTCAGATCGAGCTTCTCCGCGAGAGCCGCCACAAACGGAGCCGCCAACGCCTCGACATCAATCGCCGCCGCCGGTCCCTGCGCTGGCTTGGCCATCTCCTTTTTGACGGCCTTCGGCTCTACTTTGGCAGGCTTGGCCGCGACCGCCGGCTTGGCTTTGGGCGTCGCTTCATCAGCGAGAACAAGACCGAGGGTGAGAACGGCGACAAGCATTGCGAAGGCCAATGCCGATACGCGGCTCAGTGATGTTTTCATTGCGACCTGCCTCTCTCCACTTTGCACTTTGCACTGAACACTTTTCACTTGGCACTCTCGTCCGCTTTTACTTCGAGCCATCCTTCTCCAGTCGGTTGAAGTACTCATCCAGTCCCGCGCGGAACTCTTCGGGCAACGAGGCTCCCGATTCGCCCGTGGCTTGCGAGACGCCGCGGTCTTCGCGGACTTCCTTCTCATTGACGCCCGAACCGATCAGCGCGAGGGCTGAGTCGTTCGTGGTTCCGCCGCCACCGCCGCCCGGTGACGAACCGCCTCCGCCTCCGCCCTTCGGGTTGATGCGTTTCGATTGCAGCAACAGTTCGATCGCTTCGGTTTCGGCCGCGATGGCCTGCGCACCGGTGTCGGGGCGTTCGAGGATGTCGGCCGCTTCCAGCATCACTTGCTCGACCTTGTTCAGCAAAGCAATCTCCTTCGCAAACTCTTCTTCGCCATCGGGCAAGTCGATGATGCGCACCGTCAGCTTGGCGACGCGTTCGGCCAACTCGTGCTGCGTCAGGCTGAGTTGCTCCGCACGCTTCGTGAACTCCACCTTCGCCAACGCGGGGCGAGCCTGCTCGGCGACGCGGGTCTCTTCGCGCAGGTTGACCTCCGCCTCCAAGATGTGCATCGCTTCCAACACGATGGACGGCGGTAGGCTGCTCTTCGACTTGCAGCCGGGACACTTGCCCGCACAGGCGGGATCGACCAAGTCGTCGGCCCAGCGGTCCATTGTGTCCGACCAGAACTCGGCCTGCGCCATCGAGAGACCGGTCTCGATCTTCACGTCGTCACTCAGTTGCCTCAAGCTGCCAACGGCATCCTGTTCGCGCATCTCATCGAGCACCGTCTTGAACCGCTGCATGCGTCGCCGTTCAAAGTACGCCTGCATATCGTCCATGATGTTTGAGAGGTCTTGGCTGCTCTTCGTCTCCAAGTTGGAAACATCGTCGAGCACCAGTTTCGCCGCACCGCCCGATTTGCCGCGCAGACCAAACGTCCCGCCGACTTGATCGTTGATCTTCCCCGCGATGACGTACTGCTGTCGCGATGCCGCCTTGAGCCGCTTCACGAGCGTGCTGCCCTCCAGATTGGCCAGCACCTTGTTCAGCTCTTCGGCGATCTTGTCGAACTCGGCGAGCAAGTCCTGTTGAGCCACAACCGCTTCGTCGAGCTTCTCACTCGCGGGCGCAGGCGGTTGCTTCTTCGCACCGCTGCCCGCGACCGTCGTCACCGGCAGCGTGAGCCTGGGCTTCGAGTTGCTCTTGCTCGGCGCTTCCTCTTCTCCATCGGGCTGCTTCGCAGGCTGTTGCGACGATTCCTTATCAACGACGGTCGGCACGACGGGCTGAGGCTTTGATTCGCCCGGCTTACCGGTCCCCGGTCGTGTGTCGCGGATTTGACCGGCGGCTGGAGCCGTCTTCGCGGGTGTGTTGGCGGCGACGACCGGTGCCTGCGACGACTGCTTCAACAGGTCGGCCACGTTCGGCATTCGGTTGCCCGAGATGTCCTTCAAAATCTGCAGCATCTCGGCCCACTTCTCCAAATGGCCGACGCCGAACTCGGGGTTCCGCATCGCTTGACGAACGAGTTCCTCACCGCCGTTCACGAGTCCCGTGAGTCGTCGCCCGTTCGTTCGTTCCGCTGCCGATTGAGCTTCGATCTTGCGGCGATTGTCCGGCTCATCGAGTTCTTCCGCCGAGAGCAATCGCAGTTGCTGGTTGGTGTGATGGAGCTGCATCTCGCGATCGCGGACTTCGAGCGATTGCCGATGCCACTTGCTCAGTTGTTCCGTGATCCAGATCGAATGCTGATCGGCACTGAGGACGTACAGCATGTAACTGGGCGAGTACGTGCGCGACCGGCCGGGGAAGTAGTCTTCGACGAACAGCCGCACGTTCAACGGCTGCGGTTCGATATCGAGCGTCTTCGCGCTGAAGGTGCCGACCAGTTCGAGCAACTCCTTGTCGGTCGCTCCCGCCGCGAGGATCCGTTCTCCCTTCGCGGGCTTCGAGACGACGGACTTGTCGGCTCCCTGCCATTCAATCCCAACGACCTTGATCCCAAAGTCGTCCTGTGCGCGGACCTTGAACGTCAGCGTCTCGGAGTCGATGACGACCTTCTGTCGCGGCAAGTCTTCGCACGACAGCGACGGCGTTTCGTCCTCGCGCGCGGTGATTGAGACCGTGAACGGTTCGAGACTCGTCAGTCCAAATTCGTCTCGCAACGTGACGGCCACTTTGTGTGACCTTGAGATCGGCATCGTTCCCGGACTGACCGAGATTGATGTCGTGGGCTGAAGCACGGTGAAAGTCGGCGTGCAGGTTTGGCCAACATCCATACACCACACGCCAGCCGCATTTCGGTTTGCGGTCGCAGTGAACGTCGCCATGCTGCCGTTCACCAATGAAACAGCTCCGCCACGCACGTCCTTGTGAATCGACTGCGGTCGCTTCAGGTACTCGGGGAGTTGGACATCGGCCACGACCGACGTGAGTTCCGGCCGCAGCATCGGCTCAACACGGACACGTTGCTGCGAGTCGCCAATGTGAAGCTGCAACCACGCCGAGTCGATCTGAGCGGGCAGCGCGAACTCGTACCGTCCGTCTCGCAGTTCGACCGTGACGGGAAGTTGCGTCCCGAGTTGCACCGTTCCGCGCGGCGGCTTCGATTTCGTTTCGTCGAGCAATTTGATCGAGACCGTGACCGGCTCGCCATGCGCGACGACCAACCGTTCGGGAAGTTTTTCAACCATCGTGAACGTGTAGCGCGGGATGGCCTGCCACGGCGTGACGAACCGTGCCCACGCATTCGCCGCCGCCGCCGGAAACAGACAGAGCAACAGCACGGCCACGGCCGTCGGCACACCGGCCAGCCACGCCCACATCCGATGACGCGGATGAGGGATCGCCGCGTGCAGGTCGCGCTTCGCGGTCTCACCCGCGACCTGCACGACCGCCGCCGCCACGAGCGCCCGCGAGCGCTGCTGCTCCGACTCGCTCCGCACGAGTTCGATGATCCCGAGCAATTGGTCGCCAACCAGAGGGAGCTTCCGGCTGACCAGTCGCGCCAGTTGCTCGAACCGCCGATGACACCAAATCCAACGATGGAGATAGACCGGCACAAACGCACAGCCACCGACCGCGACGAGAAACACCGCCAGCCGCACCGACCCCGGCGTCTCCAGCATTCGGTCGAGACCGAAGACCGCGAGATACGACACGACGACGCCAAACAGCGCCCCGCACGCGGCCTCAATGGTTTTGATCGTCCAGACGCGACGACGAAACTCACGCAACTGAGTCTGCAACGACTCGGGCAACTGCAATCCGGCCTTCGGCTGTTCGACGCTCATTTGAGTTTGCTCCTTTCAACACTAACCCGAAGCGTAAGCGAGGATGCGAGTCTCCCAGCCCACGTTTCCCAAACAACACTAACCCGAAGCGTGAGCGAGGAGTCCAGACTCCGCAACCCACCGCATCGCTCACATCACATCACATCACCCCGCGCGCGTCCTCGCTTACGCTTCGGGTTAGTGTGGTCTTGGCTTGTCTTGACCATCGCGGACGTACAGGATCGCCGCTTCCAAACTGTCCTCATCGTTAATGAAACGCTGGCTGCCACGCTCCGCCCACCATTGCTCTCGAATTTTGTTTGCGGCACATCCCGACGCTTGTTGTCGCTCTTGCTCAAGCCCTTTCAGTCGCCGTGTACACCATGCCTTCAATTGATTACGGACGGTCTTCGGAGGTTGACTCGCTGAAACGACGACATGAACGTGGTTGGAACGACAGTTGACCGCATGGAGCGGCCAGCTACGAAACCCGCATGTTTCAGTCACCTGCTGTTGCACCACCTCACGCTGAGCCAAGTCGAGTCGGCAGGCGTCGTCGGCCATTTTCGCTGCCGCCTCCAGCTTCCGCATCGGGTCTGGAAGTTGCCATCCCCGTTCGTGTTCAATCCAACCGCGTTCGTCCCCCGGCAACCACGTCCCATAAGTGGACCACGTCAGGAAATAGGCCAACGGGTCTGACATGGGTGGCCGATTGTCTGGTGAATCTCCCATGCTTGACTCCGCACTTCCTTAAACACACTAACCCGAAGCGTGAGCGAGGAGTCCTAACTCCTCGTCCCATTTCACTCACTCACTCACTCCATTTCACTCACTCACCTCGCTGCGCTCGCGTCCTCGCTTACGCTTCGGGTTAGTATTTCAAATCAACCCCACGATCTTCCGACCCACCCAAAACACGCCCAGCATCACCACCAGCACCGACGCCACGAGCGGGTGACACCATAACTGAACGCGCCGCACGGACGGAGCCGGTTCTGGGAGAGCGGCCAAGGATTTCAGGACTTGCTCCAACCGGTCGATGGCGATGACCTGGCCGCGTGAGACGCGGGCGATCTCTTCCAAGACTTCAGGACGAGCCGCGCGGCCGATCCGTTCGATGGCGACTCCTTGGACGAAGAACGACGCTTCCAAGGTCGCTCCCGTTTGCTTGCAGGTCAGTGTTACTTCGTGCCGTCCCGGCTCTTCGGCGGTGTAGCGGGACGAGAACGCACCCCATTCATCGCCCGATGAATTGAACCGCACGGTCTCGGCCTTCCCTGACGGAGCGACGATGCGGGCGGTGACATCGCCCTTCGGCAACGGCTCGCCGCTCTTCTCCATCACGTTGGCGTTGAGTGCCATCGTCTGGCGAACTTGAGGCTGTTCGGGCGAGTAATACATCCGCATCGTTTCACCTTTGGCCATGTTTCGTTGATAGGCCATCCAGCGGACGACCTGTCCCCAAAAGCGATAGTGGTACTTGTCTTCGACTCCCTTGCGCCAACGCCACGCGCCGTCGGTCCCCATGAACAAGACCTTCCCCGCGCCGAACGTCCGCGTCGCGAGCAGCGGCAAGCGACCGTGTTCGTTCGAGGCGTCCTTGTGAACGCACAAGACCTCGGCCCCGGCCTTCGCACGCACGACGGGGGCGTACCATTGGAAGCCGGGGAGACTTTCCCAAACTTCGATGTTGTCCTCTTGAGTGTCGGCCAGTTTGGTCAGCAGGCTGCGACGGCCGAGTTCCGTCAGCTCGAAGTGACTCGGCGTGCGCGAGCCCCAACCGCCCGGTTGTGACTCGTCCACAACAACTGGCATGAGGTCATCCAGCTCGGTCCCGATCAGGCTCATCTGTCGCCCCTGCCAGCCGGGCATGAAGACCAGCCCGCTCGCCTGATGTTCGACGAGCCCCTTCAACAACCGGCAGTCTTCCGACGTGAGTTGCCCGTCCTCCTGACCGACATCGCCGAGGAACACCACGTCGTACTTCGACAGCTCTTCGAGTCCTTTGGGGAACTGCTTGATGTAGTCCTTGTTGCCGCCGCCTCCCTTGCTCAGCCCCGGATGAAACAGCAGGCACGAGACCTCAACCCCCGGATCGCGCGACAGGGCGTTGCGCAAGTAGCGGTACTCCCAGCGCGGGACCGATTCGACGACGAGGACTTTCAACTTCTCTTCGCGAATCGCAATCGGTGCCGTCAGCGCGTTGTTGTCGCCGAGCAGCTCCTCAGCGTGACGAGGGACATCCAGCGTGAGCGTGTAGTCGCCGACCACCTTCGGCTTCCAGATGACCCACTCGCTGGTCCGTCCCATCGGCGCGACTCGCACTTCCTTTGTGACCTCATCGCCATCCGAAGTCTTCAGCGTGACGGTCGTCAGGTACTCGCGTGGCAGCGTACTGTCGATTGTGAACGGAATCCGTACGGACTTCCCCGCGATGCCGAACGTGGGCGAGTCGAGACTCAGTAATTCGACATCCGGCAACCGCGACGAACTCCCCACGGGAACGGTGAAGACCGGAATGTCCTTCAGTCGCAAAGCCGACGCCGCGAGGACGGGCGCAGCACCTTCGTTCCAGTCTCCGTCCGAAGCCAACACCACCGCCCGCAGGTTCTTGAACCGTTGCGGTGCCGTCGCGAGCGGCTCGTGCAGATTGCTGCCGCGCGTCGCAACGCTCTTCGCTTCTGTAGTGCTTTCGCTCCGCGAAAGCGTTTCGCCTTCCACCCCTCGCCCCGGCCCGGGCACCGCCGCTTCGGTGGTCGGGAGAGGGGCCGGGGGTGAGGGGTTCTTCTCTTCGTTCTTCTCCGGCCCCATCGAAGAAAACGGCTGAATCACCACCGTCAGCTTCTCATTCAGCGACGCCCAGAATTCGCCGGTCGTCAGCTTCGCAATCGACTCGCGCCGCGTGGTTAATGTCGTCGATGCCGACTCGCTGCTGGAGACATCGCGCGTCTCCATGCTGGCCGAGTCATCCCACAACACCGCGACCGAAGGCTTCTCCTCGGGACGATACTCCTCGACCCACTCGGGCTGATTGAAGAGCAACGCGACGAAGGCAACCAATGCCAGCCGCAACAACTCCAGCAGACCGAAGTCGCGCCGATAGCCGCTCCGCCGCCAAGCGACCCAGCACAGCCCGGCCGTGACCGCGACGATCAACACCGACACCGCGACCGACCACGGCACCCACAAGAAGGTCAACGAACGTACGGTCGTCATGTGGCGGCCCCCGTATGTCGTACTTGAGTGACCACTGGCGACAGTTGCTGAAGGTTTCGGAGCGGGGCGGCGGCTTTGTTTTTTCTGAGCGGGGTGGCGTCAGCCCCTTGGCTCTTCGGGCGTAAGCCCCTTGCGATTCGACGTGTCCAATCCCGTTCAATAACCTCGAATCGACCGCTACCGAGCCGAAGTCTTGAGTCGCAAAGCGACGGCAGCAAATAGCCGTGGGCGTAAGCCCACGGAAAGCAACCACCACGCGGATCTGGAGCCGCGAAGCGGCGGCAGAAATGGGGCGGAATAGGACTTCCTGCTGCCGCCGCTTCGCGGCTCTGGCAATCGGGGGCGGACATCTCTGCGGGCTGACGCCCGCAGAGAATTGCTGACATCGCTTCGCGATTGAAAACGGCCAGGGGGCTAACGCCACCCCGCTCCGAAGAGGAAGAACGAAGAGAAGAAAACACTGTTAACGAAGAGCCAGGGGGCTGACGCCGCCCCGCTCCGAAATCAGCATTGAGAGTTCCGGAGTTGCTCACGTGGTGGCCCCCGCAGCACGAGCCAACTTGGGGAGACAGAGCGCCGCTTCCAGCACCAGCGAGACCAGCATTGCGACGAGAAACACGCGCCAGATTTCTTGAATCAGCGAGTTGAAACTTCCGGCTTGGTCATCGACGCGGACGAAGCTCAGCCCGCGAAACAGTTCGGCGACGCGCGCATCGGCCAGAACCTTCGCGGCGTCTTCGGCTACCGGTCGGTTCACGGCGAGCAACCGGTCGCCACCACTGTAGATGCCGTGTTGATACGCGGCCTCGGTCGAGAGACTTTGGTCTCCGTCGTTGAGCCGGCTCCAAGTCGCCGGGTCTTCGCTCCCCGGATCGCCCGCGTCGAGTTGTCTGGCCCTGCTCAGCACGGCCGCGCCGTTGGCGAGGACGCGCTGCATGAACGCATATAAGACGACACCGCCCGTCGCGAGCGATGAATCGTGCGGTGAAGGAGTCGTCGTCCAGAAGTAGACGCCACCCCGTTCGGTCGGTGCGCGCGCCAACAGCGGCGCGCCTCCCTTCAGCGTGGCGAGCTGCGTCGCGTCGCCCGTCAATCCGCAGTACTGACGAATCTCAAGCTGACCGACCGGCAGCGCGGCACCGCTGAGCGTGCGAGCGAGTGCGTCTTCATCGCTCCGCCACGATTCAATTGGGAACGGTTCGTTGCCCGTGTTCCACGTCTGCCACTTCATTCCGAAGAGATCGTCACTGCCGGGATTGCGAGGAGGGAGAAATACCGCCCGGCCGCCGCGATCGACGAATGATCGAATCAGATCGGCAGCCGCTCCCGTCGGAAGCGACGCCTGCCAGAGGACGAGCGAGATTTGATCCCACTCGACCGACGAGAGTTGCTCGACGGCGACGACTTCCGTTTCACACTTCACCGCCGGATCGGACGTGATCCCCGCCGCGAGTTGCAGCGGGCGCTCGGTCTGCGGGTCTTCGCAGACGATGATCGTGCGACGCGGCGGCGGGTTGTCGAAGGCAAAATAAAAGTCATCGTCGGCCGGGTTGGCATCGGTCGGGATCGAGACCCGCCCCCAACCTCGTTCCCGCGTCCGCTCGATCGGAATCCGATGCTCCTTCAGATCGACATACGATCCGGTCAACTCAACGTTCACCACGGAACGCGCTCCGTCGATCTCGAACTGCACGGGCAGACTGAGCTTCTCACCGCCGCCGGTCGCGTCGTTGCCCGTTGGGCGTGAGACACGCAACGAGACGAGCAGTTCCGCGCCATCGGTCGCCACTTGCCGCCGAATGTCCGTCACGCGCACGGACACGTTGGCCGGTGCCGACTGCGGATAGGCGAGCAGATGAAACCTCACGCCTTGAGGCAACTCCAAAAACGCATCGCGCAGCGTGGACCAACGGCCGCTCTCGGCGTTCCAGTCGCTCTCGCGCAGGTCCGAGCAAATCCAGACTTCGGTTCGGCCCGCTTGGTTGTGGCGGATGTAGTCGTGCGCCGCTTGCAGCATCATCGGCAGATCGGCCGACGCGCTGGCAGGCCCCGCCGTCGGGAGACTGATCATCGCGCGCGGCGATTCGAGTTCGCGCGGCTCATGCGTCGTGCTGTCGATCAACACCCACCGGCCCGACCCGAGCGTCTCCAAGGTCTGGACGAGTTGCTTCCGTCCGGTTTCCAACTTCGATTCGCCAGTCCCCGCACCGCGCTGCTGCATGGACGGAGAACGGTCCAGCAAAATAATCGTCGTGTCGGCGCGAGTTCCTCCCGCCAAGCCAAGCCAGCCACTCGCGAGCGGCCGGCTGATCGCGAACATCAGTCCCGCGACGGCCAGCGTGCGGAAGAGCAGGATCAGCCATTGTCTCAGCCGGGAATACCCGCGCGCCATCCGATGGGCCGCGAGCAAAAACATCATCGCCGCCCATTGAATCGTCTGAAACCGCCGCTGGTTGATCAGATGAATGAGGATCGGCAGCGCGATGATCGGCAGACCGTACAGCAGCCACGGCTGGAGGAAGCTCATCGAATCCCCTTCGCTTGAGCGCGGCTGACGAGAAACCGGACGAGCGCCTGTTCGTAGTTCTCTTCAATGTTGATGCGCTGGTAGTCGATGGCCGATTCGAGGACGACCTGTTTGAGTCGCGTCAGGTATTGCTGCAACGCCTTGTCGTAGCGGTCGGCGATGTCGTTCGGTTCCGCGAAGATCGCCGGGCCACCTTCCATGTCGAGGAACCGCATCGGGCGTCGAAAGCTGAACGCGAGTTCCAGCGGATCGAGCAAATGGAACACGGTCACGTCGTGATGCCGGAATCGCAGGTGTTGGAAGCTGCTGCGCAAGACCTCGGGTTCGATGAACAGGTCGGACAGAATGACGATTAGCGCACGTTGGCGGATCGTCTCGGCCAACTCATGCAGCACGGCAGCAAGCTGTGTCTCACCCTTCGGCTGAGTCTGTTCGAGGATGTCCAACACTTGCCTCAGATGAGACGCATTCCGTTTGGGAGGCAGGTTTCGCACGACACCCTTCGCCACGCAGGCGACTCCCACCGCGTCCCCTTGCTGGCTGGCGAGGTAGCCGAGCGTCCCGGCGATACTCCGCGCGTACTCGATCTTCGTGATCCCCGTCGAACCGAAGCCCATCGAGCCACTGGTATCGAGGACGAAGCAGCACCGCAGATTCGTGTCGGCTTCAAACTCCTTCACATAAAACCGGTCGGACCGTCCGTAGGCGCGCCAGTCCAACCGACGAAGATCATCGCCGGGGACGTACTTGCGGTACTCGGCAAACTCGACGCTGGAGCCTCGGTGCGGACTGGCATGTCGCCCGGAGACGCTTCCCTGCATCGGCCTCCGCGCAAACAACGGCAGCCCCGCCAAGCGCGACAAAACCTGCGTGTCGATGAAGCTGCGTGATTGGCGGTCGTTCAGCATGTGCGTGACCGAAGGCTAGAGAGGGCTGAACCGAGTCAAGTTGGGAATGCGATCAAAGTCGGTATCGTTGCTGGCGAGTGACGTAATGTGATGAGTCTGCATCATCGCCACGATCAGGGCATCGCCGCTGAGCAAGCCGTGCTGGCGACTGATGTCACCCGCCAACAAGACATCTTGCTGAGCGACGGCTAGGACTTGGACATTCATCGCGACAATCTCATCCAAAGCTTGGCGGAAGCGAACGAGTTGAGAAATCTCCGACGGATGTGTTCTTAGTCGTTCGCCAATTCCTGCGAACGGCCAACCCCAAGTTTGGCAGGCTTCCAAGGTCGTCAATCTGTGAGCGACATCGCTCAGCTCGCGCGAAGAACAAAACCCTTTCAAGTCACCAAGCTCGATCCGCTCCAGCAGTTCACGACAAGGAACTCCGAACTGGGGATCGGGAGCAAAGTCGTAGACGAAGACATTCGCGTCCACGAACACCGATGTGCCGGAAGGGATGTCCGAGAACTTCATGGCGACTCCTGCAAACCACACTCGTCGTTCTCGGCAATCTGACGAAGCACCTGTGGGTCACCGGTCCAGCCGATCATCCCAAAACTTTTTCGTGCCCGAGTACTTCGCGGCTGCACCGTGATCGTCACGCGCTCGTGCTCCTTCAGCGGAGGCACTTCATCCAATTTGAACACACCGTTTTCATACGTCGCTTCGAGTTGCAGGATCATCTTCGTGGTCTCCTTTCAGATTTTCCCGACGGCACTGCGCCTCACCGTTCTTCCATTGTCTCGGCGATAAGTCGCTTCACGATCTGCTTGGCATCGAGTCCTTCCGCCTGCGCGGCAAAGGTGGTGATGACGCGGTGGGTCAGGACGGGAACGGCCACTTCGTGGATGTCTTCCAGTCTCACCATGTAGCTGCCGTGCAGAGCGGCCCGCGCTTTGGCACCGAGGATCAGAAACTGCACCGCGCGCGGACCCGCTCCCCACGCGACGAGCGGCTTTAACCAAGCGGGGGCGGTCGCGCCTTGAGGTCTCGTTTTGCGAACGAGCTTGGCGGCGTATTGATAGATGTGATCGGGGACCGGGACGCGACGGACCAGATGTTGATGCTCGATGATTTCGGCCGCCGTCATCAAGTGGTCGAGTTCCGGGAGTGCGTCGCCGGTCGTCGTGCGCGCGATCAGAATCTCTTCGGCCTCGGACGGATAGTCGAGTTCGATCAGGAACATGAAGCGGTCGAGTTGGGCTTCGGGGAGCGGATACGTTCCCTCTTGTTCGACCGGATTTTGAGTGGCTAGCACGAAGAAGGGCGATTCGAGGTGAAAGGTCTTGCCGACGACGGTGACCTTCTGTTCCTGCATCGCTTCCAGCATGGCGGCCTGTGTCTTGGGGGGAGCGCGATTGATCTCATCGGCGAGGACGATGTTCGCGAAGACCGGGCCTTTGACGAAGTGGAACTCGCGCCGACCGTCGGCTCCGTCCTGCAAGATGTCGGTCCCGGTGATGTCCATCGGCATCAGGTCGGGCGTGAACTGGATGCGGCTGAAGTGCAGCGTCATCGTTTCGGCGAGCTTGCTGACCAGCAGCGTCTTCGCCAAACCGGGCACTCCCATCAGCAGCCCATGCCCGCGAGCGAACATGCAAATCGCCAGTCGCTCGATCACGTCATGCTGGCCGATGATGACTCGCCCCAGCTCTTTTCTCAGTCGGCCATACAGTTCGCGCAGACGGTCGATCGCCTGCACATCGTTATCGCTGAGACTTCCCGTTGCCGCCGGGTCGGACGAGTGAGCCATGTATGAATCCTCTGAAGAACAACCAAGACGCGTTGTGAATTGCGAGACGTTGACGAAGTGCGAGGAGCCTGCCATATCCCGCGCACGGATGAGGATGGCACATTTCACACCAACCCGAAGCGTAAGCGAGGACGTGTGTTGCCTCCTCGCTTACGCTTCGGGTTCGTGTCAGCGTGTACCGCGTGAGGTATAAGCGGGGCAGACAATCAGTCTGACAGCTTCATACCAAACGGCCTGACCGAGGGAAACCAGTTCCACTCTGTATTTTTGACGACGCGAAGAGTTGTGGTGACTCGGTTGGTTCGACCGGACGGTCTTCTGTAGAGTGCCAACGTGACGCCGTTTCCGCGTGAAGAGTTCCCCGTCGCTCGTTTATACCCCGCGCGGCCGAATGTGACGCTCAGTCGTTTAACCGCGTGGGCAACGCCCCGCGCGCCGAGCGACGTGGAAAGTTGTTTCGCCATTCGACGCGCGGGGCGTTGCCCACGCGGTGAAACGAGCAAGTTGTTTTGAACCCGTTCCGTTTTCCCGAGTTGGAAAAATTCATGCTCCCCTCCCGACAACATCCGTGGCGAGTGGCGTTGAGTCTGTTGGTCGTGGCGGCCGTCGCTGTCGGCTCGGGGCCGAGTCGTGCGGCGGACGAGAAGCCGGATGCGAAGCAACTGGCCGTTGAGTCTGTGTCGCGGGCGTTTGCCGCCGCCGATCAAAACCGCGACCAGCGGTTGTCTCTCGACGAGTTCCTGTTGAAGCGGGGCGAGGCCAACGCGGCACGGCGAGACTTCTTGCTCTTCGATCAAGATGCGGACGCGGCCCTCAATTTGGCCGAGTTCTCGACAGTGCCGACGGTCGTCGCAGCGGAGCATCGCGGGGCGCAGCCCGACCCGATGACGGCGGTCGTCGATCAGGTCATGTCGGCGCTCGATAAGTCACTCGACAACTGGCATGAGAACCCCAAGATCGAGGTCGATGCGCGCGGCTTCCTGACGGCGTTCTCGCTGCGGTTTCAAAAGTTCGGGATTCCCTTGTCCGAGCAGGAAGCCGATCCTGACGGCAATCAAAAAGTCGGCCGTGACGAGGCTCGTCGCTTTCTGGAGATTCAGTTCGGAGTGCGACGGAGCGATGGCAAGTTGCTGCGCGAACCGGGAGGTCGTGTCGTCAACTACATGCTTTATCTGCACATCGATCAGAACCAGAACGACAAGCTGGAGCGGGCCGAGTTCATCGAGCGATCTGGAGGCGACGCCAGCGTCGCGAAGGAATTTGACGCAGCAAACGTCAACGACGACGACAGCCTCTCGTTCGACGAATGGTGTCGCGTGCCGGGACGCTCTTGGGCCGATCCGGTTGGTGAGTTCTGTCAGCGTGATACCAATTGCGATGCGTTTCTCTCGATCAAAGAACTCAGCGAAGGACTGTCAGAAAGACCACAAGCAATCGCCGCGACTGATTTCCGTGGATTCGATCTGGATCATGACGGCAAGTTGTCTCTGGCCGAGTATCGACTCACCATGACAGCCAACAGGCTACTGCCGTGGGACATGAAACCACTCGATTCCAATGGTGATGAAAAGCTGTCATTTGGCGAGTTTCAATTTGGCTCAATCCACTTTCCGTTCCTGAGACTCTTCTATTTCCACCGGCTCGACGCCGACCGCAGTGGTACTCTCGAATCGTCCGAGTTTCCGTTTCGTTTGAAGCAACCTGACGAAATGTTTGTCATGAACGCGGACGGCACCGGCTGGAAGAAGCTCTTCCAATTCGAGGGCCATCCGTCGCTCAATTGCCCTGCGGTGAGCCGAGACGGAAAGCAGTTGGCATTCGGCGCAGATCCAGCAGCGGGGCAGGCCGAACAACCCGCGATTTACGTGATGGATCTCGAAGGAGGCACGCCACGCAAGATCGACTCAGGGTGGAATCCCGAATGGTGTGATGATGGAAACCGGATTGCCTGTTGGCGAATTCAGCCGACTAATGGGATGTACCGGATGAACTTGGATGGTTCCGATCTAACTTCACTGGCATCAGATAGCTGGGGAGGGAAGGCGTCACCGAATGGCCGCCTCTTGGTAATCGTGGACGGGAAGGGACTGAACGTCTACGAGTGCGACTCGGAAACGACGCGCGTTGTCGTGGAGGCCGCACCGCTCTCGTACACGGGTTTCGGACTCGCAACTTGGTCACCGGATGGAACGAGAATCTGTGTCTTCGGAACGAAGGCGGACGGCTCACAGGACATCGTCACCGTTCCGGCGACCGGCGTGCCCGAGATCAAGATCCATCATTCTTTTCCCAAATCCACTGTGCGAGATTTCGATTGGCACCCGACCGAGGACCGCATCGTATTCACCAATCTTTGCCCGGAACGAGAACGCATGCAGTTGTATGAGTTCAACCCGAACAAGCCCGATCCGCCAACACTAATGAAGGGGCAAGATGAGACTCGCAACAACACCGACATCAGTTGGACGCCCGACGGCAAACGCCTGATCATCGTGAGCGGCGACTATTGAGTTGGCCGAACAGCAACCTGATTCCCGCGAATTGTCAGCCTCTCCACCCCCAGCTATCATCCGCGCGAACTTCGCCCCGTCATCAAGGATGAGACATGACATCGCCCGAGTATCGCATCGGCTTGGGACACGACCGCCATCGGCTGGTTGCGGGCCGCAAGCTGCTGCTCGGCGGCATTGAGGTTCCGTTTGAGCTGGGCCTCGACGGTCATAGCGATGCCGATGTGCTGCTCCATGCGATCACGGACGCCCTCCTCGGCGCGGCGGGCCTCGGCGACATCGGCGATTGGTTCCCGAACACCGACGAAAAATGGGCCGGAGCCGATTCGACGGTCTTCCTCCAAGCCGCCCTCGCCGCCATCCAGGACCGAGGCTGGCAAGTCGTCAACCTCGACTGCACGATTCATGCGGAACGCCCCAAACTGTCGGCTCACAAATTCACGATCAAAGCCAACGTCGCCAGACTGCTCGGCGTCCCCGAGGACCACGTGAACGTCAAAGCCAAGACCGGAGAAAAAGTCGGCCCCGTGGGACGCCTCGAAGCGATTGATGCCGATGCGGTGGTGCTGCTCCGTCTTCGGCCCCTCTGTGGCGAATCTTCTGCCGAGACCAAGAGCGATCATTCATGAAAACAGAGACCTCACGTTGCTGGGGCTTCGGAGTCTCGCACGACCGCGCCGATGGCGAGATGGATTCACAGGCCCGCTGGTTCCAATCGCTCTCCATCCCCGAGCGAATCCGAGTCATGAACTCGATGCTGGAACTGACCCTCGCGGGGGGACACCACTTGCCTCGGAAACCCCATGCTGAATCTGTACCTGGACGTGTTCAAGTCCTTGAATCGCCGGAAGGTGAAGTACGACCGACTCACCCGAATCTACGAAAACCTCGCGACGGCGAACCGTCCGCGAACGAGTAATCGAAACTCTCCACCAGCAGGACCAACGGAATGCCACTTCGCGTTTACAACACACTGTCTCGGCAGAAGGAAGATTTTCAGACGGTCGAGCCGGGGAAGGTCTCGATGTATCTGTGCGGGCCGACGGTTTACAAGCCGGCTCACATCGGGCACATGGTCGGCCCGGTGATCTTCGACACGGTCAAACGCTATCTGACCTACAGCGGCTACAAGGTGACGTGGGTCGTCAACATCACCGATGTCGATGACAAGCTGATCAATCGCGCCAACGAACGGAAGATGACCGTTGAGGCGCTCGCGCAGGAGATGACTCAGGACTACTTCGACAACCTCAAGACGATGGCCGTCGCGATTGGGACCGATGGGATCGACCACACTCCCTATGCAACGCAGCACATCCAAGAGATGCAGGACATCATCGCCACGCTGATCGAGAAGGGATTCGCGTACCCACTCGTTGGCGACGTGTATTTCAACTGCACGAAGGATGAAGACTACGGGAAGCTCAGCGGACGCAGCCTGACCGACATGCTGGCCGGAACACGGATCGAGTCTCACGGCGGCAAGCAGCATCCCGCCGACTTCGCCCTGTGGAAGGGATCGAAACCGGGTGAACCCGCGTGGCCGAGTCCGTGGGGACCGGGCCGACCGGGCTGGCACATCGAGTGTTCCGCGATGGCTAAGAAGATTCTCGGCGATTCGATCGACATCCACGGTGGCGGCCTCGACCTGATGTTCCCGCATCACGAGAACGAACTGGCTCAGTCCGAAAGCTGCACTGGAAAACCGTTCGCCCGCTACTGGATGCACAACGGCCTGATGCAGGCCAGCGGCGCACCGGGCAAGGTGGGCGGTGGTCACGACAAACACGGTGACAAGCCCGCCGATCTCACCGCCGCGAAGGAGGCTCAAGAGGCCAACAAACTCGCCGGTTCCAAGGGAGCCGCGTCGGTGAAGGAGCTCTTCGCCAAACACGATCCCGAAACGATCCGCTTCTTTCTGCTGGCGACTCACTACCGCAGCCCGATCGACTTCAGCGACGAACGCATCGCCGAAACCGGCAAGAGCCTCGAAGGCTTTTACCGGCTGTTCGAGACCTACGAACGAGCCTCTGGCCAGTCGTTCTACGGACTGAAGCCCGCGACAACACGAGGCGACCAAAGTAGCCCGCACTCTCCGAGTGCGGAGGCTGGGCACTCGGAGAGTGCCAGCTACATTGCCGAACTCACCTCACTCCGTCAGCGCTACCTCGACGCGATGGACGACGACTTCAACACGGGTGGAGCGGTTGGCGTGTTGTTTGATCTGAGGAAGACGCTCAACGCCTTCATCGGCGACCACAAGCTCGACACCGCCGCTGCGGACAAGAGCAAACTCCCCGCCCTCACCGCCGGGATGACGCTCCTCAAAGAACTCGCCTCGATCCTCGGCGTCTTCCGCGCAGCCAAGGCCAAAGCCGCCTCAGCCGACGATGGCCTGCTCGACGGTCTGATGCAACTCGTCATCCAAATCCGAGCCGACGCCCGCAAAAACAAAAACTTCGCCGTCGCCGACCTGATCCGCAACAAGCTCAACGAACTCAAAATCACGCTGGAGGATCGCACGGATCAGACGCTCTGGCGCAAGTCGTAGGTTGTGCTTCAGCACAACGAATCGAGTTCGGGCTGGTACAGCTTCGTCGATTGATTTTGTTGTGGCTGTGTTTGGAACAAGGTCGCAGGCGACTGCAGGAGATCCGCCATGAGCGAACTGGCTCTGATCGAATAACGTCTGGCAGCCGTGGAACGCGAGTTGTCCGAAATGAAGTCGCGGGTGGCCTCACGGGACGAACCAACCGTACGGTCACGGCTCACCTGCGCGGCGGTGACCTCAAGCTCGAATGGGCCGCCAACGGCGATGTCTTCATGACGGGGCCGGCCACCGAAGTCTTCAGCGGTGAGTGGTCGGCTACCGGGGCGTAAGCCCGTTTCGTATGTTTCTGAGCAGGGGGGCGCGAGTCCCACAGTTCTGTTTCAAAGTAGCCATCATCGCTCCGGATCGACATGCGAGTTCTGTTGTTTTCGTCGGCGGTAGACCGACCTGGTCACGGTCGTTTTAGCCAGTCGCCATCGGAGGGGCGGCGGAAGTCATGATGCCGTTCGAGGCCTCCGGTGGAAAGG
>JAYTGQ010000689.1:0-4246 GCA_043733345.1 Schlesneria sp.
GGGCGCTAGCCCACGGTTTCCCGCAAAAACCGGACGCTAGCGCGTTCCGGCTGATAGTTTTCCGACAACGCCTAGTCTCCACTACCGTGCAAGGTCTCGAACCATGCGTGCTCAACTGGTTCCCACCAAGGGTGGCCGCACCATCCAGATCGTTCGCGACGTGACGCTCGTCGGTCGTCAGGAGGATCTCTGCGATGTTTGCCTGGATCGCAGCAGCATCTCCAAGCTGCACTGTCTGATCGTGCGAACGGATGGTCTGTTGTTCATTCGCGATCTCGGCAGCACGAACGGAACGAAGGTTAACGGGCAGCGAGTCATCCGCGGCGCACTGTTGCCGGGCGATGAACTCTCGTTCGCGGGTGAGAAGTTCCGCGTCGAGATGGGGCCGGGCGAACCGGACTCCGACCACGAAGAAGTTCACAACTCGCACACCGAAGTCATCGAGTTGGGGCAACTCAACATGCCGCAAGAACACTTCGGAACCTACGACCCGGAGCGTCCACTTCAAACGGCCAGCGACAGTGATGTGAAACGCCTCAGTGAAGAGTTCCTGTGAGTTGATGGTCGAACTGAGGTCAGGACCGAGTTCCGAGCGGAGCGGGCTTCAAGGAACGGGACCGTGACAACTTCTTGAAGTGAAGCAAGCTGCCATCAGCCGTAGGGCGCTAGCCCCGGTTCAGAGACACAAACCGGGGCTAGCGCCCTGCGGCTGATCAGGAAGTGATTGCGACCTCGTTCCTAAGCGGCCGCTCGCATCTCCAACTCCTCCGCGTTGATCGCCACGATTGCGATCCCCAACCGGTCGGCGAGTTCGATCACTTCGTGCTGGTCGAGCATGATCGTCTTGCTGCTTTCGATCGCGAGGACTCGGCCACCCGCTTCTTGCAGCGTCTTGATCGTTTGAGCGCCGATCGTCGGCACGTCGAACCGCATGTCTTGCTGAGGCTTCGCGACTTTCACCACGGTAAAGCCGCCGCGACGACAGAGTTCGCCAGCACGTTGGATCGCGCGATCGGTTCCCTCAATCGCCTCGACCGCAATGACAGCGAGGTCGTTCACCACGACCGACTGCCCCACGTCGAGTCGCCCCATTTCCTTGGCCAGATCCCAGCCGAAACGGATGTCGCGCCATTGGGCCTCTGTCGGTTTGCGTCGTGTCAGGAAGCCGTGTTTCACGAGTAACTCCGGGCAATAATCGAGGGCGGATTCAAAGTGAATGTTGTCGCGGGCAAACTCGCGAATGACGGCGAGTAACAGCGTGTCGTCCTTGCGATCGCGCGTGGCATAATTCCACCACATGTGCAGCGTCCGCCAATCGGGGAGCAGCCGCAACATGCGGAACGGTTGGAAGAGGACTGTCTTTTCGATCTTGCCGGCCATTACTACTCGATCGACCTTGGCGCGCTGAAAGAGTCGGATCGCCCGACCGATGCGGGCCAGTGGTGACTCGCAATACGTGTGACAGACTTCCTTCAGTTCGGGCGATGCCATTCCCATCACACCGACGGCGTGAACGAGTAGTCCCTGTTTACGAGCTGCCTCCGCAAACGAGATCGGGAATCGCCCCGCTCCCGCCAGCAAGCCGACGTGGCGACCTCGCAGTGGAATGATGTTTGGGTCCGTGTCGTTCATGTCAGTGAGGCTGCTCGTTCGTTGTGAAGCACGTAAAAGGAAGCACACGTGAAGTCCGGCTTAGCTCTGTCAGCCGGACTTCTCTCCGCGAGAACGTGCCTCGCAGAGAAGTCCGGCTTTCGGAAAAGCCGGACTTCCAGTCAATCACTCATCCCGCGTGTCGCAGTTCGCCTGACGAGGCGGTCTGCATTTCTGCCAACTGCGCCGTCAGTGCCGCGACTTGTTTCTCCAGCCCTTTGAGTTGGTCACGCATCTCGGGAACCCGTTTCAGTGAGAAGAGCAATCGCTTTTGCTCGGCCTCGGGAGTGGCCATGTATCCGATCCAGACTTCGCCCGCAGGCACGTCCTTGGTAATCCCGGCTTTGGCTCCGACCATACAGCCGGTGTTCATGCGCACGTGATCTTTCACGCCCGCCTGGCCGCCCATTCGCACGTAGTCGCCGGTGCTGCACGAACCCGCCAGACCGACTTGCGACGCGAAGACGTTGTGTCGGCCGAGTTCGCAGTTGTGTCCGATCATCACGAGGTTATCGAGCTTCGTGCCAGCTCCGATGACCGTTGCTCCAATCGCAGCTCGGTCAATCGTGGTGCAGGCTCCGATCTCAACATCGACGTGAATCTCGACCGTCCCGAGTTGCGGGATTTTCTCGAATTGACCGTTGGCGAACCGGTAGCCGAACCCGTCGGCTCCGATCACGGCTCCGCTGTGAATGATCGTGCGATGCCCGACGCTGACATCGTGATACAGCACGACATTCGGGTGCAGCACGACGTTGTCGCCGAGCTTGCAGCCCGCTCCGATCACCACGCCGGGATGCAGATCGCAGCCGTCGCCAATCTCGACCTCTTCACCAATACAAACGCCTGGCCCGACGAAGCAGCCGCGTCCGAGCTTGGCCGACGGATCGATGACGGATCGCGGTGAGATGCCGCGCGCGGGGCGAGGTCGCACTGTGCGGAACAGCGGCAGAATTTGAATGAACGCCATTTGAGGATCAGTCACGACAATGAACGAACACGACGAAGAGACGGTTCGCGCGGAGTCACTCAAACTCGCCGCCACTTTCGCGTTGAGGATGACCGCTCCGGCTCGACACTCTTTAAGCCGGCTCACGTGACTTCCATCGACGACGAATGTGATCGCGTCAGGACCGGCCGTTTCAATCGCGTTGGCGTCGCTGATCGAGCGCAAGCCGTCGCCCAGAACCTCACCGCTCACGAGCGCCGCCAACGAATTCACGGTGTGACTCATGCAATTTCCTTCCGACAAACCGCGGCACAAGCCGTGGGTTGGCTCGTGCTGACCGAGAGACCATCACGTCCGATCTCCACTCCGCGCGAGGTATATCTCAGACGCCCAAAACCGGGAAGACCGTTCGCCACTCAGGACGGTCACATCGCAACTGGCAGCGCGTGGGCAAATCGGCTATTTCTAGCCCGCCCATCTATGCCATTCGCGAGTCAGGAGCGTTCGATCATGCCGGTGCGGGGAATTCGAGGAGCGACCAGCGTTGAGGCCGATGTGCCCGAGCAGATTCTGGCCGCCACGCGCGAACTGCTGGAAGAACTGCTCCGCGCGAACGCGATCACGGAATTCGACGAGATCGTGTCGGCGATCTTCACGACATCGCCCGATCTCGTTTCGACGTATCCCGCCGAAGCGGCGCGCGGTCTCGGCATGACTCAGGTTCCGCTTCTCTGTGCGTCTGAGATTGCCGTTCCGTCCGCCAAAGTTCCACGCTGCATCCGAGCCTTGCTGCACATGAATACGGACAAGAAGCAGGCGGACATCGTTCACGTCTATCTCCGCGACGCCAAACGCCTTCGCCCTGACATGGTCAGTGCCCAGTAAACGGGAATGAGTGCGCGGGGGCCCTTGGGCGTGAAGACCGGGCGGCGAGAAGTCCTGCGCCGCTACGAGTGAGGAAAGGTTGCGCCATGCCCATCGGGATCGATCCGAAAGTGGACTTCGCATTCAAGTACGTCTTCGGGCGTGAACAGAATGAATCGTTGCTCGTCTTGTTGCTCAATGCCATTCTCGATCCTCCTCCTGATCGACGGCTGGTCTCGTTGACGATTCTGAACCCGCTCCTGCCGCAGGACAGAACGGACGACAAACTGTCCATTTTGGACATCCGTGCGCGCGATTCGCTTGGCCGGACGTACAACGTCGAAATGCAGCTGTTGAAGCACAAGTACCTCAAGGAGCGTGTGCTGTACTATTGGGCCAAGCTGTTCGCCAAGCAGTTGACCGAAGCAGACAAGTACTCCGAGTTGCAGCCGACGATCTCGGTGTTACTGCTGAACGATCGGCTGTTTCCTGAGTCGGAACCCTGCCATCAGCGCTTTCGACTTTGGAACGAGGGGCACACGACGACGTACTCGGATCGCCTGGAGATTCACGTCATTGAACTCCCCAAGTTCGTTAAAGTTCTTTCCGAATTGGGGAGCGATCTGGACGGCTGGCTCTACTTCCTGCAACATGTCAACCAACTGGAACTGGCCGCTTGGCCGACAGAACTCCAGTTTGCCGGACTGCACCGTGCTGCAAAGGAACTTCAAATGCTCGCCGCCACCGATCTCGAACGCCAACGCTACGAAGACCGCTTGAAGG
>JAYTGQ010000690.1:0-1379 GCA_043733345.1 Schlesneria sp.
TTTTTGCTGAAGTCGGTTTCGACTTCGAGGCGAAAGAGTCCGGCCGTACAGAAGACAGACAGTCCCGCCATGCTCAGTGCGACGAAGGTCGGTCTGCGCTCCACCCATTCCGTGATGTGACCGAGTGCCGCCGTCAGGCTCGATTCGGCCGGCGCCGTTCCGATGGAGCCGGTCGATCCGGCTAGCAGGATTCCGGCTGGCAACAGCATCGCTGCGACAACAGGAACCAGCAGCGTGGCGACGGTCATCATGATGCCGAAGCTGGCGACCGGCGTGATGTGACCGATCAGGATCGCCGCGAAACCGGCCGCCGTCGTGACCTCGGTCCAAAAGATGGGGACGATCAGTTCGTGCAGCGTGGCGCGCAGTGCCGCTTCGGGGGCGTGTTTCAGACGGTGCTCTCGAAAGCGCATGGTCACGTGCATCACCGTGGCGATGCCGATGATCGTGACGAGCGAGTTCAGCATCGAGCTGACCATGCTCAGATGCAGGCCGCTCAGGACGAGCAACCCCTTGGTCCAGATCAGGGCGACTTGAACGACGGCCAGCGGCAGCAGCATCCAACGCACACTGCGGAAGAGGCAGAAGATCACGCTCATCAGGAGCAGCGTCGAGACCCAACCGAGTGTTTCACCGTCCTCTTCGACATAGCGGAACATGTCGTGGACTTGAATTGGTTCGCCCACGACGAAGGCGGGAAGTTCGTGCTGGGTGGCGATCGTGCGAATGCGGCGATAGGTCTCAGCGCGGGTGATCGGGGACTCGCCCTCCGGCAGTAATCGACAGAAGACCGCCGTCGATTGTCCGTCCTTGCCGACGAGAATTCCTTCGAGCAGCTTGCGGATTCCCGCGCGGCCGATGGGAGCCTGCATCGCCTCCGCCAGATGTTGCACGCTGTCGGCATGGATGCCGGGGACTTCACGCAATTTCGCGGCGAGTGTTTCCAATCGCTCACGCGCTCCGACGGTCAACCGGTCGTCGTGACCGAACAGTTCGGGGTCGGTGTAGGCCACGACGACGAATTCATCGCCTCCGAACAGCCGTTTGCTTTCCTTCCAAGTGGCCAGTCGCGGGTTGTCGGAAGCGTAGAGCGATTCGATCGACTGGTCGAAGGTGAGGCGCGACGCCGGGATGGCGGCGAGGGCCGTCAGACCGAGAGCCAGCACCAGCCACAGTCCGCGTCGCGCTATCAGCAGGTCGGTTAGCCGAATTAGCCAGGGGGGAGGCGTTGCGGGCATGAGGTCTTCGAGCGGGAGTTGTTGGCGGGGAGGACTTTGTACACCAACCCGCAGCGTGAGCGAGGGCGAGTTCCTGCGACTCTGGATTCATCGCGTTTGAAACACTCGCCCTCGCTCACGCTGCGGGTTGGTGTACAAAGT
>JAYTGQ010000691.1:0-4239 GCA_043733345.1 Schlesneria sp.
GGAGGGCGAGGCTCCTGCCGAGCCGCGAGAAACAAGCGACTTTCCTCACGCACACGGCTCGGCGGGAGCCTCGCCCTCCCTTTTTCAACAGGCTGCTAATCGCCCCGTTTCATTTGAGTAGAAGAATATTCCACCACAGAGGGAGAGTCATCACGATGATTATTCGACGAATGCTGTTGGCCATCCTCTGCTGCTCGCCGGGCCTGTTTTCATGGGTGGCATTTGCGGAGGAGGCCGACCCGCGTCGGCCGGCCGCGATTGAAGCACGCGAGGTTCCGGTCGTGCCTGCGGAACTCATGGCCAAGTTGGCTCAGTACCAGAGCGTGCGCGGGGCGAGCTTTCGCGGGTTCGCTCCCGACGGAACCGGCATCCTGATCGGCACGCGCTTCGGCAACTCGTCGCAGTTGCATCGGGTCTATGAACCGGGAGGACGCCGCGAGCAGATCACGTTCTTCGATGAACCGGTCTCGGGCAGCTTCCTGCCCAAAACGACAGACGGCGCGATCGTGATGCTGATGGACTCGGGTGGCAACGAAAACGATCAGGTCTATCTGCTAGACCGACAGCAGTTCGCGACGACGCGGCTGACCGATGGGAAGTCGCGCAACAAGCTCGGGGCCGTGCGGCCGGATGGTTCGCAGATCGTGGTGACGAGCAACCAGCGGAACGGTCGCGACGTGGACCTGTATCTCGCCGATCCGCGTCAGCCCGGTTCGATGAAGCTCGTAATGCAGGTCGATCAGCAAACGTGGAGCGCCCACGACTGGTCGCGCGGCGGCAAGACGCTGCTGCTAAATCGGTATGTCTCGGCAAACGAGTCGTACCCCGCGCTGCTTGATGTGACGAGCGGTCAGCGGACAGAGCTGCCTCGACCGACGAAGGACAAGGCGGCGTTCGGGCCGATGGCGTTTGCGGTCGATGGGAAGTCGATCCTGATCGCCACCGATGCCGGTGGTGAGTTCAGTCGCCTCGCGCGGCTCGACCTCGCGTCGCAGAAGTACGCGTGGCTGACGGACGACATTCCGTGGGATGTAAGCGACATCGCGGTCGAACCGACCTCGGGACAGGTTGCCTTCGTCGTCAATGAGGACGGCGCGAGTCGCCTCTACCTGCTGTCGCCTGCGGACGGATCGCGCCGCGCGTTGAAGCTGCCGCTTGGCATCGTCACGGGGTTGGAGTTCTCGCCCGATGGCAAGCGACTCGGTTTCACGCTGGCTCGCCCCGACTCGCCACCTGATGCGTATTCGCTCACATTGGAGGACGGCGAATTGACGCGCTGGACGTTCAGCGAAGTCGGCGGACTCAACCCGGCATCGTTCCTCGCGCCGACTCGGATCCAGTTCAAATCGTTCGATGACCGGATGATCCCGGCCTACTACTTCCGCCCGCGCGTCGCCTCATCGTCGAAGAAGGTTCCCGTTTTCATCAGCATCCACGGCGGGCCGGAGTCGCAGTACCAACCGTTCTTCTCGCCGATCATTCAGTACCACTTGAACGAGTTGGGGATCGCCGTGATCTGCCCCAACGTGCGCGGGTCGAGTGGCTACGGCAAGACGTATCTCGCGCTCGACAACGCCGAGAAGCGAGAAGACAGCGTGAAGGACATCGGCGCGTTGCTCGATTGGATCGCCCAGCAACCGGAGTTGGACTCGTCGCGAGTAGTCGTCTCGGGCGGATCGTATGGCGGCTACATGGTCCTCGCGTCGCTGACCCACTTCGGCGACCGGATCAAGGCGGGGATCGACATCGTCGGGATCGCCAACTTCGTGACGTTCCTCGAACGCACCGCCCCGTACCGAGTCGATCTCCGTCGCACCGAGTACGGTGACGAACGCGATCCCGCGATGAAGGCGGTCTTCGATCGCATCAGTCCGCTCAACAACGCCGAGAAGATTCGATCCGCCCTAATGGTGGTTCACGGCCGCAACGACCCGCGCGTCCCGTTTTTCGAGGCCGAGCAGATCGCCGCCAAAGTCCGCGCCGGCGGCAAACCGGTCTGGACGCTGTTCGCCAACAACGAAGGTCACGGCTTCGCCAAAAAGGACAACAGCGACTATCAACGCGCTATTGAGATTCTGTTCCTCAAGCAGCATCTCGGGATCGAGTGAAATCTCGACGAGCGCCAGCACGGAGTCATCCCCTCGACCCGGCTTTGCGGTGAGAGGGCTAGGGTGAGGGGCGAATGGCACTGTCGTGGCCGTAACTGCTGTTACGCCTTCGCGTTGCCGGATTCGAGTCTGTTCTTCAGGATGTGGCGGGGTTCTTGCATCAGCTTGTAGTTGTGGCGGCGGCGTCTCAGGACGCGGGGTTCGATGCGGCCGGGACGGTTGGCCACTTCGCAGGTGGCGATCTGGGACAGCAGCGCGAGGCAGTGGCCCGACAGCCTGTCCAGCGGGATGCGGCCGCGCACCAGGTCGGTCCAAGAAGCGAGTAGATATTGGCATGTGCCGGTGAAGCTGATCTGGCGCGGGCGCGTGCTATATAACAGTGCCGCCGCCGTGGTGCGGACCAGATGATAAGCCAGCAGCGTCACCCACAATTCCCGCCGCACCATTTTCGGCGACTTGCAGCGGACGTGGTTCAGATTCAGGTTCTGCTGGATCGCACGGATATCGAGTTCCGCGTTCCAGCGGAAGCCGTACAGTTCTGCGAGATCGGCCTTCGTATAGACCTTCGCATCCGTCAAGGTGGTGACGATCGTGATCACCGTCGTGCGGCGGCCCGGCTGCGAGCAAATCAAAGGGGTCAGGAGTCGTTGATTTTCCGGTTCACGCAAACAACGACTCCTGACCCCTTTGATTGCCCCGCAAAGAGCTTCATGACAATGGCTATTCGTTAAAAATACCGACGAATAGTGATGGCGGTTTGATGTGCGAAAACAATACCGGGGATAGGTTGCGAATTATGCCGAGGCCTACTAGTCCGCCGACAAGATCGTCGCCAACCGTAAAATGGGAGAACGAGTGTTATTATCGCTATGCACCGGCTAATAGACCTTGGGGA
Source organism: Schlesneria sp. (assembly GCA_043733345.1). GTDB lineage: Bacteria > Planctomycetota > Planctomycetia > Planctomycetales > Planctomycetaceae > Schlesneria. The sequence goes on from JAYTGQ010000691.1 coordinate 3,004, forward strand.
GACCATCATCCAATTCCCGATAAAAAGAATAAATAACAATGCACAAACGAAACACACGCCTAAAACTATCTGATTCGCAACGAGAAATAGTTGACCTCCTGCGCGAAGCCGGAGCGGAAGAAGTGCATGACATATTAAACTCACTTGCAAGAAGTATGACAACTCGATTGTCTGTGGAGGCCGCGTATCGCCAGTTGTTCGCCGATTGTTCGTATCTTCACGCCAATGGAATCGTTGACATTGCAATTTACGCTCCCCCCCACTGGTATCCTGTGCTTCCAGAAGATTACGCCAAAGCGTTCGCATTTGGTGAGGCATGCTGTTGGGAATACGCGATGAGAACTTGGCGCAGACATCGTGAATCAGTTTGGCAAGGGTTGTCACTAGTTCTAAGGAGGTACGCAAATCAAAGGGGTCAGAATGTGAATATCAGAAACAACGAATCCTGACCCCTTAGATTTCCCCGCCAGCCCGTCGATGAGGCGCTGCGCGGTGATGGCCACCACCGCCGACTGGCAGGCGGCCTCCTTGCCGTCCCGCAGTACCTGGCCGAGAAACGCCCACAACACGTTGACGGTCGAATAGACGCGGTCCATCGCAAACAGATTGTGGTGCTTGGCGAAAATCCGCGCGACGCGCTCGGCCGACAACACCGAGGCCAATGGCAGTCCAGGCACGTTCATAAACGCCGCGACCACCCGCTGGAAATCGCCGCCTGAACTGCCGCTGACCGGACGCTCACTATCAGATAGATCATCCATCGAGAGACCTTCCTTGGCTTCGATAGACAGTGATCACCAAGGCGAGCCAAACATTTCATAGCCCAGGCCAGCCAAACCCACCAGACCAATCCCAACCGGCCGAGATTTATAAATCCCGCCGCCCGGTCACGCTCAACGTCCGCGCTCAACCCGCCACGACAGTGCCATTCGTTCCTGCGTTCAGGCGGGCTTGGGCGGCGGAGCGGAGTTCCGTGAGCAGGGCCAGCGGGGCCGGGCGGGGTTCGACGCGGTTCGGACGGTGGGCCACGCGGTTGGGGCGCTTGGCCACGCGGTGCGCGTGGCCGTTGACGAGGCGGAGCGCGATCAGGCGTTCGCAGATGCTGACCGTGATCTGCGGCGGGACGGCCGCCAGCGTTCACAGGTTGGCCAGCATCTGCAACGCGGCGGCCCGAGCTTCAGTGGGTGCGGTCGGCGGCCGGACGCCAGCGCCGATTGCAGCAGCGACTGGCGGACG
>JAYTGQ010000692.1:0-4229 GCA_043733345.1 Schlesneria sp.
AGGGAGCGGCCTCGTGCAGCTTCCCGGTTTGGTCGCGGTGATGCCCGGCAGCGGCGACAACATGATCGCGCCGGTTTCCGTCTGCCACCACGTATCGACAATCGGACAACGCTCCGCACCGATCATGCGGTGATACCACATCCACGCTTCGGGATTGATTGGCTCACCGACCGACCCGAGCAGCCGCAAGCTGGAGAGATCGTACTTCGCGGGCCAGTGGTCGCCCCACTTGATGAACGCGCGGATCGCGGTTGGGGCCGTGTAGAAGATGTTGACCTTGTACTTCTCGATGATTTCCCAGAAGCGGCCGTCGTGAGGCCAGTTCGGTGCCCCTTCGTACATCACGGTGGTCGCTCCGTTGGCGAGCGGCCCGTACACGATGTAGCTGTGTCCCGTGACCCAGCCAATGTCGGCGGTACACCAATACGTGTCTTCGTCCTTCAGATCGAAGACCCACTTCGAGGTCAGCATCGTGCCGAGCGTGTAGCCGCCCGTCGTGTGTAGCACGCCCTTGGGTTTGCCCGTGCTGCCCGACGTGTAGAGGATGAACAGCGGATGCTCGGCGTCGAGTTCCACCGCGTCGCAATCGCTCGATGAGTCGGCCATCAACTCGTGCCACCAGTAGTCGCGGTCGGGGATCATCTCGACCTGCGAGCCGGTGCGGCGGACGCAGACCACTTTCTGAATGGACGGCGACTTGGCGAGCGATTCATCGACCGCCTTCTTCAGTGGAACTTCCTTCCCGCGCCGCCAGCCTCCGTCCGCCGTGACGATCAGCTTGGCTTGAGCATCGTTGTTACGGTCGGCCACGGCATCGGCACTGAAGCCGCCGAAGATGATCGAGTGCGTCGCACCGATCCGCGCACAGGCCAGCATCGCAATGGCCAATTCGGGAATCATCGGCATGTAGAGCGTCACCCGATCGCCCGTCACGACGCCCAGTTTTTTGAGGACGTTCGCAAACTTACAGACCTCACGGTGCAAGTCTTGATACGTCAGGACGCGGCTGTCTCCCGGCTCGCCCTCCCAAATGATCGCGGCCTTGTTCTTCCGCCACGTCAGCAGATGCCGGTCGAGGCAGTTGTAGCTGGCGTTGAGTTTGCCGCCGACGAACCACTTCGTATCGGGCATCTCACCTTGAATGACATGGTCCCATTTTTTGAACCAGTCCAAGTTTCCGGCCATCTCACCCCAGAAGGCGGCGGGATCGTCCTTGGCCTGGTTCCACATCTGCTGGTACTGAGCCTCACTATTGATATGAGCGTTGCGAGTGAATTCGGCCGAGGGCGGGAAGCTGCGTGTTTCCTGCAAGACACTGTGAATGTTGGCACCAGACATGGGTCAAGATTCTCCTGAAGCAAAGCGCAAAGCACGGGGGAGACGAAACAAGATTCAATTGCGGAACGGACTTCTAGGACACCGACCTCGTTTAACAGCCTGTTGAAAAAGGGATTAGAAGCCTGAAGCGCGAGCGAAGGATGTCGCAAATGCGGACGAATTAGGCTCAGAAATCCTTCGCTCGCGCTTCAGGCTTCTATTTTCCACAGGCTGTTAACCGCCAGCCAAAGGCGAGCGCGTGATGGCGAGGCAATTCGCCGTGGCGTTCAAGCTCGCGCTCGCCTTTGGCTGGCGGTTAAACGAACCGGGCCAACTCAAACCCAAGCGGGGCGGAATTAGAATCAGATTCGCAGGCGAATGCCACGGCTGGGCGAGCCTTGATCCATGACGAGCCTCCCTTCCGACGATAGGGGTTCCCATGCCGACGTTTGAGTTGAGTTGGCGGGCAAGCCAGTTCTCACCACGCGGCCGCACATCGCGGCCCCTCTGATTGTGTCGAGCACGCGACGCCAATTGACCCCCACTTGCCGTTTGGCCTACAAGTCGCCGGTCTTCATCCTGAAGGGATGTCAGCGATTAGCCGGGGGTTGAGCGAAGCGACACCCCCGGAAGAGGTTGAGCCAATGGCGGTGGCATCCTGAAGGGATGCTGGCACAGTGCAAACCGGCTGACATTAGGCACCTGCCAGCATCCCTTCAGGATGCAAATCCCCTTTCTGTGCTGTCGTACCGGGGGTGTCGCTGACGCTCAACCCCCGGCTAATCGCTGACATCCCTTCGGGATGAAAACGACCGACTTCATCCCGTTCACTTGAATCCCCCAAAAAACATCGGCTGAACCGAAAGGATGCAATGGGACAGAGCCTGCTCGACAACTCGAACCGCACATCAGGCGAGCAGGTCGTCGGGCAACGGGAGTTGGCGGCGCGAAACAGCCTGGCCGGTGATTCGGTCAATCAGCCTCATCACCGCGAGTACGTCTGTCCCGGCGAAGTCCATCCGATTTCACACAGCATCCATTTGGCTCGGCTCGCGTCGAACTACTCGAAGTGCGGCGAGTGCGTGCATCGGCATGAGGTTGGATCGCGTCCACTTCCGTTGTCGCCCCCGTTGCGCGAGGCAACTCGTCGCGTCGCACGACGCTCGTTCGTCGCGACCGATGGGGTGCGCGGCATCTATCTGAACGAGCTGGATCGGACGCGGGCCGCTCATTGGGGAGCCGCGTTGGCCGCGTTGCTGTGGGATGACGAACCTCGGCGTGGAAACGGGCCACCGAGTGGAAACGCGAACCGAAGCGCACTGGCCGGAGCAACAGGGGAACCAGACGCAGCAGCGAGCCAGCCCGTCACGAAGCCTTCCGAGGCCGTGTCGGGCGCGGTGCCGTTCGAGAGTCGTGGCGAGAACGCGGACCTCAGCCAGACGTTGATTTTAGAACAGGCAGCGCGACGCGGCCCCGTGGTTGTGATCGGCTTCGACGAACGTCCCTCTTCGCCCGACATCGTCACGGGAGTCGCACTCGGTCTGCGGCGCATGGGTTGCCAGGTAATCGACCTCGGGCAGACGACGGCCACCTGTTTTCAATTCGCCGTGCGGCAGCTTGACGCAGTCGCCGGGATGTTCGTGACGGGAGCGGGCTGTGATCCCGCTTGGACCGGCTTCGATGTCGTCGGTCGTCACGCGCGACCGTGGCCGCGCGGTGGCAGGTTGGATGAATTGGAAGTTCGCACTCAAGCCGACGTGCTGCGACCGACTCGCGCGGCGGGATCGCAGCGAACATTCCAAGCACTCACGCCGTATGAAGCCGAACTGGCCCCTCACTTTCACGCCTTGAGGCCGCTGCACGTCGTCTGCGGTTCGGCGACGAGGCTCATCCCACGCACGCTCGATCGCCTGTTCGCCAAACTGCCGTGCCAAGTGGCTCACGTCTCGCTGCCCACTCGTCAGCGAAACCTCTCCGATCCGAACGACGCCGACGTGCGGCGTGTGGCTGCGGCCGTTACGTCAGGTGGGCAGCACCTTGGCCTGATCGTGGATGACGACGGCCAACGCTGTGCCTTCGTGACCGAACGTGGGCGACTGGTCACGTCGGGTGAACTGGCTCGCGTGCTGATCGACTTCGAGCGGCATGAGCAGCGCGACCTGAGAGTCGTCGTCGATCGCAGTCTGTCCGACGAATTGACCGGCTGGCTCACGCCACGCCGCATCGATTACTTGCAGTCGGAATCAACCGCCGCCGCTGTGGTGGAGGCACTCATCGAGAGTGGCTCCAGACTCGGGCTGCTCGGCAATGGGCGTGTCTGGTTCCACGAGACTCACGCGATTTGTGACGCAATCCTGACGCTCGCACGCACCCTGCAAGCACTCAGCCTGAGCGACGCCTCGTTCAGCGAGGTCATTCGCGCCGCCAGCGTCGAATCATTCGTCGCGTGAGGCATTCCGTAGGATGGACGCCTCGTCCGTCCGTGTTGCTACGACGACGGGACGGACGAGGCGTCCATCCTACAAGGGATATCACAGGCCGATCGCTGTGCCTCACGCCCGGGCCGACAACGTCGTGTAGTGGCGTTCGGCAGGGCCGATGTAGTTGGAAGATGGACGGATGATCTTGTTGTCGCTGAGTTGCTCCAACACATGAGCACACCAGCCGACAATACGACTCGCGGCGAAGATGCAGGTGAACATGTCGCCCGGAATTCCCATGTAGTGCTGCAAGCTGGCCGAGAAGAAATCGACGTTGCAGTTCCGCTTGATCGAGTTGAAAACGGCCTGTTCCATCGCGATCGAAATGTCGTACCACTTGGGGTCGCCCGTCTCGACCCCCAGTCGGCGAGACAACTCTTTCAGATGAATGGCTCGCGGGTCTTCGACCTTGTAGACCGCGTGGCCGAAGCC
>JAYTGQ010000693.1:0-25989 GCA_043733345.1 Schlesneria sp.
TAGCCGCCGGTTTCTTAGCTGGAAAAGAACCGGCGGCTAGCGCCGTGCCGCTCACAGAATGCCAAAGTGAGTGCCATTGGGCTGACGCCGCCCGGCTCACCTGTTTTCGACTTTTGTCGTAAACGTCAGAGCTGCCGTTCGTAACGATTTTGTGAGGACGTTGACTTTCCGCCTCATCAGCCGAGCCGCTTCTCGACGGCCGACTTGGAGGCCAGCTCTTTTTTTCTGTCCGGTCTTCCGCTGCGAGGCCGACTTCCGAGCTAGGTTGGCAGGAGATCACCCTTCCCGCCGAACACGAGCGATCATCCGATGAACTGTCACAACTGTGGGACGCCGCTCGAATGGGACGGCACGCAGCAGATTTTGGTCTGCGAGTCCTGTCGCACCTATCGCTCGCACGGAACTCCGGACGATTCGGTAGATCGAGTTGTCTCGCTCGGCAAACCCGGTAGCAGCAAGTGTCCGTGCTGCCGGAAGCGCATGGTCAAGGCCGCGATGGACGGACTGGCGGTCGAATTTTGCGCAGCGTGTCGCGGTGTTCTGATTGTGGAGGAACTCTTCGCGATGCTCGTTCGCAACCGACGGGCCGAGTACCGCGGAGCCGCCTCGCGCCCGACGGCACTCGACCGGGAGCAACTCAGCGGCGAGCGGCCGTGCCCGGCGTGTCGCCGCACGATGAACGTCCATCCCAACTACGGTCCCGGCCATATCGTGATTGACTCTTGTGGCAACTGCCACCTGATCTGGCTCGACCTTCGCGAAACGGCTCGAACCGCGATGCAATTGAGTTGATGCGGCGGGAGCAACGGGACCGTGATCGCAGAACATACCTCGCACGGCCCAACGTCAGACATTTGCCGCTGCGGCACACTAACCCGAAGTGTAAACGAGGAGATGTGTTGCATTCCTCGCTTACGCTTCGGGTTAGTGTCAGGATCGGCCGCGAGCAGTATCGTTCGTAGGATGGACGCCTCGTCCGTCCGAGAACCCGGAACGTTGGACTGACGGACGAGGCGTCCATCCTACGGGGCATTCCATGCTTGCCGCTCGTCTGGCTTCAGAACGAATGGTCCCAGATCTCGCCCGTTCCTTTGATTCGCAGCGGCGCGAAATGGTGTTCGGCTCGGCCCAGCAATTCGGTGGGATTCTGAAAGTAAGCCGCCAATTGCTTCAGCAATGCGGGGTCCGCCGCTTGTGCCTCATCACGGGACTGAAAGCGGGAGAGGACCAGGACACGATAGCTTCCGGCGGGAAGATCGAGTTGAAATCGCCCCGCGTCATCGACCGTAGCCAACGTGCCGCCGAGCGCCTTGATCGCCGCCGTTGCGACCCGTGCATCAGCCTCGCTGTCCGCCGGGCGAAATCCCATGGCAGGCAGCTTCACATCACCGGGCCGCTCATCGGGAAAGACGATCAACCGCGCACCACGATCCGGCTGGCTTTCGCCTTCCGCCGTCTTGTAGGTGATGCGACCTGACAGTTCGCTCGGAACATCGGCTGCCACGACGGGAGCGACAACCGGCGATGAGACTGCTGGCGAAAGGGACTCCAAGACGCGGACGAATCGTTCGACAAACATCCCGCTCAAGAACAGGCCAAGAACCGCGACCGCGCTGCGAATGGACGTGGCTGGCCGCCGTCTGGATCTGGATTCATGACTCGCCACGACATCGGAGTGAACTTCAGATTGCGGAGCCTCGTCGGTGCGGCTGCGCTGCGGCGAGGGCGATCCTTGAGCGGCGGGCGGCGGCGCGAGTGACAGCAGTTCCGCCATCAGACTCCGCTCGTGCTCGCGAGCCGAGGGAACATTCGATGCCACTTGTCCTGAGGCGACGGAAGAGGCGTTGGGAGGCGGCTCCAAAACGGGGACCGGTCGATCCAGTTTGATCGGCGTCGGCGCGAGCGGCATTTCGATCGGGATCGGCTCGGGAATGGGTTGAGGGATCTGGTTCGCCTCATCTCCGTCATCCCCGTTCTCATTCGACTCGCGTTCAAAGCCCATCGCGGCCGACTTGGCGACCGGCAACGGCTGATCGAGTAAGTCACCCAGCTGTGCGAGTTCATCCAAGGCCCGAGCCAAATGTGCGTCTTGCAGATTCAGCTCGGGGGTTGGAAGCGGCTGAACGGTTCCATCAAGCAGCGGGACTCGAATGGACCGGCCGCACGTCGGGCAATCCACAACGCCCCCCGCCTGCGCACGCGAGATACCAAGAAACTGACGACAGAAGTTGCAGCGAAACTTGATCGGCATCCGGAGAGAGTCTCGAGGGGAAAACGGGCTGGGATCAAATCGGACGCAGCGCAACAACGATCGCGTCAGGAATCTCGTGGAGGCGGCGTTGAACGGGCCAACTCGTTCAATGCCAAAAGTACGACGAGCGACACGAACGACAACCCAAAGACCGCGACGGAGACCAGCAACACACCGCGAACGGCCATCGCTCCCGATGCGTCACCGACGGACTGCAAAATCAGCGCGAGCATGCCCGCGATAAAGCCGATGCCCAGTGCCACGGCTCCACTCCACAGGGCGCGGGCAATCCAAGGATGCAGATTCACGAAGCGACCTCATTGAGAAACAGATTGTCGAACGGCCTGTGGAAAAACGTAGGGTATGCGTCTCGCTTGCCGGTGATTGCAGTTGAAAACAAGGGCAAGCGAGACGCTTACCCTACGTTCTTCATCAGACTGCTCAGTAAATCCGCCGAGATCCTGATGTGGTAACGCTCTTGGCGAGTGTGGCTACCCAGCGATCAATGCAGGTCCACTTAGCATCAAGGGCGGATCACACTGGAGCCACCTAGGCATGTCAAGGACCACATTGGAACCGTCACGTTATACTTCACGCGGCACAAAGTGAGAGGTTTCCGAGCGGGGCGGCGTAAGCCCCCCGGTTCTTCCAATGCGGGCTCACGCCCAAGAACCGGGGGGCTTACGCCGCCCCGCTCAGAGGTCTCATCGCTGACCGCGCGAGGCATATCAACGCTTTAACACCACGCGGCGGCGATGGAGTTTGAGAGCCGTGACAGACTGTGGCCAGCCGGTTCTTGCGGGGTTGTGGTGAGGACCACGGCGAAGAGTTGTTGATCCGGATCGATCCACAGAACGGTCCCCGTCGCGCCCCAGTGACCGAACGTGTTCGGCCCCAGCAGGTCGCCGAAGTTGGCACTGTGTGCGGGCCAGTTGAGTCGCCAGCCCAATCCCCACGGGCGGCAGCGCCGTTCATCGGCGGGAACGTCGCGCATGGCCTCCAGTTGGTTGCGAGTCGCAGCCGCAATGGCAGCGGGGCTGAGCAACCGCCTGCCGGCGCGAGTCGTTCCGCCGCGAAGCATGAACTGTGCGAATGTGGCCAGATCACGAGCAGTCGTCAGCAGTCCGCCCCACGGTGCGCCGAGTTGCCTCCAATAACGGCTGTTCCAATTCCAAGTCGAACCGTCAGCGTGATCGGCGGGGACGTGAACCGTCGGGATGCGCGCGGCAAGGAGCGCTTCACCCTCGAACCACGCATCGGGGGCACCGAGGACCGTGTCGTTCATACCGAGCGGTGCGAACAACTCGTGTTGCAGAAACTCGGCACACGAATGTCCCGTCACCCGCGCGATGATCTCACCCAAGATCGTGAAGCCCATGCTTTGGTACTGCACGCCGCGCCCCGGCGGAAAGATGAGCGGTTCCTCGCACGTTCGTTCAACGAAGCGACTCAGTGGCGCATTCGCTTGTCGCAACGCGATGTTGTCGGGGAGCATGTCCGGCAGGCCGGACGTGTGCGTCAACAGGTGGCGAATCTCGACGCCATGTTTTCCGTTTCGGCCGAACTCCGGAAGGAAGTCGGTCACGCGATCGGCGAGCGTCAGTTGGCCTCGCTCAATCAGCAGCATCGCTCCCGTCGCGACGATTGGCTTCGTGATGGACGCGACGAGAAATACGGCGTCGTCTCGCAAGGGAATGGCCTTGTCGGGCGACTGCCACCCGAGATGAACCGGACCTTCCACCGAGTTGGTTGTGCCCGAGGCCAGTGCCACCGAAGTTAGTGCGTTGTTGCGGCACAGCTCGCCCGCCAAGTCCGCCGCCGTACGCCAACGACCGGTATGCAGAATCTTGCCGGGAGAGTCGATTCGGGTGTGCATGAGAACACTCGCGGAGCGGGTGAATGTTGTTTCAGTAGGGCCGTGTCGCCAGACTGTGCAGCTTGTCCACTGGTCGGAGGACTGGCAAGCCGTGCCAACAAAAAAGCCCCGGTCATCCCGGAGCTTCTCTCGATCGACGGCGATCTCGCGAACTGTTCTCGTGGACTCACACCGCAACGACAAGCATTTGAAACATCTGGTCGAGCTTCGTGATCTCCATGACCTCGCGGATGTCGTCTGAGGCGTTGTAGAGCTGGACCTCCACGCCCTGCTGTTTGATCGACGCGAGAACTCCGAGCAGTCCGCTGGGAACAAACCGGACTCCGGAGAGATCGAATGCCAGCGTCTTGCAGCCGTGGTTTCGGATCAGCTCTGCAATTTCGTCACGACATTGGGCGAGGTTAATGTCGTCCAGAACTTCGGCACCTGCGAACCCGATCACGGTCAGGACTCCGGCCTCGTAGACCTGCAATTCAGAAACAGTCTGCATTCCATCACTCCCTATTCAATCCGTCAGGCTTCACAACTTGCGACCACAAAAACGCGGGTGGTCCCAATCACAGGAGGGGAGTCGCGGCGATTCTGAGTGCGATAAAGAAATGAACTCGATGCTGTGCCGCAACACCGTCATCGAACGTTTCAAGCAATCGGTATTCCCGAGGAACTGCCTCAGCGAAAAGTGCTCGGCAACGCGCGACTCTGGAACGAGTTACGGCTCAACAGCGGACGCTACTCCGTCACAGTTGATGGGCCGCGACTGGAGCAAGATTCAGCACGCATGTGCTGTTTTGCAGGCAGGTGGCATCTGCTTCGTGGCATCGACCGAAGTGAAGCGCGAGCAGGTTGGGTGAGCGAGTTACGCGAGCGGAATGAGTTGCCTGTCCCACACCAACCCGAAGTGTGAACGAGGACATCAATCGTTTTCGCCGACATCCTGTTCTGTCGAACACGGAACATCGTCATCATCCCGAAGTGTGAACGAGGGCATCAATCGATTTCGCCCTCGCTCACACTTCGGGTTGGTGTGTGCGGGTCAATCATTGCTTGCCCGTCGCCTGACAAGCCGCTCGCACCCGCATTCCGATTGGTCCATGCCACAACCACTGAAGCCCCCACAAATGCGAGGAACGACAGAGTGCTGAGCGGACTCGGCAAGAACACGAAACCCAGCACACTTAGCACGGCCACGATGAGCGGACCGTGGCGAGCCAATCCTGACAGTGCCGATCCACTTCGCACCACGATCACAACGCCGAGGCCCACGGTCAGCCAGACGATGGCCCACACCAGGCTCAAGCCCCAGCGCACCGACTCCTGCGGACGGAGGCCGAGTGCCAGCTTCGGATCGCCACCGGTCTTGGTGAAGACGAGCTTCTGGCCCGTCATCGGCAACTCAAACCCCAGCGACAAGCCGCCCGCTTGAGTCCATGCCGGGGAACCGCCTCCGCCACCGTTCGCCATCTGGCCCATGCCGACTCCGTCGAGGTTGCCGCGTCCTTGTTGAGCCATCGGGCCGTTGACGTTTGCTCCTAACAAGTTGTCTATCGCGCCATTCGCGATCTGCATGTCTGAAAAGGCGAAGTCGAAACTTTGGACGGGCTGTTGTGGGGCGTTTCCCTCTCCTCGCACCGACCCCGAGCCGGCACCATTCACCATCGGGCCGGGGTTGGCGTATCTCACGGTCGTGTCGTTTTGGACGTTGACGCCAAAGGAGGCGTTCGAGTCGAACAGTGTTCCCGAGGTGAACGACTGGCCACCGCCGTTGCCGGTGTTGTTGACGATCACTCCATTCCCAGACACCCCGGGGATGAAGGCCGAGTTGCCCTGAAGCGTGTTACCGAGGTTGTTCATCCAGAGTCCGTTCCCTTGCTGGCCTCCTCCTTGTTGACCGCCAGCAAGCTCTGATTGAGGAACATCCACCCGCCAATTTCGTGTGACGGGTTGCTGACCACCGAAGCCGCCCTGTTGGCCTTGCTGTCCGCTTGAGCGACCACCGAAGGCTTGCTGGTACTGAAGGCCCTGCTGTCCCTGTTGACCTTGCTGACCTTGGCCCTGCTGCCGTGCAATGCCGTTGCCGGTGATGACCTTGTTCAGTTCACCAAGGTTAGTGTCATTGTTGCTTCTCAGGTTGAGACGTTGCTCGACGTTACTCCCCTTGGCCACGGGCTTGCCCGAAACGGGTTGACCTTCGCTGCCGGGCGACTTGTCACCCGGCAGCGCGTCGCCCTTTTGATTGGCAGGCTCGGGGTTATTGAGGCCGAAGTTGAAGTTGAGGCTTCCGCCGTCGGACCAAAGCGTCGATCCCACAGAGATTCCGTCGCCCCCGTTCGACATGATCAGCTTCGCGTTGTTGTCGCGGTTCTGAGCGAGGGCCTCGAAGCTGTCGAGGCCGTTCGTGTTGATCTCGACCCCGCTGACATTCGAGCCGCGGACCATGTCATCCACCCCTTTGCCGCTGCGCTTCTGCACGACCGCTGCCGATTGACGGCCTTCATCGACGACGACGTTCTGTTGCAGATCGTCGAGCCTCTTCAAGACCTGGACCTTCTGCTGCTCGAACTCGGCGTTGGTGGGGCCGTTGAAGTTGCGGACGGCCGCACCGAGTTGCTTCAGATTCATGACGCCGAAGTAGTTCGAGCGGCCGGCGGGATTCTGTTCGACCGTGGCGCAGAGGAAGCTGATTTCCTGAAGGGCGGCCTGTTGATAGATCAGGTCGGGCAGTCCCTCCGGATGCAGCGTCAGGTTGTGGCGCGAGGCAGAAGTCATCGGCTGCGCGTCCAAGTCCTCGGGGAGATAAATCGTCCAGCGTGTCCGCGCGACGGGGATGCCGAACTCGGGATCGGCCTGCTGGCTGATGACCTCGGGCGCGGGGAACTCGAACTCTTCACGCAGGACGCGCGCCGACTTCGGCAACGGGCCGGACAGCTTGCCGCGCCAGATGACTCGCACCGGAAACGACAGCGACGCGGCACTGGTCTTCGGGAGGGCGACGAGTTGAATCTCACCGTCTTTCCGCTTCGTCGTCACTGCCCGCGACGGCATATTCCCGACGAAGACCGAGAGCAATTCCGACTGGGGCGGCAGCTTGAGAGCAAGAAACTGTCGCGAGCGGTTCTTGATCGTGTAGACCGCCTGCCCACGATACGTGCCGTCTCGACTGACGACGGTCGTCAGGTCGGCGACGTTCACCGACGCCGGGGCACTTTGAGTCTGAGCGAACTTTTGCAGCGACCACTTCGGCGCGGTGAGCAGCTTCTTCACGCGAACCAGTTCGGTCGCCTGATCGACAAGCGACTGATCGACCACGACCGGCACGTCTTCACGCTGCACCGCCTCAGTCAGCGAAGGATCGGCCGTCGTGAGCTGACTCTGCGACGCATTGATGAGCAACACGTACTGCCGCTGCCCTTCGATCGCCTCAGTCGTGGCAGCGGGCAGCCTGCCTGCCGCCTCTTCGCCTTTCGCCCCACGTTCCATCACGACCGCCGGAGCTTGCATTTCAGTCGTCGCCGGTGGGAGCGTTCCGACCGCCGTCACAAAATACTTGCCGCTGACGGGCGTGCGCAACCAGATCGTCCAGCGCGTGCGACCGTTTCCGGCATCGGCGTGCGTCGTCTCGCGGATGCCGCTGCCGGTGAAGACCAGTTTGCCAGCCAAAGAACTCGGCGTCGTGAAGATCAGTGCGTCGGTGGTCGCCGCGTCGATCTGCCATTGCAGCGCGAGCGTGTGAATCACCGCCACATCGGTCACCGTCGTCATCGTCAAGCCGTTCGCGGTCAGCTTCGGAGTCGCCTGCGTCAGCTTGAGCGAAATGTCTGCCGGTGTAAGTCCATTCGTCGCGAACGCGAACTGCACCGGCTTGTTCGGTCGCACGGCCCGCAACTCGGCGCTCACCAGAGCCGCGTCGAGCGAACGCCATCCGGCGAACTGATCGAGTGTCGCGTTTTCCGAAAAGCCTTCGTCGAGCCAGACGGCGGCCGTCGTGTTGAGCTTCGTCGCGTCGAGCGGTCGCGGGAAGATCAGCGTCGCGCTCGCACCGTCTCCGTCGCGCGCGACCGTTCCACCGAGCACGACCTCGGTCAGCCCGAGCCTTGGCGCGCTCAGGTCGATTGTCAGCGTCGTCGCCTCACCCTGCGTGGCCACCGACCAGTCGTGCAGTCCCGTCGCCTTCACGTCGAGGATGACAAAACCCTTCGGCAGAGACAGATTCAGCGACGAGCGCGGTGCGCCGGTCAGGTTGTACAGCAGCCGCGTCGTCAACTGCTGCTTGCGTCTCGTGATGAAGGCGGCCTGATGTGCGGTGACGTTGGCCTGCGACTCCTGCCTCGTCGCGCGCAGACTCAGAGTGAACGGCCGCTTCGAGAACCGATAGGCCAGTTGCGGCGCGACGTTCGGACGGCTGACCGGCACCGGCGTCGTGAATTTGTCACTGTCGATCTGCGTGAGGACTTCGACCTTTTCGGCCCGCAGTGAGAACTGGTCCCCGGCGAACACGGCAACCTGGCCGATCTCATTCGTGACCTCCAGCGGCGCGAGCGGCGGCACGTCGATGGTTGTGGGTTGCGTTCCGACCTTCACATCCAAAAACGCCTCGACCGTCAGCTTCGTCGTGTCGGTGACGTTGCGGCGGAAGATGACTCTCAACTTGCGAGCGGCTCCCTCACCCTGCAATTCCCAACCGCCGACATCCGGGCCGTTGACCGCCTGCAACCGCAGCGACTCGGGCAACGCGAACGACACGTCGGCGATGCTCCCCTGCCGCACGCGATACTGATAGCCGTTGCTCACCGCCGTCCCGGCATCGGTCAGCGTGACGGCCTGCACCGAATCGACGTGGACCACCGCCGCAGCGGCCCCCTTCGCCTGCTCGGGCTGCCACGCGATCGACACGTCGCCCCCCTTGTCGATCGGCAGGTCGATCGACTGCACCTCACCCGTCGTCACCCGACGAAAAATCGTCGTCGAACCGTTGATCCGCACCGACAGATCCTTCGCGGGCAGAGCGAACGACAGTTTTCCACTGGGTACGGCGAGCAGCGGTAATGAAAAAGTTCCGGTCGTCCCCGACAACCGCGCGGGGATCGAGAACGCGAAGTCCACGACATGCAGACCGGGCGTCGAGACGGCCACCTTCAGGCAGTCACCGCTGGCGATCAGAGCCGCCGTCTTGCCATCGAGCTTCGCGCCGCGGGCCGCTACTTTGCCGAGCGGCAACTCGACCAGAAGCTGTCCGTCCACGTAGCTCCTGATGGCGAAGCGGGCCGTCACGCTGATCGACGATTCGTCCGGCGTCTTCTCATTCGCAACGACCTTTGCCGAGTAGAGCGCCTCGACAACGCCGCCAGCTTGCGGCGCGGTGGTTTTATTGAACGGTTTGTCGGGATATGCGAGCCGGTACAACTCGACGAACTTGTCAAACGGCAGCAGAATCTTGCCCGCAGCCAGCGGGTCCGTCCCGGCATCAAACGGCACGATGAGACTCGTTGGAGCCGGAACGGGCGTGGGCGGTTGAGGCACCGCCACACCGGGAGCATTCGGCGCAGGTTGAGCCACCGCCTGCTGAGGCCCACCCTTTTGAGCGAATGCAGAACTGTGCATCGCCAACAACGCGAATAGCATCAGTCCGGCAACAGGCGGAGAAACCATCGAATCGGCTGTCGGCTGATCGGCTCTCGGCTCTCGGCTGACGGCTGACGGCTGACCTGCTGAAAGCTGTCCTGCTGTTTTCTTTCCCGTCCATCCGCAGCAGCCCGCGCAGCACGACTCCAGACAACCGACAATCCCCTGCGCCAGCCACAGCCCGCACGCGATCAGCACTCCGAAGAACACGCCATCGAGCACCACCTGCAAGGTCTGCGGCGCGAGGGGCAGCAGCGCGAGCGGGATCGTCAGGCCGAGCGCCGCCAGCGCCACCTTGTTCGCGCACGAAGTCTTGCGCAGGAACCAGCCGACGAACGCGACGAGGGCCATCAGGAAGACTCGCAGATTCGTCCCCGCGTGCTCATCGACGTAACCGAGTTGCAATCCAATCCCGCCTCGGGACGGATCGGCCCCGGCATACCGGAACGACTTTTCCAGACTGCCACTCGGCGCAGCGAGGTCAATCGCCAGCGACAACAGCCCGAGCTTGTCCTTGCCCCACGTCTGTTGGTTCACCCCCTGTTGAATGCCGTCATCCACACCATTCCCATCGCGATCAACATCCAATTGCTTGTCACCCGGTCGCTTCGCCGGTGCCCGGTTCGGCTCGTTCTGTGCCACAAACGGATCGGCGGGCTGTGCGAGTTGAGGTACGATGCGGCGGAAGTTTTGAACCGGATCCTTCTGCTCCTTGAACGTGAACGTTTCGTCCACCCCTCCGCGCAGTCGGATGGTTTCATCCTCGACAGCGAACGCGGCCATCTCCTTCCTGGCGGCTTCCGGGCGTGGCGCAGCGGTTCGCGCGAGTCCCTCGGCTCCCGCTGGTGGCATCGACATCGGTGCGACCGGAGGCGGTGCCGTCTTGGGGGCCATGCTTCCTGTTGCCGCCACGGCGGACTCTGCCTGATCCATTTCCTGAAGTTGTCGCTGCTTGGCTTCATTGCGAGCCTGTGTTCGACGCGAAGCTTCTCGGGCCTGCTGTGTTGCGGGGAGCAAAAGTGCGACGAGGACCGCGCAGATCGCCAGTACGCCGAGGACGGTTCCCAGTCTGAGATGACCGCCACCGACTGTTTGGGCACCGCGTTGGTAAATGAGCAAGCAAAAGGCAATCACGCCGAGCGTCACCACGACGGCGAAGACCTGCCAGCCGAGCTTGACCAGCGTCGGGACTTGGAAGCCCGCGTTGAGTTGGCCCAGCAGGCTGGTCTCGTCCAGTTTTTGTTCCGGTTCGAGCGGACCGGTGCTGCTGACCAGCCGCGTCTCGGGCGGGTAGTGGACGGTCCAGTGTTGGTCGAGGACATCAAGCGGCTGTGCCGTTCCCTGACCGGTCTGCACCGACAACTCGGGCGGCGCTTGTTCGATCGAACCGAACTGCGTCAGCGCGGGCGTGGACGAACGATAGAAGAGTTTCAGTTCGCGCGTCAGCCCGTAGCTTGGGCTCCCAGCCCGAGCGGCCTGCGCCGGTACATGCGATCCGCTCGGGCTGGGAGCCCAAGCTACGGGGCGAGTGAGCGGCACCAAATAAATGTCGCCCTGCCGCCTCACTTCAACCGGCTGGCCATCGACCAGCGTGGCCCACAATGAAAAATCCTTGGGGAGCGTGACGCGCAGGCCCTGCACGCCGACCGCCGTCAGTTGGAACGTGGCTCGATGTTGCAGCTCGCCCGTCCGACCCACGACCGTCATCACGTCGAGCCGGTTGCAGACGGCCGTCGGGACCGCGAGCTTGTCGAACCGTTCTTCGCTCAGCGTTAGCGAAGCGCCGGCCGAAACGGTGCGATAGACCGCGACAATCCGCTCCTTCGGTGAGTAGTAGACGGCGGGAAGATCGAGCGGATCGACTTCGGCCAGCGCCGCGCCGTCGCTCCCCTTCGCCTCCATCGTCAGCCGCTGCTCGCCCCCCGCTTCGACGGCCAGGAACCCGTTCTGCCGCTCCGCCTCGACGAAGCGCGGTTGAGGAACCGCGAACGGCGCGGCTGCCGTCTTCGGATCGTTGGCATCACCGCGCGGCAGTTCGATGTCGCAGAGCAACAGAATCTGGCCGCGCACGCGCCGGTCGAACTGCAACGTCCAGAGACGCTCGCCATTTTGCGGAGCGGCCGGTTTTTGCTCGACGATCTGCGTTCCAACCGCCTGGAATCTCAACGACGTTCCCGCCGCTTCAGGCAGAGCGACCTGGAGCGTTCGCACGCCGCCGCCCTCGACCTCAACAACCGCCTGAATGAACGTGTGCGTTGTCTGCGGATCGATCCGTCCAAAAACGATCGTCTGCGCCGACAGGCGGCTCGGCTTGCGGGTCACTTTGAGCTGCCCGCTGAACCGCGTGTCCTGCGACTGGAACCGCAAGCGTTCGTAGTCCGCCTTCAGCGGCACCGTGTCGAGGCCCTTCAAATCGTGCGACGCCAGATCGAGATCATCATCGCCGCGCACGATCAACGCCCCCTCGGACAGGCTCGACTGCGGCAGGAATAGCTCCGGCAGATCGACCGTGATCGGCTCGGCCTCGACCGGCCAGCCGGGAACGTCGCGTCGCAACGACAGTTTCACCGTGCCACTCGCCTCGGCGGCCAGCGGCGGATCGAGCAGGATGCGAAGCTGGTTGACCCCCGCCTCCTGAGGCAGCACCTGCCACTTGAGCGGCTTGTCGTCGCGGGTCGCGGTGAGGATCGTCCAGTCGGCGGCGATGCGGACATCCAGCTCAAACAGCGGCGCGAAGTGCGTCTCGACGGTGAGGGCCGATTGCAGGTCGAGGCCGGTTGCGTTGACATCCAGCACCGCCGCGACGGCCGCCTGGACCTCGCGCTGCTTCGGCTGCGTCGTCAATCGCAACAGGAAGTCGGGCTGCCATGCGTCGAACCGCAGGAACTCGGTCGCGTTCAGCTTCGACATCTCGTCCGGCATGTCGGCCGTCGGCTTCGAGCCTTGAGTCGCCCGCCTGACGCCGCTGGTCTCCTCGACTCGCAGCCGGACTCCCGCCGGATGCTGCACCAGGATCTGACCGATGTGCGAGGTGACGTTGGCGATGGTCAGCGGCGGCACGGCCCACGGCTTCCCCGTCTCAACGGCCATCACCCCCTTGAACGAAATTTTGCGAGAGCCATCGAACGCCTGACAAAACGTCAGCGTGATGATCGTTGTGGCGGGCTTCTTTGCTCCGTCCGCCCCGGCCGCCTTCTCACCGTCGGTGAGATCCCACGCTTCGAGTCCCGTCGCTTCGACATCGGCGATTTCGAGCGTACTCGGCACCGAGAACGTCAACCGGTCCACCGGCTTCCCGAACACTTGCAGCGTGGTGAGGGCGTGCCACGTCACTTCACCCGGTGCGACGTGCAGGCCGTAGCCGGTGGTCGCGAACGTCAGCGCATCGGCCGCATTCTCAGCAGCTCGATCGGTGATACGAAGTTGAATGCCGGGTGCTCCGCCGATGGCGACCTTGTAATCCGCCGCCTGTTCCAGCGGCGCGGGCCGTTCCAGTTGCAGTGCCCCGACCAGCAGCCGCTTCCCCGCAGGCAACGTCACCGACAACGAACCGCTCGGCGCGCGGAGCAGCGAGAACGCCGCCACCTGATCGCTGCCGAGGCTGTTCAATTCCGTCGAGAGTTCCAGTTTCAACGTGTGCTTGCCCGGCTTGTCCGACAACAACGCGACCGCCCCATCCGGATTGCGGCCGATCATCGCCGGTTCATCGTTCAGCGTCGCCTTCTCGACCGACAACCGCTGCATCGCGAACGAAACCGTCTGCCAGTCGCTCGCGAACTGAGTCAACTCGGCCGTCACGCTCAGCAGCAACTGATCGCCGACCACGCGAACCGCGTACTCACTGTTCGTCAGCACGAGCGGCACATTCGCGGGTGGAGCCTTCTCGGCATTGGCCTTCGCCAGCGCGAGCAACTCCTCAAACTTGGCCTTCGTGAGCATGGCCCCGCGTTTGTCGCGTTCGACGACAACATCCAATTCTTCTGCCGGCACAAACACCAGCCGCGCGTCGCCCAATTCGGTGGCGAGGTCTCGCGGCTGAGCGTGTACGTTGGAGACAAACGACCACGCGACAAGGCACGCGACCGAGATCAAGCAGCGCGTGTTCAAGTTATCACAGAGCAGGCGACTCACCATCGTAGTCCCCTCGTTGGGTGGAGCATGTTCAAACTGAAAGCCTTCCGATTGCTGAACCATGAATCACACGAATCTGAAGAGAACGAAGGACAGGCAAAGAGGGAACCACGGAAGTCCCAGCGCGGGATACCCGCAACCCAAGGCCGCGAGAACCGGAATGGCAAAATGATGAAGCACAGAATGATGGAAGAGGCTCGCAGCAGACGGACCGCGCGGCTTGATGATTCTGTGCTTCATCATTTTGCCTAATCTGGTCTGCCGAAATTCTGCACGCCCGGCATAGAAACAAAACGTGAGTAGTACGGAAGAACACGGAAAGAAGCGAAGCGAATTGATCTGAGCAAGTATCTGCACAGCATGACTCTTCTCCGCAATCAACCCTCCAACTCTTCTTCCGTGCATTTCCGTGCCTTCCGTGGTTCATGGCCTTCGTCTTCCTCAGCCTTTCAGATTCGTGCGATTCGTGCGATTCGTGGTTCCACTCTTCTGCATCAGCCGGGGTTCGGCTTGTCGTCGTCGATCTCGATTGTCTTGGCCGACTCAGCCGTCTTGGCGGGCTCATCGCTCGATGTCGGCGTGTTCACTGATGGCAAGGTTGGAGGCGGAACATTCGGCGTGGCGAGGGCGACCAGCGGTGCCGACCGCTTGTGTTCATTGAGCAGGCAGTGAACGAGCCAGATCGCGATCAGGGCGACCAGTCCGTACGCGGCGACGGCCAAACCGTGAATGATCAGGTCCACATCCTTCAGCGCGTACGTGGCGGCGGCGAAGGCGGCGACGATCAGCAGCGTCAGCTTGTTCTCCCATGAGGTGCGTCGCAGCACGATGGCGATCAACACGATCGCGCCGCTGACGATCCACGTGTAGAACGGCAAATACCACCAGCCGAGATCGACCGTTCGCAGCGGACTGGATTGTCCGTCCTTCTCGCTTGAATCGCGACCGCCGAGGTTCGTGTAGTCGTAGCGCCGGCCTTCGATCGGGAAGTCGAAGATGCCTCCCGAATCGCCGCCGATCCAGCCGTCGAGGTCCTGCGTCGCGACCACATGCTTGTTGTGACCGAACAGCAGCACACCGAGCTTGGTCCGCGTCATCACGCTGAAGTTCTTGGGCGTGCCGACCAGAGCGTAATCGTCGGGAACCCACACGGCCGCGCGAAGCTGCTGCACTGCGACACCGTTTGCCTCGGCACCGCCGACCATTGGCAGTCGCAGCTTCAGCTTGCCGCCTGCCGACTGAAACGCCTTCGGTTCGAGCGGATTGCGGAACAGGATCGCGAGCGAAAACGCCTCATCGGACGACTTGGTTCGCGCGACGTTGACGAAGTACGCGTTCCAGCCATCGCGGGCCTTGTCGTCCGACTTTTCGAGGGCCACCGGCTTGCGATCGACCATCACGCCGAGCGGCTCGATCCCGGCAGGCAGATCGACTCGCAGCCGCTGTCGCTCGCTCGACTTGACCACGTAGCGGGCGCGATACGTCGCCACGCTCGCCCGGTCGAGAACCATCTCGACGAGGGCTTTGCTCACAACAGTCTCGATGACTCCCTGCACATCGAACTTGTTCGAGGTCAGGTCGAGCTTCACAGGCTGCTTGAAGTAGCGGAAGGCGACGAAACCGTCCTGCCTCAGTTGTTGAAGCTCGCGCACGTCGATCGGCTCCGCGTCGCCACCGGTCGCGGCGGCCGAGACCGACAGCGCGCGGTCCTTGATGACGGTCAGCTCGCCAATCGTGTGCGAGACGGTGATGTCGCGCTTGCCCTGCGGCCCATCGGCCTTGTCGTAGGGATTGAGGACTTGAATCGCTTCGATGGCCGACTTCTCAGTCTTACCGTCGGCTTCGGCGGTCGGCGTGAGGTCATACGTGATCTCAAACGGTTGCGAACCGAGGACATCACGCTGCATGACGACGGTCCACGTCACCCAGCCCTCGACAGCAGCGGTCGCCCGGCTTTTCTGCTTGATTGGCGGCGCGGCTCCTCCCGCCGTCGAACTGATCTGCACCTTGTCGGCCAGCGCTTCGGGAACCGAGAAGCGGAACGTATCGATCCCGGCGTACTCGATGATGTAGTTGAGCGTCGTCGTGACCTGGACCTGTCCCTGCTTGACATCGGCCTTCGTCCCGATGAAGGCGGTCAAACGGGTCGGCTTGCGCACTGTGCGGACGGGAATCTCGATGGGTCGTCGGTTGTAAATCCACGACGAAACGAGCCGCGCGTTGGCGATGGCCTCGGCCTGCGGAGCGGGATCGGGCTGCACGGCCACCAGCTTTTCGGCGTCGGTGATGACATCGAGGCTCTCCGGCGCATAGACCTGAACCTTGCCGTTCTCGACCTCAACGCCAACCGGTTCGAGCAGCGGCAGCAGTTGGTCGGTCTTTTCGGCCGTCGGATCGAGCGACCGCGTGGCGAAGACCGTCACGATGAGTGAGCCTTGAGTTTTCTCACGCAGGCTGATGGTGAGCATCGTCTTGTCAGGTGAGACATCGAACTGCTTCATCTTGTCGCAGACGACGTTTTCGACAGTGATGTTCTCGGGAAGTTTGAACTTCAGTTCAAACACACCCGCCCGGTCGATGGCAAAGCTGGCAATGGACCTCAACCGCAGTTGGTCGTCGCGGAAGACAAGCTGCGAGGCGTGATCGAGAATCATTCGCGGTTCGACGGGCTTGGCGAGCAGCTTCAACCGGAATGCCGGACTGTAAAACTTGTAGTAGAGCGCGCCGGGCCGCTTCAGTTTCGCATCGACTTCACTTTCGTCGATGCGTAGCAGACCCTTTTGTTCTTCGACGGTCAGCGTCAGATCGCTTCCCTGCTTCACGGCGACGATACCACTCTCGCGGATCACGTCGAGGACGTGAATGCCATACGCGGCGGCGGCCTCCATCCCGGCGACATCGAACGCCTCGGTCGGAGCCGACTGTTCGGTGTGAACTTCGATCGTCACCTTGCCATCGAGACGGCTCAGCAGTTCCACCGTCACAACCTGACGATTCTCTTCCTCGACCGCCTTCCACTCTTTGACCTTCGCGTCGGAAGTGATGTCGAGAATCCGCTGGCCCTTCGGCACCGCGATCCTCACTTTTTCAAGCTGACCGCGCAGGATGTCGTACGTCAGCCAAGTGTCGGTGTGGACGAGGCCGTCTTCCACCGTGACCAAGGTCAGATTGGTGACGCTCGCCAGCAGCTCCATGTCGGGCTTCGTGCCGACGCGCGGATGCCAGCGCACCGAGATCTTTTCGGTTGAGCCGACGCTCGCTTTGATCTTCGTCTCTTTGACACCGGCAGCGACCGCAACGGTGTCGGCGATCAGCTTCGGCTTGAGTTCAATCGACTGGTCCGCCTCGGGGACGACGAGTTCAAACGTCGTGATCCCCACGGGAGGAACATCCATGTCGAGGCTCTTCCCCTCGGGAGCCGTTCTCACACGAGCCGTCAGTTCCAACTGCACCTTGTGTTCGCCGGGCGTTGGCAGCAGCAGCGAGTACGTCCCGTTGCCCGTTCCGCGCAGCAAGACCTTGCCCGAGTCCGAGGTCAGCTTCCCAATGGCCGCTTCGCCAAACTTCACGGGAACTTCGACCCAGCCCTTATCGAGTACCTGCACGACGAGCGTCGCCGAAATTTGAGCGACATCTTTTTCGATCTTCGCTGTGTACGTGGCTGATGTGATGACGCCCCCGACCGGCGGTTGATCGGCCTTCCGCATTCCGGTCCCCATCGCCGACTCGATGAGTTTGAGATAGTCGGCATACGGCACGAAGACGCTGCCATCGGGCTTCTCGAAGACCGCCTTCAAGTTCTTGAACGGCAGGTAGATGAGTCGTTCAGACGACTTCTCTGCGGCGGGCTTGGCACCATTCGTGCCGAGAGGAGTTTGGTCGTTCGGTTGTCCGAAGACCAATGAGCTAGAAGCCAGTGTTACGGCCACTGCGATCGTGGCCACAAGTCTCGAAAGCCGAGTCGCTTGCATGAACGGAGTCCTTGAGTCGATTCGTTCGGTCGATTCGATAAGTTCAGCAGAATAGGAAGATGATGTCGAGCGTGCCGATCAGGAAAACTGGTTAGCCTTGCCCGCATGTCACGGTCGCAGCGGCAGGTCCAAACGAGTATAGGTGCAGACGCAGCGCGGTCGGGAAATTCTCCCAAAAATGTCTGACTTGGAAAGAAGTCGAGTGAAGCAGTCGCCCGAGTGGTCAGGCTTCGCTCGCCACAGCGGGTTCAAAAAGGAGCAGTCATGCCGAAGATGCGGGTTCGTGCGGGGAGCTTTTTGATTCTGTGGCTGTTACTCGCACACTGGTCCCTCGCCGACGAACCGAAGGGGACCGATGCAATCTCCTCTGCTGAGTCGCCACTCTCGATGGCGGATCGCGAGAAACTGACAAAGGCATTCGAGAAGTCCGCGGCTGATGCAACGAAGAAAGTTGAGGCCGACAGCAAGCAGGTTGATGCCTACTCGCGACGTGGCGATGCGCACTTCTTTCTCGGGCAGTTTGACAAGTCCGTCGCCGATTACAGTGCCATGTCGAAGCTCGACGAAAGTCTCGTGAACTCGCACTGGCGGCGTGGGATCGCCCTCTTCTATGCGGGAGATTTTAAGGAGGCTGCCGCTCAGTTTGAGAGCTATCACGCATTCGATCAGGTGGACCGCGAGAACGGCATCTGGCGGTATCTCTCGCAACATCGGGCCTACGGTCAGAAGCAGGCTCGCGAAGGGTTACTGAAATACGAAAAGGATGATCGCGAGCCGTTTCCGTCGGTCTACAAACTGTTTGCGGGAACGATGACGCCGCAACAGATTCTCGAGGTGATCGACAAGGCCGAGATCAGCAAGGACGAGCGCGAGAAGCGATTGTTCTACGCGCACCTCTACATCGGTTTGAATGACTCCGTCGAGGGAGACGACGCGGCGGCGCAGCGGCATCTGCGACTGAGTACGCTCAACACTTGGGGGCCTCGCGCTGGCTACGGCCCGAGCTACATGTGGCACGTCGGCCGGCTGCATGAAGAGTTGCTGAGGACAAAGTGCGCCGCGAAGAAATCCGCTGAGTGACAGGAATTGGCTGTGACCGATGACACTCGCGCGGTGATACCGAAGACGGGTGAGGATGGCACATTTCACACTAACCCGAAGCGTGAGCGAGGACGTGAGTTGCGTGCCTCACTCACGCTTCGGGTTAGTGTCAGCTTCTCCCGTGTGCGGTATAGCAGCCTATTGAAAAAGGGAATAGAAGCCTGAAGCGCGAGCGAAGGATGTCGCAAATGCGGACGAATTAGGCTCAGAAATCTTTCGCTCGCGCTTCAGGCTTCTATTTTCAACAGGCTGCTAAGACCAACCGAAAGCCTGAACGAAGAACTGTGTCAACGAGGGGCTGCCGAATGACGCTCGTCCTCGCATACGCTGCCGGTTGATGAGGGCCGAACGAGGAGCGAAGCATGTCCGGTTCTGAATCATCTGCTCCAGTGAAGATCGCCGTGATTGGCTGCGGTCGGTTCGGTCGGCTGCACGCTCTCACACTGGCAGTGCTGTGTGAGTCAGAGTTGGTTGGGATCGTGGCCAGACGCGCTGAGAGCCTTCATGCACTTCAACGGGAGTTGCCCGGCGTGCCGGGATGGCTCGAACTGGATCGAGCCATCATTGAATCGAACGCTGAGGCATGGGTGGTGGCGTGTTCAACACATGAGCATGTTGCCGTCACCCGAGCGTTGTTGCAGGCGGGAAAGACCGTCTTGTTGGAGAAGCCGGTCGCGACCGTGTTGTCGGAGGCGGAGCAACTCGCGCCATTCGTGAAGGCGGACTCAGCGAACCTGATGCTCGGTCATATCGTGCTGTTTAACAGTGAGTTCGCTCAGCTTCAAATTGAGGTGGCTGAGCGCGGACGGCCGAAATTCATCGACTGCGTCCGACATCGTCCGGCCACGATCGTGCGCGACTTTCCCGGAGAGAACCCACTGCACGCCGCGATGATTCACGATCTCTACTGCGTGCAGACGCTGATGAACGGTGAGGAACCGAGCCACTTCTCGGCGCAGTTCCGTCGCGATGAAAACGGTTCGGTCGATCTCGCTCTCGCGCAGATCGAGTGGCGCGGGACCGTGGCTTCGATTGCGGCGTCGTATCTCACGCCAAAGGGAATGGCACCGCGCGGCTTCGATCGAATGGAGGTGTTCGGCACAGGATGGGCCGCACGCATCGCTCCCAATCCACGTCCGATCGAAGTCTGGGACGAACGCGCTCAATGGCCGCTGGCTCTCGAAATTCGGGCCGATGGAATCACACCGACCGGCATGTTGGCGGAAGAGCTTCGCAGCTTTTGTCGGGTCGTGCGCGGCGTCGCCCCAGTTCCTGCCGGGGCGACCTATGCCGATGCGCTGCAAACGCAACGCTGGATGGACCGGCTCGAAGCTGCTGCGGCCCACGCCACGTAGAGGTTGGGCAATTTGGATTCGCCCGTCTTCATCCTGAGTCGAGTACGAGTTGCAATCCGAGGATGTCGATCAGCCGACGACTTGTTCATAGGTCGCCTGATCGAAGCCGACGACCAGCGTCTTGCCGAGCTTGAGCGTCGGGGCGCGCAGCTTGCCACTGGGGCCGATGAGCAGCGCGAGGAGCGTCGCCTCGTCAGGCTGGTCGCGTTTCAAGTCGAAGTGAACGACCTTGGTGCCGCGCGTGACGTAGAGCTGATTGACTTGGCCGACCAGTTCCAAAGCGTCCGCTTCGACGAGTGGCGTCTTGCGAGCATCCACTTGCGTCGTGACCGCGACGCCGTGTTCAGCCAAGAACGCGGCGGTCTTGCCGCACGTCTTACAACTGTTGCGGTGGTAGCTCCAGTCAACCTTCGACATGGTCGGTCCTCTTGAATCATTTTCACACGAATCAAAGCAGTGACGTTGGCGAGCCACACGCCGTAAGGCTGCGGGTTCTGACCGCAGGATTGAAGCCTGACGCGCAAGCGAAGGGCTGTTTTCAAACGTCCTTCGCTTGCGCGTCAGGCTTCAATGGGGTCGCCGTGTCCGGTTTTGCGAGTCACAACCGATCACGTCAGCGAGATCACATGATTGCTCAATCGTTCGCTGCCTGCATCTGTGATGAGATAGTTGTGTTCGATGCGGATGCCGCCGATCCCTTCGACGTACAGGCCCGGTTCGAGCGTGATGACATCGCCCGCCAGCAACACGTCGTCCCCTTCCGGAACGAGGATCGGTGCTTCGGGGTGAGCCAGTCCGATTCCGTGTCCGGCGTGGTGAGCGAACTTGTCCGCCAAGCCCGCGTCGAGGATCGGCTTGTTGACCGCGTGAAACACGTCGGACGCCTTCGCGCCCGCCTTCAAAACTTCTTCGCCCGCCTGCTGCGCCGCCATGACGAGGTTGTAGAGATGCTGTTGTCGCGAGGTCGGCTCACCTACCGTCAGGCAGTTCGTGAAGTCCGACCGATAGCCTTCGAGGACCACGGAATAGTCGAGAATGAACATGTCGCCCGGTTGCAACCGGTAGCCCGTTGGCAGGCCGCCAACCTTGGGAGAAGTCGCCGTCGTCGCGCGGAAGTCGCCATAGATCAGTCCCGGCCGTCGCGCCGCCGAGAGCGCCGCCTGCTGGACTTCGAGGAAGATTTCAAACTCACTCAATCCTGGTCGCATGATCTGACGGAGTCGCAGCATTCCCGCTTCGCCCGCGCGCATACATTCCTTGAGGACCGCGATCTCATCAGGATGCTTCTGTCGGCGGAGTGATCGCAGTGTGGTCCCCAGATCGACAGCGCCGGGGTGACCGACATCCTTCGACTCGCGCCGCACCGAGTGTTGTTCGTGATCGAGTCCCATCAGCTCGAAGGCTCCGACCGGCAGCCACTCCGCCTCGACGGCTCCCGCGCGACTGTACAACCGGGGAGCGACTTGTTCCGCCGCCTTGAACAACGCGTGATCGCGGTTCGCCACCGAGTGCTTGTGGTCGTACCACTTGACCATGACCTCTTCATCGACGAACGGCTCCCCCGTGCGAGACTTCAACGAAAAGTTGTCGCCCAGCAGTGTCGTTTTGCCTTCGCGTTCGAGCAGCAGCCAGCAGCGCTCGCCAGCGGAGAACGTCAGCGGGTGAACCATGAAGTTCGACAGATACAGCACATGGCGCGGATCGGCAACGAGCAACCACTCGCAATCCTTCGGCACCGCGTCCCACAACCGAGCGCGTCGAGCAAGGCAACCTTCTTTGGTCAGCATTCGCAGTGATTCCAATTCGATGAGATGGCCGAGGGAGATGGTGCGTTAGCAGCTTGTTGAATCACCCCGTAGGACGGGCACTCTTGCCCGTGCTCTAGCGTGAAAGACGTCCTACAGCGTGAGCGTGAAAGATGACGGGCAAGAGTGTCGCGCCCGCCAAAAGTAGCCTTCATCGCTCCGCGTGAAGTTAGCCGAATGACGAACGACGTATTTCCCCGGTGATTTAGGTCGCTGGCGACTCGGCTTTCTTCACGCGGAGCGATGAAGGCTACTTTTGTCGGGCACATCAAGAGTGCCCGCCGTACTTCTTTCAACAGGCGTCAACTCCAGAAATTCTCACCATGCCAGTTCACCGGAGGCTTGGTTTGAACTTCGATGTCGCCGTTGACACGCATCTGGCAAGCGAGCCGCAGGTTGGTCTCGTTGCCCAACCGCGCGAAGAACGTCAGCGGGTTGGCCACCATCGAGACCTTTTCGTACAGGCTCTGATCGGTGCAGTTTTCCAGCCCTTTTTTAACGATCACTCGGCAACTGGTGCAGGCTCCGAAGCCCATGCAATTCAGATAATTGTGCGGGAACGGATAGAGTTGCACACCCGCCTTGATGGCTTCGGTGCGGAGGTTGGCACCGGCGGGAACTTCAACGGTTTTCTTCTCGGCCACGAACGTAATAGTCGGCATTTCGACGCGATTCCTGAGACAAGGCATGACGGGTCCAGAACGGCGGGCGGATAATAAAGAGCGCCCACTGTGGGCTGCAAGTCGGTCACCAACGAACGCCGGTTCATCGCGATGTTGGGTCTGTGAAACCTGTCGGGTGGGACCAGCGGCGCTTCGCCGCGCCGGCCCACCGAGATTTCTCGATGTTTTTTGATGGTGGGCCGACGCTCGAAGCGAGCTGGTCCCACCCTACGATGAAAAAGGCGATGGCCCTGCGATGAACATGGGGCCTGGCTTGCAGCTTGATCCTGCGGGTGATCTATTCCAGTGGGCTGTCAAAAACTCGAGGCATTGCTATCGCGAGAGCATCGTCGGGTCCCCCCAGCAATTCGGATTGGCAGCCAACCCACCGCTCAAATTGAACGAGACCAACTCCATGAACTCAGACCGAAGCCGTTCTCTTTCCTCGTTGCTGTTGCTGTGGAGCAGCGTTGGTTTGTTGCTGCTGGCAGCGGATGCGACCTTCGCTCAGACGAAGGCCAGCGTTCCTGCAATTGCTCGGCAGGCGGAGTTGCGGAAGGTGCTGGATGAGACCTTTGAGTTGCCTAAGGCGACGACGAACGCCAAGCGGCAGGAGGCGGTCAAGAAGTTGATGGCCGTCGTCGAGAGTTCGGCCGATGCGTCGGATGACCTCTACGTGGTGCTGACGGCCGTGATCGGATTGACGAAGGAGGCGGGTGAGTTCACCACTTATCAAAACGCGGTGGGGCAACTTGTTGAGAAGTTCGATGTTGATGCGGACCAGGAACAGGCGCGGCTGCTGAATGAGTTTCTCGCGGCCAGCAAGACGAACAGCAGTGCCAAGCCCGCGATGGATGCCGCCGTCGCACAGGCTCTTCAAGCGGCCACGGTCGAGAATCGATTCGCCGATGCGCTGACCCTGTTGAACTCAGCGGAAGCCACTGCGAAACGAGTCAGCAGTCCCGCGCCAATCAAGCAGACGATTACAGACGCTCGCACGAAGGTGACCGAGCGCGAGACATTGTGGAAGGCGTTCGAGACCGCCAGCGCGACGCTGCTGACCAATCCCGACGATCCCATCGCCAACAAGACGATCGCCCGCTGGCACATCGTGCAAGGAGCCGATTGGGAGACCGCGCTGCCGTTCTTGATAAAGTCGAGCGATGTGAAGTGGAAGGCGGCGGCTCAACTGGAAACTGCGGCCTCTGCCGACGCGATGGCTCAAGCCGCCGTGGGTGATGCGTGGTGGGACGCCGCTCAAACGGAGACGGGAACGGCGAAGACCGCGCTGCTGATCCACGCCGCCGACTGGTACGAACAAGCCCGCCCCAACCTGACCTCCGTCATCAAACAGCAACTTGTCACGAAGCGCCTCGCCGAGATCGCCCCGTTGAAATCGGCATCCGTGGCGAAGTCTTCGCCCAAGACCAAGCCCGACTCAACACCGAGTCCGTTTGGCTCGGAACCCGCCGCACCGAAAGAGTGGGTCGATCTGCTGGAGTGGTCGGAGGGCGTGGACTGGAACGAGCGCGGCATCAACTGGAATCAACACGTCGAGGGAGCGGTGGTTAGGAACGGCCTGACACTCAAATCTGGTCCGCACGCACGCTACCCGTTGCCCGCCATTTTGGACGGTGACTACGAATTGGCGGCGGAGTTCACGCGCACCGAGGGGACTGATGCGGTCGCCATCGTTTTTCCGATCAACATGCAAAACCTGCAACTCAACTTCGGAAACATAACCGGAAAGTACTCCGGAGTGGCGGGCGTCGATGGGCAGGAGCAGAACGAAACCGCACGATTTCCCGGTACGTTCGCCAACAACCTGCGACATCGCGTTCGGATTCGAGTCCGCCGCACCGACGAGCGGGCCGAGTTTCGCATCGACTTCGACGACAAGCGGGACTTCATCCGTTGGGAAGGCCCATTATCTCGACTGGCCAACTTCGGCGGCGCGGGACTTTGGGCGTACTCCATGCGCCAGCACGTGTGGGTCGGTGCCTTCAACTCCAAAGTGACGTTTCACAAAGTCCGAGTCGGCATGACGAGCGGAACGATCCGTCGCGATTCGATCACGGAGAAAGATCGCGAGGCGGACCTCAAGGACGGTTTGGTGCGACTCGTGGGACTGAAGCCGACGGAAGCGTCATCCGACTATCATCCGGCCGTCGCCAATCAGAACCCGATTTTCCGTGATCGACTTGGTGAGCATTGGCCACTCATCACGCGCGACTTCAAGCCGTGCGATGACTTCTATTGGGCGTGTGCTCCCTCGCGACTCAAATGCCCGATCCCGCCGGGAGCCAAGAGCTTTTCCGTCGTCGCCATGAATCACGGCAGTCGATCGGCGGACTTCATCGTCGAAGTGGATGGCCAACGGCTACACCGCTCCGGCCCGATCGAAACCGCCGTCATCAAGATTGATGTGCCCCCCAAGTCCACGCTGCTGGAACTCCTCGTGGACCCGATGGGCAACAACACGGCGGACCTGTCGTGTTGGTGCTATCCCCGATTTCATGCCGTCGCCGCCAACAAGATCATCGACAAGCAACTCGACGGAAAGCAGAGTCCGCTCAAGTTTACGATCGCCGCTCATTCGGTCGGTAATGGAGCCTTCGTTCACAACAAACACTGGGATGACAGCATGAAGACGACATCGGTCGTTCACTTCCGAGATGCGCAGCCGTGCGATGAGTTCCTGTACGCCATCGCCAACTCATCGACCAAGTACGCCGTTCCAGAAGGGATGAGCCGCTTCACCGCAATTGGTTACAACGTGCAGAGCTTCGACGTGAAATACGAAGTGCTGGCCAACGGCAAACTGATCTACCAAAGCCCGAAAGCAGGCATCATCCCGATGGATGTCAGCCTGCCGCCCAAGACCAAGACGATTGAACTGAAGGTGGATAGTCTCGGCAACTACCACTGGGACCACAGCCTGTGGTGCTACCCGCGCTTCCACCGGAAGTAGAAGTCGCACCGGTGATGTCACCGTGTTCTTCAGCTCGGAGGCCGACGGGGTGGCCGGGGCTGGAGCGTCTTCGCGAAGCCCGGGGTTTCGCCCACAGCGGCTCCAACCCTTGAACTTACCCACATCTTTGGTTCATTGCGGTGTAGCCCCGGATGGCGAGGAGGAGCTTGTCGAGGCCGCGCCAGAGGGTGAGCCAGCCGGGGTCGCCGTCGCGTTTTCTCAGGAGGAAGCCGCCGAGGCCGGCGAG
>JAYTGQ010000694.1:0-11106 GCA_043733345.1 Schlesneria sp.
AACTCGTGGTCTTCCGAATAGGCAACACTGAGCGAGCGATAGGCCACCTTGGTGAGACCGTCGGCGATCTCGCCACCGATCTCACCCGTGCGCACCGCGTAGGTGAAGTTCCGCACGCAGTGCTTCAGATCGACGTGACCGATCTCGTGAGCCAGCACGCCCTGCAATTCGGCATCGGACGGGAGTCGGTCGAGCAGGCCGGTGTGAACGTAGATCGAACCACCCAGAATCGAGAAGGCGTTCATCGAAGCATCGTCCACGATGGCGAACGTGTACTCGATCGGCTTGCGGGCCCGTCGTTCGAGAACGGGTGCCGCCAGACGTTGAATTCGTTCGAGGTCGGCGGGACGTTCGGCGAACTTGAAGTGCTGCGAAAAGGTCTTGCGCATGTCCTTTCCCAGCTCGATCTCTTCCTGCGTGTCGAGTGCCAGCGCGGCCTGACCGGCGTCGTCCGCCGCCTTGACGGCATCGCGCACGAACTGGAACGCTTTGGAGACGAGTTCCGTGGGCTTGGTCCGTTCACGTGGAGTTGCATCGGGCGATTTGCCGTCCTTCGGCGCATCGGCCTCGGCGGACTTGTCCTTCGACTTGGGCAGGAATCCCCCGAGGATGTCGATCACCTTGCCCGGCATGTCCGCCGGTTTGGTCGGAGGTTGTCCCGGCTTGTCTCCCAACAAGCCGCCCAGTTCACCAAGAACCTGTCCTGGCGCGTTCTTGGCTTCGTCGATCAAGTCACCGACACCCTCTTTAATTCCCTGCCGCACCGTGTTGCGAGCCACCTCTTCCTGTTGCTTGGCCAACTGCCGCATGGCCTCGCGCGACTTCTCGCCTTCACTCTTGATGACCCACACGGCGACTGCGACCAGCAGCACGATGATGATCGTCGGGGGGAGCCAGTTTTTCATGGTGAGGCGTTCCTTGCTGAGGAGGAGGGGAGGAGTCGTTGGACCGCGTGGGCCACGCGGTTAATCAGTGCGGCTTCACTTCGTTCCGCCGCAACTCAAGTGTGGCTCTTGGGCGTTAGCCCTCTTGTTCGCATCGGAGCGGGGCGTCAGCCCCCTGGTTCTTGGAGTTCCCTGCCACTGAAGCAGGGCTCACGCCCGAAGAGCCAGGGGGCTGACGCCACCCCGCTCCGAAAGGCAGGGGACAGGACGCACGCGACAAAAGTGTCACCTTCATTCTTTGCGCTGCGCGAAGAAACAAAACGTGAGTAGTACGTGATCAGCGTTGCTCAATGAGCCGTGAGGCGGGCCTGTTCTACGGTTTGCCGAGCTTGCCGCCTACCGCTTCGGTCGTTTGTTTGAGGAGGCCCTTCATTTCTTCATAGGCCCGCAGTGCTTCGGCCGGTCCTTTGTCTCTGACCAGCGTGCCGTAGTACTTGAACCACGAATCGACTCCCTTCAGTTCCTCACCGCTGCGCAACGGGGGTTGAGCGGGATCGGGAACGTAGGCCACCAAGCAGCGGCGGTTCATCAGAATCTTGTCGTAGCCGATGAAGAACAGGCTGCCCTGTTTCAACTGCAAGGCCCCGTCGGTACGGACGAGGATGTCTGCCACAAACCGGTCTCCGATAAACTGAGCGGCCACGACTTCACCGACATCGGCCCCGCGGGTGAAGACGGAGTCTCCCACCTTCAGACCGCTGGCTTGATCGAACGTGATCTTCAACCGAAAGACACTCGCTTCGCGCCACCAGAAGACGGTTCCCACGATGAGGACCAGAGCGAGAACGAGGACGCCGCCGGCAATCGCTTCGCGAGGCAAACCCGGCTTGGATGAAGCCGCGCTGGCGGGAGGGGGCGAGTTTGCAGAGGACTCAGCCGCCTCCGTCAACTCCGTGCCATCTCGCTCGCAGAACCGGCGGTCGTGAGCATAGGTCTGTCCACACTGAGGACAGGTCTTACCAGTCGAGGCCATCGGAGTGCTTTCTCAATTCAGAGCGACGCGACAAACAACATCACAAAGTCGAGCACGATCACGGCGAGCGAAGCCGCGACGACGGCCGTGGTCGTGGCACGTCCCACGTCGTCGCTGCTCCGCATTTCTTGCGTTCCATTTTGATAACCGACCAACGCCACCGCACCGCCGAAGACGGCGGCTCGAACCAGACCGAACACGAACCCAAACGGAGTGACCTCAGCCAAAATCTCGGCCATGAAGAACGAACTCTTCACGTGATACCGTCCCACTGCGACACAGTACGCCCCCGCAAAGGCCACCAGTTCCAAGGCGATCGTCAGCAGCGGCAACGAAATGATGCTCGCCCAAAAGATCGGGGTCAGCCAATACCGTTCGGGCGAAACGGACATGGAACGGAGGGCGTCGAACTGGCGCGACAGACGCTTGCCGCCCAGCTCGGCACAGGTACTCGCCGCGACGCGCCCCGCCAACAACAGACCGACGACGAGCGGGCCGATCTTATCAACCACGGCGTTGCCCACGATGCGCGGCAACGGGTCCATGAGGCCGGTCCCCGACAGACCCACGCCGATTTGCAGGGCCAGCATCATGCCGAAGAAGGCTCCGGCGGCGGCGGCCACCGGTAACGAACGAATGCCAATCTCATCGAACCTCCTCAGCAAGGCATTCCGATCCGTGGGGACTCCCAGGCGCAACGCCAGCAACGCAGAGGAGCCGACGGCACTCAGCAATCGCGTCAGGATCACGGTGAACGCCTGCCACCAAGCGACCGCCGGTCGATGCGACTGTGGCGGTCGCTCGGGGAGTTGGAGCCTGTCGAAGAACGCTTCGAGTTGTCCGCGCAGGGCCTGCACGGCGGCGGGCGACTTTCCGCCATGTTGTCTCCGAATGTCGGCGATCTCATCGCGACCGAGGACTTCGCGCAGTTGGCCGCAACTGGGATCGAGGTACAGCACGCGATCGGCGATCAGTCCCGCCGACAAATAGTCGTGCGTGATCGTGATCGAAGCCATCTGCGGGTCGCGCTGCTGGACCGAACGGATCAGCCGACTGATGACACTCGATGAGGCCGCGTCCAATCCGGTCGTCGGTTCGTCGTACAAGACGACCGCCGGTTGGGTGATGAGTGCCCGCGCGATGCCGACGCGCTTCTGCATCCCGCCGCTGAGCTGTGCCGGCGACAACTCCGCATCGCTGGCGGATAGCCCGACCGCTTTGAGCAGTTCCAACGACTGCCGGTGAGCAACATCGCGCGACACCGACCGCATCAGCAGCGGAAGCATCACGTTCTCGATGACGCTCAGCGAGTCGATGAGCGCCGAGCCTTGAAACACGAGCGAGAGGCGAGCGCGAACCTCTTCCAAGGCCTGCGGCGACGGCGGATGGTTCAGATCCACGCCCATGATCTGCACAGTCCCGCTGTCGGGCTGTTGGAAGCCGACGATGTGCTCCAACAACACCGACTTT
The DNA here is from genome assembly GCA_043733345.1 of Schlesneria sp. GTDB lineage: Bacteria > Planctomycetota > Planctomycetia > Planctomycetales > Planctomycetaceae > Schlesneria. Next base: position 3,388 of record JAYTGQ010000694.1, read on the forward strand.
CCGCTGCCGCTCATGCCCACGACGACGAGGCATTCTCCCGCCGGAACCTCCAGCGAAAGGTCGGTCAGAATCGAGCGTCCACCGAACGCTTTGGAAACGCCCGCGAGTTGCACGGCCAGCGTCGGCCCCGACATGGCCAGCGACCGCCCGCACGCTCCACAAAACTGAGCGGCCTTGGACGCGGCCACGCGCTCACCGCAATACGGACATGAACGGCTCACAGCTTGGCCCTTTGGAGTTCACGGCGCGGGCCTTGCCCGCAACCCAACGAAGCCAGAACCGGAATGGCAAAATGATGAAGCACAAAATCATGGCAGAGGCTCGCAAGGACACCGACCGACCGCCCGACTTGATGATTCTGTGCTTCATCATTTTGCCTAATCCGCTCCGCCGAAATTCTGCGCGCCCGGCGATGAAACAAATCGTGAGTAGTACGGAAGCGACCGCCCCGCGCTCACCGCTTCTACTGTGACAGTGCCCGATTTCCAAGTTTGTGGCGGCGGTCCTTTGCTTGCGCGTCAGGCTTTGATGGCAGGTGCCAGCGTCCCTCAGGCTCAACGTCAGTCGTCGTGCTTCACCAGTCGGATGACGGCGTCGCGCATCTCGGCGGGGTGGCGGTAGATGGTCCAGCGGGCGGGGTCGAGTCCTTCAAACGCGGCGCGGAACTTTTCCATCTCGCGCGGTTCACCCTTGATGGCTCGGATGAAGATGCCGGCGATTTGGTGCGGCCGTTCACGCAGGAAGCTGCCGTAGATTTCGGAGTCTTGCTCGCCCGAGTCGCCGATCAGGATGAAGCGTCGCTGCGGAAAGGCGGTCACGATCGGTTCGATGGCGGCGCGCTTATGCGCCTTTTGTGGCGACCGTCGCAACTTGCGGGCCGAGTCTCGAATGCGAAACCGTTTCAAGTGGAACGAACCTGCGGGATAGCCTTCGGTTTGAAGGAACTCGGCCAACGGTTCGTAGAGTTGCCACGGACTACCCGAGACAAAGTGGAACGCAGCACCGGCCTCGGCACATTCGCGGTACAGCTCGGGCATCCCCGTGACGGGGGTGAAGGTCCGCATGAACGTGTTTTGAAACAAGTCGCGTCGGTTGGGGACGTTGCTGTGCTTGATCGTGTCGTCCATGTCCGAAATGATTGAGGTGCCGGTCGGTTCGAGGAATTGCAACTGACCGCGACACTCGCGCCGATCGTCCTCGGGCAGAGCCGCCGCGAACGGCAACCAGACGTTGCGATCCACTGTGCCACCGGCGAGGTGAGCGACTTCCTCCGAGGTAAGCGTCAACGTGCCACGGAACAGCCCCATGTAGTCGGACTCAGCCACGAGGCGTTCGTGGTCGCCGATTCGCACGGTGACAGAACGGCCGCGCAGGCCGCTCATCAAAAACTGGCGCATCCGACTGCGGAAGTACTCTTCCGACGTGTGGTCGAACCGCAGCACGCGCTTCACAACGGCGAGCATCGGTTTGCGACGCAGCCAGGAAATGCGCGGATCGAAGACGCGACCCTGCACGACCAGCGACCACCCTTCGCCGTCTTCCGTCCGCGCAGCGTAGGACGGATAGAAGACCACCTGCTCATGACAAGCGACGGTCCTCAAGCGGGAACTCGATCTGGAGGGAAACAACGTCACGCGAAGGTCTCGTTTGCTTTCGTCTCGCCGCCGCTACGGGATTTGTGAACCACCGGTCCCTCGCCAGCCGCTTATTCATCCGTGTCCCGGCCTTGCCATCCGTGCTACTCCGTCGAGGAAGGCGTAACACGGATGGCAAAGCCGGCACGGATGAAGATCAGAGGACAAGGTGGTTTCTACGCCGGGAGGCCCACCTTGGGATCGGCCTCACTCACGCGGCGAGTTGGTTTTGAAATCGGCTTTGACCAGATCGGCATCCGGGTCTATCGGCATTCCGCCCACGCTGGCCACGAAACTTTGCCAATGCCCGAATCTGGCGGCTTACTTCAACAAATCGGACATCTCATCGCGAGTGAACTTCCGTTCCAAACGCGCTCCCATCTGAGCCACCACGCGCGCGGCGGCGTGTGAGGCGAGATGTCCCGCCTGTGGCCAACTGAGTCCATTCGTGATGCCGTACAAAATTCCCGCCGCATACATGTCACCGGCACCGGTCGTGTCGATCGCGGAGACTTTGACTCCCTCGACCGGATACGCATGGCCGTCGTGCATGAGCAGCGATCCATCCGAACCGAGCGTCAGTGCGACATTCGCCGCATGTTTGTGAATTTCTTGCGCGCAGTCGATCGGGTCCGTCTTGCCGGTCAAACTGCGGGCCTCTTCCAGATTGCAGAACAACAAATCCACCGGACCTTCGATCAGCTTCCAAAACAGATCGCGATTGAAATTGATGAGGAACGGGTCGGACACCGTGAAGGCGACCTTCACGCCATGTTTCTTGGCCAGCTCGATGGCCTTCAGTGCGGCCGCCTTCGTCGAGTCCCCCGCGAAGAGGTAGCCCTCAATGTAGACGTACTTCGACTGCTGGATGGAAGCCTCATCAATGTCGTCCGGCCCGAGCGTCGCGGACAACCCGAGATGCGTGAGCATCGTCCGCTGAGCGTCCTCGGTAATCAGGCAGACGCACGTTCCGGTCTGGCCGTCGCCCTGAGGCGTCACCACCGAAACTCCGAGATCGCGCATGTCCTGCAACCACACTCCACCGAGTTCATCGCTGCCGAGCTTCCCGCAATAAGCGGCCTTCCCACCGAAGTCGGCCACCCCGGCGATCGTGTTCGCCGCCGAACCGCCCGCACACCGGTTCAACTTCACGTCGTGCAGTGATCCCAGCACGCGGCACTGCGTCGGTTCATCGACCAGCGTCATGATCCCCTTGGGAAACTCCAGCCGGCCCAGCACTGAGTCCTCGATCCGCGCCTGAATATCGACCAGCGAATTGCCCACGCCGTACACGTCGTATGTCATGTCGAGTTGTTTCCGAGTTTGAATTTGAAAAGGTGCCATTTGGCGACCGGCAAGAATTATCTGGCCCACACCAACCCGAAGTGTGAACCGAGGGCGAAGTCGATCGGCACCCTCGTTCACACTTCGGGTTGGTGTTCACGGGTAAACCATCTGTTGCCAGTCACCATTTGAGTGGCGATCCTCTATCAGATCGTGCCTGCACTCGCCACCTTCCAAGTCGGACAGCCAAAGCCATCGCAGTTCTCAGATTGGCATTTGACTCTCTCAACATGGCGATCACCCTGATGTCCGTACGGCGCAGCTTGACACTGCCCAATCGTCCAGTGATGCTGATGCCCGACCTCGCGGTTTGACCCGCCTGCCGATTCCTCCCGCCTCTTAGTTGCGACCGGTCTGGCCCTCGTTTGGAGCGGCCTCACACCGATTGGTCGTCTCGCCGAATGAAAAAGGATCGCTCCATGAAGTGCCTCGCTCGCCTTGTCGTGACCGGTTGCCTGCTGATTTTCGCTGCGAGCGGTCTCGTCGCTCCCGCCAACGTGATTGCTCAGGAAAATCTCGACGCGAAGATCGCCGAACAACAAAAGGCATCCGACGAAGCGGCGGCGCGCCGGGTGGCGGGTGAACCTGCGATTCAAGCGGCGCGGGCGAAGGCCAAGGAGCTTTCGACGGCCATCACGACGCTGAAGATCGAGCAGAACAAGGCTGAAGCGACGGTGAAAGATGGCGACGCGAAGCTTCCCAAGTTGCAGGAGGCGGTGAAGAAGGCGACCGACGAACGGACGAAGCTCGAAACGGAATCGGCTGCGGCGGCGAAGGCGGCTCTCGACGCGAAGGGCAAGGACACCGAACAGGCCGAAGCGGACAAGTCCAAGGCGGCGGCCGACAAGGTGGTCGCGGCGACGAAGATGTTGGAAGACGCTCTGAAGGCGGTCCAACCTGTCGAGACGGCACTCGCGGACGCACGCAAAGTCGTGGCCGAACAGCCCGCCAAGATCAAAGCGGCGGAGGCGGCGAACGCGGCCTTCCAACCGGAACTGGCAGCAGCCGAAGTCGCGTTCGCGGCGCTCGGCAAGGAAGCGGTTGCAAAGCAGATCGACGTGGAAGGGACGCTCGTTCAAGCAGGCAAGCTGGTGTCGTTCGCGAAGTCGGTCGCGCCGATCTTCTCGCAGCGGTGCCTCGCCTGTCACAACGCCCGCACCGCGAAAGGGCGGCTCAACATGGAGACGTTTGCCAACCTGATGAAGGGGGGCGAGAGCGGGCCGTCGGTGCTGGCGGCCAAGCCGGGTGAGTCTCTTCTGCAAACGATGATTGAAGATCACTCGATGCCGAAAGATGCCGACCCGCTTACTGCCGAACAGATCGCCGTTATCAAGAAGTGGATCGAGACGGGAACACGCCTCGACGCGGGAGTGGCCGGGACCGCACAGCTCATCACGATCATCCCCAAGCTGACACAGCCCGCTCCGCCCGAGAGCTACCGTGTGCCGGTCCCTGTGATGGCCGTCGCGTTCAGCCCTGATGGCAACCTGCTCGCCACGTCGGGCTATCGCGAAGTCATTTTGTGGAACCCGGCCGACGGGCAGATCGTGCGTCGCATCACGAACATCGCTGAACGGCCTCACGACATCGAGTTCACCGCCGACGGCACCAAGATCGCCGTTGCCGCCGGCACGCCGGGACAAATGGGTGAGGTCAAGCTGTTCAACGTCGCCGATGGCGCGCTGATCGCGGACCTCTTCACGACGGATGATGAAGTCTTCGCGGTCGCCTTCAGCCCGGATGGAACGCGACTCGCCGCTGCCTGTGCGGATCGTTCGGTGCGGCTATTCGATGTGGCCACGCGCCAGCAGCAGAAGCTGATCGAAGACCACGCCGACTGGGTGATGGATGTGGCCTGGTCGCCTGACGGCAAGAAGATTGCCACCGCCAGCCGCGACAAAACGTCGAAGGTCTTCGACAGCACGACGGGTGAGTCTCAAGCCACGTTCAACGGACACGCACAGCCGGTCTTCGGAGTCGGCTTCCTCCCCGACGGGGCTTCGGTTGCGACGAGTGCTCGCGACAACAAGATCCGTGTCTGGGCCGTCGCCGACGCCAAGCAAGCGCGAGAGATGGCGTTCGGCGGCGAAGTCTTCCGCATCGTGACTCAACCCGATGGCATGGTCTTCGGCGGCAGTGCCGACAAAACAGCGAGGCAGTTCAACTTGACGAACGGCCAACAGGTCAAGCAATTCGGCCCGCATCTCGACTGGGTCTACGCCATCGCCGTCCACCCAGCCACCAAACGCGTCGCCAGCGGCAGCCACGACGGCGAAGTCCGCATCTGGAACGCCGAAGACGGCAAGGAACTTCTCAAATTCACTGCGGCCCCTGGCTACAAGCCGCAGGTCGCAGCGGCGAAGTGAGTGCTGAAAACTTGCCGTGTATGGGACAGGTTGCCGCGCGGCAGCCAATTACCGGCCAGTCCGCTTTCCCTATCGTTTCTCAATCATTGCGAGGTTTACCATGACACTCACGTTGGCCCTGTCGCCCGCCATCGAGGAATGTCTGACGCGCGAAGCCCTGCGTGAAGGGCTTCCACGAGATGCCTACGCGGTGCGTGTTTTGGAACAGCATTTCCAACCGCAGGCTCGAAGTGACCGAGCCATCGCGGCGTTGCAGGCTTGGCGTGATGATGCCGCGCGGCGAGATCGTGAGGAACCGGCGAACGACCTCTTGCACGCTCTCGATGAGAACCGATTGGCGGATCGACCGCTGTATCCTCCCGAATTGAAGGGGGTGACATGGTGAGTCGCGTCGTCGTACTCGACACCGGACCGCTGGGTTTGGTGAGCAATCCCAAACCTTCCCCGCAGAACTTGGCCTGCTCGGCGTGGCTGCAACGATTACTGGAATCGGGGGTTCGAGTCATCCTCCCTGAGATCGCGGACTACGAAGTTCGCCGCGAGTTGCTGCGAGCGAACAAGCAACCGGGATTGATGCTGCTTGACACGCTCGCAGAGACACTCGGCTACCTTCCCCTCACAACCGCAGCCATGCGACAAGCCGCCCGGCTGTGGGCCAGCGCACGCCAATCAGGCCAGCCCACAGCCAGTGACAACACGATCGATGGCGATGTCATCCTCGCCGCTCAGGCTCTGTCGTTGGACGTGTCGGATCTCGTGATCGCCACCACGAACGTCGGCCATTTGTCGCGCTTCGTGCCAGCTCAACTCTGGACTGAAATCGAGCCACTGACCTGACCGTGAACGGTGATGCGGATCGCCCTTCTCAGGCGACCAGAAAGTAAGGACTGCCTCGTACACACCAACCCGAAGTGTCAACGAGGCTGTCGATCCACTTCGTCCTCGTTCACACTTCGGGTTGGTGTGGTTCAGACAACTCTTTCCGCTTACCAAAGACACCACCATGAACAAGATTCTCGTTCTGTTCGATTCCAAGTCCGGCCACACGGCGCGCATGGCGGCACTCGTGGCGGAGGGGGCGGGGAGCATCTCCGACACCGAGGTGCGACTGCGATCAGTGGACGAGGCGACGCCGGACGATGTCGTCTGGTGCGATGGCCTCGCTGTCGGCAGTCCGACGAACATGGGGCTGCTCAGTTGGAAGATGAAGCGGTTCTGGGACGAGACCATGATGCCGCAGTGGGCGAAGGTGGACGGCAAGATCGCGTGCGCGTTCAGTTCGTCGGGAGGCTGGGGTGGCGGCTCGGAACTGGCCTGTCAGAGTTTGCTGACGGTGCTGATGAACTTCGGCTTCCTCGTCTTCGGTGTCACCGATTACGTGAGCCGCGACCTGACGCTGCACTACGGCGCGATCGCCGCCAAGGAGCCGCGCGACGAGGAAACTCAAGCCGCCTGCCGCAAGCTCGGCCGTCGTCTCGCCGAGTGGACGGCCGTCTATTGCCACGCGCGCCTCGATGAACATCCCAACAACAAGATGTCCGAACGGATGATGCCGGAAGGTTGAGTCGCTGGCCGATGTGGAACTCACGCAGTTGGATCGAGGCCCCTCGGCGTCTATCATGCCGACCGCCGCGAACGAAAGTCGTTCTTAGGCGAGCGGCAGGAAATGGTTTACCCGTAGGATGGACGCCTCGTCCGTCCGAGCTTGCCGGGGGGCCGGACGGACGAGGCGTCCATCCTACGTTGCGGGTATGAGAACACTTGCCGCTCGCCTTAGAAGCCTGATACGCAAGCGAAGTCGCAACATGGAACGTGTCTGCTTCGCTTGCGCGTCAGGCTTCGATTGGTAGACCCACTGAACAGACTCTCTCTCTCTCTCTCTCTCTCTCTCTCTCCAGAAAGCCCGACTGATGCCGACGCCCGATGAACTGTATGACGATGCCAACCGACTCAAAGACCAAGGCGACTTCGCGGGAGCGGCGGCCACGTTGCTGAGCATCGTCGCCGAGACGCCGACGCACTCGCTGTCGCACTCGGCACTGGCCGTGGTCATGCACAAGCTGGGAAAGTTCGACGAAGCGATCGCTCACGCCAAGAAGGTCGTCGAACTGGAGCCGAACGATCCGTTCTCGTTCGCTCAACTCTCGGTGATCTGCCAGCGCTGCGGACGCATCGCCGAAGCGGAAGACGCACTCGCCCGCAACAAAATGATGAGCGGCGGTCACTGACACACGCCCGCCTCGTTTCACCGCGTGGGCAACGCCCCGCGCGCTGAAACGACGGAACTTATACCTCGTGCGGTCAGTGATGAGACTTCTGAGCGGGGTGGCGTCAGCCCCCCGGTTCTTGGGCGTAAGCCCTTCTCTGCGCCGGCG
>JAYTGQ010000695.1:0-4212 GCA_043733345.1 Schlesneria sp.
CGCCGTCAAATCGCGCGACCACTTCCCGCCGCCGCAACCCTTGAAACGCGAATGACTCGACTTGCAACTCACGCGACTCGACCTGACACTCTGTCTGCACGAGACCGCCTCCGTTCGGGTGTGAAATTCCATTTCCGCACCGGACTTACGCCCGCGGAGGCCCCGTGTTCGCCAGCAGGGTGAGAGATGCGGGCTAGCCCCTGCGGCTGATCGGGAAAGAAGTGATTGCGACCTCGCTCCTGAGATGTCAGTTCTTTTGTCTTGCGAGCGGAGCGGCGTCAGCCCCTCGGTTATTCGTTGCTGCGACGAACGGGCTAACGCCCAAGAACCGGGGGGCTGACGCCCAAGGGCACTGACTTTACTAACCCGCAGCGTGAGCGAGGGCCATGACATGAGGCGTTGCCCCTTGTTTCCCTCGCTTACTCTGCGGGTTACTGAGGTAAAGTCAGTGCCATTGGGCTGACGCCACCCCGCTCGAAAAAAACCTATTGCCCCGCTCGGAAAGCTCTCGTCATGCGACGCCATCTCAGTAAATTACTCCACTCTCCGCTGCTGTTCGCGGTGTTCATCGCGTTGAGTCTGCTGGCTTGCGAGCCTGCTCGCGCTGAGATTCGTCCTGAGTTTCTCATGGACTCGGACCCGGAGGTTCAGCTTCCTGGAACGGTCAAATCGTACTCGCCACGATTGAAGACGCTCTGGTTGGATGCGCTGTCTCGCCCCGAACATGACATGCAGCGACAAGCAGCAGAGACGATCGGCAAGGCGCATCCGATGGGCGTGCCCGACCTCGAAGAGGCGATTCCTCAGTTGGAGAATTTGTTGGTTGCGGACGGTTCGCATCCGGCGACGCGGTTCACTGCGGCCCGGGCGTTGATCGCGTTGAAGTCGCAACACTCCGCACCGAAAATGCTCGACGCGGCGCAGCGACATGAGTCTGAGTTGCGCCAGCTCATCGAACCTGTTCTGGCCGAATGGGACTTTGCACCGGCGCGAGTCGTCTGGCTGGCTCGACTCAATGAGCCTTCGGGACGCCAGCGAGACACCGTGCTGGCACTGCGTGGATTGGCTCACGTCCGTGAAGTGAAAGCGTTCGACACCGTTCGGCAAATGACGCTCAACAGACAGCTTCGCCCCGACCTGCGTCTGGAAGCCGCCGTCGCAACGGGCCTGCTCGTCGTACAAGACTTAGAACCCGATGCGGAGCGACTGGTCTCCTCGGCTGCCGCTCGAACAGCGAATTCGGCACAGAGCGTGTCGATCGTGGATCGCCTTTGCGCCGTACGTCTGCTGGCGCGGCACACGAGCGACAAGTCACGAACGCTGCTGGTCGAATTGGCTCAAGACTCTGAGCCATCCGTCGCAGCGATCGCACTCGCGCGACTCAACGAGATCGACCCGAGCCTCGTTCTACCGTTGGCGGAAGTCGCGATGAGTCGTCCCGATCCACAGGTGCGCCGCCACGCGGCCGAGTCCTTCATCCAGCGACCGACGCCGGAGCGAATGCCGCCGTTGGCTCGATTGCTCGACGACGTTCATCCCCAGGTTCGCGGTGAGATTCGCGAGGCCCTCTTCCGACTCGCTGCGACGCCAGAACTCAGCGATCCGATTCGAGCGGCAGCATCGCACGAGCTGTCTCGTGACAGTTGGCGCGGTCACGAACAGGCGGCGCTCTTGCTGGTGGCACTCGATCACAAGCCAGCGGCGGGACGGCTCGTCGAGTTGCTCGAATCGACGCGCCCCGAAGTGATGATCGCGTCGGCATGGGGACTCCGACGGCTGGAAGTTGCGGACACCTTGCCCGGCATGCTCGACAAAGCCCGCCGCCAAACCGAGATTCGAAAACAGACCAACTCTGCGGGACTCGATGAACAAGTCGCCCATCTCTGCGAAGCATTCGGCCGCATGAAGTATCAGGCCGCCGAGCCGCTGCTGCGCGAGTACATCCCACTCAGCCTGCCGATGGGAATCCATTCGCGCGGGGCGGCGATCCGGTCACTCGGCTGGTTGCACGAAGGGAATCCGGAGGGAGACCTCCCCGGCCTGTTCATCGGTCGCGTCCTCGACCCTGCCACGATGCCTCCTGAGTTGGATCTGGTGCGTGAGTCCTCCGCCGTTTCACTCGCCCGCATGAAAGCGGTTACCCAAGTCGAAGCTCTACGCGGCTTCGTCAAGGCGCGAAACGGGTACGAACGAACCGGCTTGGTCGCACGCTGGTCGTTGACTCAACTGACCGGCGAGCAGTTCCTGATCGAGCCGCCGCGAGTCATCATCCCTGGGATGTGGTTCCTCGAACCGTTCGGGACGGAGAAGTGACGCCACGCGACTTGCCAAGGTGGACGTGACCGACAGAGGTCACGTCAGGGCCATCGCCTTGTTGGGACTGCAAAACTTGTAGGGTGGGACCAGCGGCGCTTCGCCGCGCCGGCCCACCAAGATTTCTCGACGTTTTCCGATGGTGGGCCGGCGCTCGAAGCGAGCTGGTCCCACCCTACGTTGAACAAGGCGATGGCCTTGAGGTCATCGTCAACCTTGGTTTCACGACGAATGATCCGCTTGTATTCTCACCGCCCCGAAATCGTTTCCGCCTCTTTCACTGCAATCGAATCATGACCGACACCCGCGAGATCTTCCCCGTGAATCGTCCCGTCTCGGGGACAATCAGACCGCCCGGATCGAAGAGCCTCACCAACCGAGCGCTCGTGGTCGCGGCACTCGCGGAGGGAACGTCGCGACTGACAGGCGTTCTCGACAGTCGAGACACTCAAGTCATGATCGATAGCCTGCGGCGGTTGGGGATCGCGGTCGAACACTCACCCGCGGATTGTTCTGTCGTCGTGAGTGGTTGTTCGGGGAGACCGCCGGTCGCTGTGGCCGATCTGTGGTTGGAGAACAGCGGCACGAGCATTCGGTTTCTCACGGCGCTGTGTGCGTTGGGACGCGGGACGTTTCGACTCGACGGCAACGCGCGGATGCGCGAGCGTCCGATCGGCGATCTGTTGGAGTCGCTGCGACAGTTTAGAGTCTCGGTCGCGGCCGAACTCGGGACGGATTGTCCGCCGGTCGTCCTGACCAGCGATGGCCTGCGCGGCGGAACGACGACCGTCAACGCCGATGTGTCGAGTCAGTTTCTAAGTGCCATTCTGATGGCGGCCCCCTGTGCGGCGTCTCCCGTCGAGATCCGCCTCGCCGGTGAAATGGTCTCGGAACCGTATGTCGAGATGACGTGCCAGGTGATGTCACAGTTCGGCGTGAACGTCGAGCGCGACGAGCCGGGGCGATACCGCATCCGCCCACAGTCGTATCGCGGCCGCAGCTATGACATCGAACCAGATGCCTCGGCGGCCAGTTACTTCTTTGCTGCGGCAGCCGTGACGGGGGGCGAAGTGACGGTGGAAGGACTCACCGCGAACGCGCTGCAAGGCGACGTTTATTTTGTCGAGGCACTCGAACGGATGGGCTGCGAAGTGACTTGGAACGCGAACAGCATCACGGTGCGTGGCCGTGAGCTGCGCGGCATCGAGATCGACATGAACGCAATCAGTGACACGGCTCAAACGTTGGCGTGCGTAGCCCCGTTCGCAAGTGGCCCGACGCGCATCCGCAATGTCGCCCACATGCGACACAAGGAGACCGATCGTGTTGCGGCCGTCGTGACTGAACTCCAACGACTCGGCCTGTCCGTGGAAGAGCATCCGGACGGCATGACCATTCATCCGGGGCCGCTCCAGCCGGGAACCGTCGCCACCTACGACGACCACCGCATGGCGATGAGCTTTGCGCTACTGGGCCTGCGAGTCCCCGGCATCGTCATCGCCGATCCCGGCTGCACTTCAAAGACCTATCCCCATTTCTTCGACGATCTCGATCAACTGTGCCAGTCGTCGCGCGGCGAGTAGGGTGCGCGGCAATCCTTGCCGATCGGTTTGATGTCCGGTGAATGCGGTCTCGGCAACGCTCGCGGTTGAGGGCAGTCGCTGCAATCGGCCCAACCGGCAGTTCGCGTCTTTCCCGCTCGCACTGACGAAACTTTGCGGCCGGGTGCCGCCAGTCTCGCCGGACAATGGGATCGGACTGCCGATGAAATCAGGCATGTGGTGCGCACGTTGATGAGGCGACCGGCAACAAATGGTTTACCCGTAGACACCAACCCGAAGTGTGAACGAGGACATCGATCAACTTCGCCCTCGTTCACACTTCGGGTTGGTGTGGGTC
>JAYTGQ010000696.1:0-4210 GCA_043733345.1 Schlesneria sp.
TAGAAGCCTGAAGCGCGAGCGAAGGATTTCTGAGCCGAATTCGTCCGCATTTGCGACATCCTTCGCTCGCGCTTCAGGCTTCTATTCCCTTTTTCAACAGGCTGCTAACGCCGCCCCGCTCAGAGGTTGATGTGGAACGAGGTCATGTCGGCTGGCGTCCCGCCAGAATTTCGGCGATGTGCATGACCTTGATCGGCTTCTTTTGTCGGTGGATGAGGCCGTACATGTGCATGAGGCACGACATGTCGCCGGCCGTCATGACTTCGGCTCCCGCCTGTTCGTGATCGTGGATGCGGTCGAGGCCCATCATGCAGGAGACCGCTTCCTCGGCGACCGCGAACGTGCCGCCGAAGCCGCAGCATTCGTCGGGTCTCTTGAGCGGGACGAGTTCGATTCCTTCGAGGCCGGAGAGCAGTTGGCCCGCTTTGTTAAAGGCGGGAACCATGCGCTCGCTCCCCGAACCGAGACGCAGTTCGCGCAGGCCGTGGCAACTGTTGTGGAGGCCGACCTTGTATGGAAAACGTCCCTCGACCTTCGTCACCTTCAAGACATCGACCAGGAATTCACAGAGTTCAAACGTCTTCTTGCGGAGCGATTCGTAAGCCGGGTTGCCGTGGAGCAGCTCCTCGTAGTGATGCGTCACCATCGCGGTGCAGCTTCCCGACGGGCAAACGACGTATTCGTAGTCCTTGAAGATCGACAGGAACTTTTCGGCGAGCGGCTTCGCGTCGTCGGTGCAGCCGGTGTTGGCCATCGGCTGACCGCAGCAGGTCTGCGCGGGAGGGAACTCGACCTCACAGCCGTAGCGTTCGAGCAACTCCAGCGTCGCCATTGCGACCTGCGGGTAAAGCTGATCAACGTAGCAAGGAACAAACAAACCAACGCGCGGCATCGGGCAACCTTGTTCTGAGGAGGAGGCGTTTGGGGCCGGAGTATAGTCACGACGAGCAACGGAGCGAATCACCACGAGTTGGCGCGTCGAGAAAGTCAGGGTTGGGAACGAGTGAGTGCGTGATTAGAATCCCCGCCGAATTGGACTGATCCCCATGCTGTTTGCGAGGAGCGACCGATGGCCTTTCGCAGAGACCCCGAAGCGGGACGACAAGCGGTGACGTGGCTGGCCTCGGCGTTTGTCGTGGTGGTGGGAGCCGCTTCGTGTGCGTTCATCATCTTGGGTGTGGTCGATCAACCGACGAAGCCGCTCATCGTGTGGGGCGGACTGTTTGGCGGGATCGTACTGTTCTTGATCTCGCTGGCTGTGCCGCGAGACAGGAACATCGCCAAGAGTTGGATCCGTTTCTGGCTCGCTTCGCGCGATAAGACCGATCCAAACAAAGCCTATCGCGTCGGCAAAAAGCGTCCGGTCGCGGATGCGTCACTCGGCACCAATCAGCCGCCGACGTTGGAGTCGATCCGCGAGGCGGCCGATCAGGGAGCCAGCGTGCAATGGGTACCTCACGGCCCCCCGCCCGATCGGTCCGCACCGCACCGCTAATGAGCGGCGATGATCGTGAAGCTCACGAAATCTTCCGGGAAGCCGAAAGATCAAAGTCTGCGCTTGTGACGAGCCTCGACTTCGCGATTGCGTGGCACGAGAATCGTGACCTTGTCGTTTGATCGCGAGGGCAACTCCCCGCGTGTCGAGTGACGTTTATACCTCGCGCGGTCGAGGCTGAGACTAACCCGAAGCGTAAGCGAGGAACGCAACACACCTCCTCGTTTACACTTCGGGTTAGTGTGCCGCAGCGACAAATGTGTCAGCCCCGACCGCGCGAGGTATAGGACTGATAATCCAGCACTGCACGGAGCGCTGCCCACCCGGTGAAACGAATCAACTCTGATGGGTTGCGGGCTCCCTGTTGTCCAACTGCCCTTGCCGATTTTGTCTCGATGTTTCATATAGTCGCCGCCCGCACGGAGTGGGTTTGGCGGGAGTCTCAAGGATGGGTGTCATGTTGCGAGTCGTCTGTTCCGGACTGGCCCTAGTGGGGGCCATTGTGATGATGGCCGCCACCGTCCAGTCGGGTGACACTCCGCCGCGCGAGCCGTCCGTCACGGCGGCGGTCGTGACGCCAGAGTCTTCAGCGCCAGAACCCGTCTCGCGCGAATCTTCCTCCGCAGATGCCACCGTCCCCGCGACCAAGCCCGTCATGGGATCGCTGGTCATTATTGGTGGTTGCGAACGCTTCGATCACGCGGAGTATTGGGACAACATCGTTGAGTTGGCGGGTGGGCCCGGTGCGCGCATCGCGGTCTTTCCCACGGCCAGTGGCGATCCCGTGAAGAACGGCGGGTTGGTGATTTCGGCCCTGAACAAAGCGGGGGCCGATGCGTTCCTAGTTCCGGTCGCGTGGCGCAAGGTGCCGATGTCACCACAGGCGGCAGTCTCCGATCCCGAGTTGGTTGCGGAAGTACGCGGCTCGACCGGCATCTTCCTGATCGGGGGCGAGCAAGACCGCATTGTGAAGGCGCTCTACACGCCCGAGGGCCAGTTTACGCCGATGCTGGAGGCCATCTGGGATGTCTATCGCAAGGGTGGAGTGATCGCGGGAACCAGCGCGGGGGCAGCCGTGATGAGCCGCATCATGTACCGCGATGCCGAGTCCGTGCTGGACACGATGTTGCGGGGCGTCCGCTTCGGAAAAGAGATCGATCGCGGATTGGGCTTTCTCGACGGCGAGTGGTTCGTCGATCAGCATTGTCTGGTTCGAGGCCGCTTTGCCAGGGCGTTGGTCGCGATGCACGATCAGGGCTTCAAGTTTGGAATTGGCGTCGATGAGAATTCGGCCATCATCGTGACGAACGGCAAGGACGTGCGGGTCATCGGCTACAAGGGCGCGCTCTTCATGGACCTCTCACGGGCGGAGCACGATCCTGCACTAAAAGGATTCAATTTGAAGAACGTCCGCCTCACCTACCTCGATCGCGGCGACCGCTTTGATCTGAAGTCGCGCGAGGTGACTCCGTCCGAAGAAAAGCTCGACGATGAGAAGCTCGATCCCAATGCGGCCAATTTCAAACCGACTCTCAAACGGCCGTTGTTCTTCAACGACATTCTCGGCAATACGACGGTCGTCGATCTGATGGGCAAGTTGATGGAGAGCATTCACGGCGAGGCCATCGGTCTCGCGTTCGACGGCGCGGCGGCGCGCAAGCAAGCGGTGGATGGCTTCGAGTTCAAGTTCAAACGCGATGACGAGAGCTTCGCGTGGTACACGGGTGCATTCGGTGGCGACGACTACACGGTGAAAAACATTCGCCTCGACATCCGTCCCATCCGCATCGCCGGGCCGCTGTACGACGCGGCCGAGTAACTCGCACGCCGTGGTTTCTTGTGCCATCGCCTCGTTGCGCGAAGTCCGGCTTTTCCTAAAGCCGGACTTCTTTTTGGGATGTCACCCTTTTGCTGAGATGTCACCCTGGGGAAGCGTCGTCACCGTGGGAAGTCCGGCTAACAAAGCTAAGCCGGACTTCGGTTGCCGCTCGTCGGTTGCCTCGCGCGGGTCGTTGGCTACACTGAGTTGGCGTTGCTCGCGGTCGGCTTGATCGGCTTCGGGCCTGTGACGCGATTCCGCTTCCTCAATGAGGTGCCTCTGCTCGTCATGGACTCCAATGCCATCTTTGCCATCCTGCTGTTGATTGCGGGAATTGGCATCTTGACCGCCGAAGTCTTCATCCCATCGGGGGGGCTGCTCGGCATCGTGACGTTTGTCACACTGATCATCTCGCTGATGTTCGCCTACCGCGCGTGGGGGACTTCTCATCCGGGCGTCTTCTGGATCTTCTGTGGTGTGTTGTTGCTGTTGGTTCCGATCGCGTTGGGTGCCGCGTTCTATGTGCTGCCGCGTACGGCATTCGGCAAGCGGGTGCTGCTCGAAGCACCGCAGGCGGAAGAACTGATTCCGTTCACCAAGGAAACCGACCGGCTGACGAAGTTGATTGGTCGGTTCGGCAAAACAGTCACACCGCTGGTTCCCGGCGGCATGGTGTTGCTCGACGGAGAGCGACTGCACGCCTTCAGCGAAGGCATGATCGTCGAATCGGGCCAGTCGGTTGAAATCTTGGAAGTGCGCGGGACGCGGTTGCTCGTTCGACCGGGCGAACCCTCCGCGACCAGCGACCCGTTCACGACAGCGGCCACCGTGGCGAGGCCGCTTGACTTCGAGTTTCCCCAAGGCTAGACGTGTCCCACCACACCAACCCGCAGCGT
>JAYTGQ010000697.1:0-1362 GCA_043733345.1 Schlesneria sp.
CCGAGGCAACAGCAGCCAACCGACGACAAAGCGAGGGTCAGGCCAGTCAGTACAAATGCGATTTGCTTGGACATGAAGCTTCCTTCGTGTTCGAACCCGTGAGGTCAGGAATTGTGAGGGGGAGAGATTGTCGAATGACTGGCCTGCAACCGGTGGGAGAACCGGCGTGCCTGATGGGGAGACCATCGAAGCGGCGGGGATATAGCCGAAGTTGCCGAAACGCGCGAAGAGCAATTTCCAAGAAAATTGCCGCGATCACGAAAATGGGCTCAAGTCGTTCGACAAACGGCTGGAGTTGTCTCGTCCTACGGTGGGCCTCTTCACGAGCTGTCTTCGCAGACTCGGGATCAACGATTTCCGGCTCTCCGCCATTCGTGTTGAACAACGCCCGTGAGCGGCAAGGCGCTAGCCGCCGGTCATGCTGGAAATCACCGGCGGCTAGCGCCTTGCCGCTCACATCACACATCACACATCACACAACTTTCAACTTGAATGGCGGAGAACCCGATTTCCGAGATCGAAGTCGATGACGAGCGGCAGGTGGTCCGAGGCGTCTCGTGTCGCGCGGCTCCTCACGATGTGGACGCGCTGCACCTCGATCGCGCCCCGCACGAAGGCTTTGTCCAATGCGAGAGTCGGAAGCCACGCCGGGAAGGAACGGAACCGAGAGACGGGAGCCGTGATCTGACGGAAACCATGCACGTCGAAGGGACCGCTGGCCAGCGTGTTCCGCCAGTCGTTCGAATCGCCGACGATCAGCGTGGGATGTTGCTTGGATTCTCGAAACGAATGGTGCTCGAGCAACCGGCGGGACTGCCAGTGTCGCTCGCGTTCTCCCAAGCCGAGATGCCAGTGGGCCAGATGCAGCGGCCCGCTGGGCGTATCGATGACGGCCAGTTGTGCCCCACGCACCTTGCGGGTGTGGTGCGTGAGCGAGATGTGATGATGGCTGAGCAGCGGCCAACGCGACAGCAGCAGGTTTCCGTAGCCACCCTCTTTTAACCGGACATTGAGCTGAAACAGATGAGCCGCCAGTTGGAAATGTTCGACGAACAAGCGCGGTTGGTCGTCGAGGCGGCTGCGACGGACGAGTCGGTCCACCTCTTGAAGACAAATGAGATCGGGAGCCTCGGCGTCGATGACATCCAAGATGCGACCGAGCCGATAACGCCGGTCCCGGCCACCAATCCCCTTGTGAATGTTGAAGCTCAGCAGTCGCACCGAAGCTCTCCTGTGTGATGCCCCACGCCGACAACCCTCTGAAAGAAGTCCGGCTTTTCCGAAAGCCGGACTTTATACCTCCCGCGGCACAAAGTGAGGGGTGTCTGAGCGGGGCGGCGTAAGCCCCCCGGTTCTTCCAAA
>JAYTGQ010000698.1:0-25945 GCA_043733345.1 Schlesneria sp.
GACGTGTGCCACAAGTTTCCGATCGTGACTCGCGTCCCGTCGGCGGAGCGACGGGACTACGGTAGCGCAGTGCAACTCCGAGATCATGTCGGGTTCCTCCCCTGCGAGTGTCCCCGATAGGGACGGGACAACTACTTTGAAACGGGGAAGAGCCGTGAGTCCCTTTGTTCCCTTCGTTTTCTTCTGTTCAAGTTTTGGTTGCGGCTCAAAGCCGCGCTGTGAAATTTGGAAGGCACAGGCGGGCCGCCCGTGCTACGACAGTTCGACCGACAATCATCCCTTCGCCGCTGAGATTCCTTGGCGGAGCGATTCCTTCAATGTTTCGAGCGGAGCGGGTTGGCCGGTGAAGCGTTGAAACTGGGCGGCCGCTTGTCGGACGAACATCTCGATGCCGGACACCGTGCGACACTGACGGACGCGGGCTTCTTTCAGCAGCAGCGTGTTTTCGGGGTTGTAGATCGTGTCGAACACGATCATCTCGTCGCGCAGCCAGTTCTCTTGGAAGGGGGTCTCGTTGACGTTCGGGTGCATCCCGATCGGCGTGCAGTTGATGAGGATGTCGGCGAACTCGGAGCCTCGGTTCTCCCACGTGAGATGTCGGCAGGCGAGCGATTCGGCGAGAGCCTGCGCGCGGTCGGCCGTGCGGCTGGCGATGACCAGCACCGCGCCGCGTCGAGTGACACCGAGACCGATCGCGCGGGCGACGCCTCCCGCACCGAGCATCAGGATCCGTTTCCCTTCGAGCGACTCGCCCGGTTGCAGCGCGAGTTCGAGGCTGTCGAGAGCCGCTTGGAAATCGGTGTTGTCCGCTTCCCATTGTCCGTGCTCATCGAGCGACAGCGTATTAGCCGCACCGATCTGGCGGACGATCTCTTCGCACCGACTGGCTTTCGCGAGGGCCGCTTCCTTATGCGGGATCGTCACGCTGTAGCCGCGCACGTTGAGCCACGAGAAGGCATCGAGCGTGGACGAGAACTGGTCGGGAGTGACTCGCAGCGGCAGGTAGACGCCGTTAAAGCCGATCTGTTTCATCGCCGTGTTGTGCAGCAGGGGACTCAGGCTGTGACCGATCGGATCGCCGAGAACACCGAAGACTTGGGTCTCGCGGTTGAGTTCGTCGAAGCGATAGAGATCGCGCATTTCTTGGAAGGTCAACATGCCGGGAGCCACTTCCCGATCGGCACTGAACGAGGCATACGTGAACGGCGAACCGTACTTGCCGCACAGCACGCGACTCGCCGTCCCGAACTCGCCCATGCAGAAGCCGACCGTCGGGATTTTGGCCTCCGCCACGAGCTTCATCATCCGGACGCAATCGCTCGGCGACTTGGCCATCGTCACCAGCTTGATGATGTCGGGCTGCATGTCGGCCATCTCGATCCACAGCGAATCGAGATCGTCGGGAGTGGACTCGAAGTCGTGGTGGCTGATGATCCGCTTCGTCTTGCCGTAACGCGGGATTGACCGCGCGATGGTGTCTTCCAGATCGACGTAGTCCGCTCCCGAGACGATCGCGGTGCGGAGAACTATGCGCCGTTCATCTTCCGTACCGGTCCACTTGCCGCCGTCCTCGCGCTTGCGGCAGGTGACGATGACGGGAGTCGGCCGGTCCTTGAGCAGCCGCGGAATGTCGGGGGCACGCGCGATCCAATCGACTCGCAATTCAACCAGCTTCGCGCCGCGTTGAGCCAGAGCCTGATGCTCGGCGAGAATCATTTTGTGACGGGTGCGGGCGATGGAAACGCAGATCATGGGTGGTGGCTGTCGGAGGATGAGGTGTGGAGAGAGCGGGGAAATTTCTAATTGTGAATTGGTAATTTCAAATTGATAAATGAAGAAGAAGCAGAGGTGACTTCGGGGCCGAGGCGTGATTTGGAACGGCTGTCTTTCATTTAGAAATTTTCAATTACCAATTTGCAATTACAAATTCTTGTTGCCGCTGAGAGCGACTAGGAATCAGGAGGAACACGGGCAAGCGAGGCGCTCACCCTACGGCTGTTAGCCCAGCCGCCCGAACTGGCGATCCAGTTCCATCCGGCTGAGTGACAAGGCGGTCGGTCGTCCGTGCGGGCAGTGGTGAGCGTCGTGAATCAAATGCCGCTGGACGAGCAGGCTGTCGATTTCTTCTTGGCTCAGCCGCTGCCCCGCTTTGACCGCCGCCTTGCAGGACATCATGTGTAACAACTCGTCGAGGATGTCTCGGCGGGCCGAAGTTTGTACTCCGTTCGTCCCGGCTCCGTCGAGCGTCTCGATCAGGCCCCGAACCAGCTCCTGTAAATCGACGCGACGCAGCATCGCCGGGTAGCGCGAGACCAGCAACGTGCCGTTCCCGAAGTCCTCAACACCGAGTCCCACCTTGTTCAAGGACTCGGTCTGTTCGAGGAGCAGCGACGCTTCTTTGGCCGTCACTTCGACCGGCTGCGGGACGAGCAGACGCTGAGACTCGACGGCTCCGGCGAGGACTCGTTCCCGCAGGTATTCGTACATGATCCGCTCGTGCAGCGCGTGCTGGTCGATGACGGTGATCCCCTCCGGCGTCTCGACCACGAGGTAGCAGTCGTGAATCTGCATCGCACGGAAGTTGGGGGCGAAGGTGTTGGTCGTGACGGCGGTCTCGGCGACCTGTTCCCCGACACGCGGGACGTGAGTCCCCGGTTGGTCTCCCGCCTGCTCTTCCCCCTGATCTTCTGCCTGATCTTCCGAGCGGGGGACGTAAGTCCCCTGGCTCTTCGCCGCTTGCCACTCTTGGGCGTTAGCCCCTGCTTCCTCTTCACCACTTTCGTTGGGCGAGTCCGACTTCCTCTCGATGACTGCGGAGTGGGAGTGAGCAGTCACCGACGGCTCGGGCAGGTTCGGAGACCCGCCCCACGGAGTGTCGATCCGTGTGGGACTCGATCCGCCGCCGATGCGGTTTGTCATGAAGTTGGCAAAGTCGTTGGTCAGTTCGCGCTGGCGTTCCAGCGGCCGCGAGACCGGAGGTGCGAAGCCCGACAGCAGGCCGCCTCCGTTTGAAGTCGCTCCAACCGGGACACGCAGTTGGCTCTGAAGATCAAGACCCAGAAACGTCGTGCGGATCATAGACAGGAGCTGCCGGAACAACTGCTGGCCATCTTGAAACCGGACCTCGATCTTCGTCGGATGAACGTTCACATCGACGCGATCGGGCGGCAGCTCGATGAACAGGAAGGCGACCGGCTGGCGACCGATCATGAGCAGCCCGCGATACGCTTCCGTGAGGGCGTACATCAGCGAGCGGTCTTGAATCCAGCGCCCGTTCAAAAAGAGATATTGGTGCTTGCGCGACGACTTCGAGTTGTTCGGATGTCCCACGTAGCCCCACATCCGGACGCCGCTGTGTTGCGACTCGACCGGGATCAGATCGTTGGTCAGATCGCTGCCGAAGAAGAGCTTCAAGCGGTCGAGCGGCTTCTCAGACGCGGGGAGTTCATAGACCGGCTTGTCGTTGTGACGCAGCACCATGTGGAGTCGCGGGTTCGCCAGTGCGACTCGCGCGAACTGCTCGCTGATGTGACCGAACTCGGTGGAGACCGTCTTCAAGAACTTGCGCCGCACCGGCGTGTTCTCGAAGAGATTGCGAATCTCAATCTGAGTCCCCAGCGGACAGCCACACTCGCGCGGCGGTGAGACTTTGCCGAGATCGACCGTCAGTTCCATGCCGTGCGGTTGGTCGGCCGTTCGTGTCCGAATCCGCAATCGTGAGACTTCGGCCACCGACG
Organism: Schlesneria sp.; assembly: GCA_043733345.1. Lineage (GTDB taxonomy): Bacteria > Planctomycetota > Planctomycetia > Planctomycetales > Planctomycetaceae > Schlesneria. The sequence continues at coordinate 3,738 of JAYTGQ010000698.1, forward strand.
CGAGAGCCTCACCGCGAAACCCCATCGTCTGCACATCGAACAGATCGTCGGCGCTGCGAATCTTGCTCGTCGCATGCGATGTCACCGCCAGCAAAAGATCGTCGGGATGGATCCCTTCGCCGTCATCGACGATCCGCAGCAGTTCGCTCCCCCCCGCGACGACATCGACTTCGATCCGCGTCGCCAGCGCGTCGAGACTGTTCTCAAGCAACTCCTTCACGACGCTGGCCGGGCGCTCGATGACCTCACCCGCCGCGATTTTGTTCACGACGCTGGCCGACAACTGTTGAATGCGAGACATCGCGAAAGGCCAATCCTGGGAGCAAACGATTTTGAATGTTTGGTCGGGTGTTCAAGTTTCCCGGCTCTCACGGATCGCCGGTGCAATCCGACCCCATCCGCCTCGTGCGGATGGTGAGCGAGACGGGGAGCTAGTCGAGGGTTGTTCGGTCTCTCCTCGACCCCATCCAGCTCGTCTGGATGGTGAAGCAGATGTTTCGGCTGGAAGGCAAGTCCCCGCCGAATCATCTGCTTCACCATCCGCACGAGGCGGATGGGGTCGTGCTTCGACGGGCCTTGCCCCCGTTAGCTCTCCATCTCATTCCCCATCCCGGCAAGCGGGATGGGGTCTCAGGTTTGCGGTGCCTAACCCTGGCGCGAAGTCCGCCAGAACTCAGCGGGGTCGCAGGATACCGAGGCCGCTTCCAAAACTCGACGCGAGCGGGACAGCGGGACTTGATTCATCCCCGGCGCTTGCAGGTTGAAGGGGATTCAGTTGTATTGTCCGCCCACGACACCGACTGACTGACGAACGACCTCTCTGCAAACGAAGGTGGAAACGCGATGCACGGTTTTGAAGGTGCCCCAGCCGCTGAAGAGACTTCTCTTTCCACCGGCCCGTGGTGGAAGGAACTGAACCGTTATCACTGGTTCGTGCTGTTGGTATCGGTGTTGGGCTGGCTGTTCGACACGATGGACCAGCAGTTGTTTAACCTAGCGCGCGGCCCCGCGATTCTGGAACTGCACGGCCCGCAGGACGCCCAGTTTTTTGGCGGCTTGGCGACGACGATCTTCATGTTGGGCTGGGCCACCGGCGGGATCGTGTTCGGGATCATGGGAGATCGCTACGGACGCGCCAAAACAATGGTGATCACCATTCTGCTCTACTCGATGTTTACCGGCTTGAGCGCCGCTTCCGTTGGCTATTGGGATTTCGTCTTCTATCGGTTTTTGACGGGCCTCGGGGTCGGAGGCGAGTTCGCGGTCGGGATCGCACTGGTGGCCGAGACCATGCCTGATCGAGCACGACCGCACGCACTGGGCTGGCTGCAAGCCTGCTCGGCGATAGGCAACATCACGGCCGCATTCGTCAGCATGGGACTGGCTCCTTTGGAGGCGGCCGAGATGCTGGGGGAATGGAAGCCGTGGCGCTACATGTTCGTAATCGGTGCGTTGCCTGCTCTGCTGGCTCTCGCCATTCGTCGCCGTCTTCAAGAGCCGGAAAAGTGGAAGGCCATGCGGGCGGATAAGACTCAGAAACTCGGATCGATCGCGGAGCTGTTGGGCACGCCTTGGATTCGCAAGCGAGCCATCGTCGGACTGTTGCTATCGACCTCGGGAGTGGTCGGCTTGTGGGGGATTGGCTTCTTTAGTTTTGAACTCGTTCGTTCGGTCTTTCGCAAGACGTTTGAAGCCGAAGCCCGTGCCGAGGGGGGCACCAAAATCGACAGCGAATTTGTGCGTTCCCTCCTCCAGCATTCGCATGCGATGGGCGACATTGCAAAGTTGGTGGCCAATGCCAACGCGATGGTGGTCCCCGAAGCGAAGGCTCTGTACGGCGCGGCCTTGAAACTGGGAAAGGAATCCAAGCCGGTCTCATTGGAGGCGGTGCTGGAGTTCCTCGACCAGGACGCCAAGCGGCCGCAGACGGCGGAAGATCGAGAACTTCGGCGTGCCTTTGCAGCGGAGCCGATCGAACTCAAAGACGGAAAGATTCCGCACGTGGACGCCATCAAGGCTCGCAACAAGAAGCTGGAAAGTCGGCTGACGTTCTGGGCGGGTGTGAATGGGTTACTGCTGAATATCGGCGCGTTCTTCGGCATCTATGGGTTCAGCAAACTGACGCAACGGACGGGCCGCAAACCAGCCTTCGCGCTGGCCTTCTCACTCGCGTTCGTGGCGACCGCCAGCGTGTTCTGGTGTCTCACGTCGTTCTCGCACGTCTTCTGGATGATCCCCATCATGGGCTTCTGCCAGTTGTCACTGTTCGGTGGCTACGCGATCTATTTGCCGGAGCTGTTTCCAACGCGGCTTCGTAGCACGGGGACCTCATTCTGCTACAACGTTGGACGATACTTGGCTGCGGCCGGTCCCTTGTTGCTCGGATATCTGGCGGACAAGACGTTCGGCCATCATGGAGAAGTGATGGCCATGCGCTATGCCGGGGTCACGATGTGTGTGTTCTTCCTGCTCGGGCTCGTGGTGCTGCCGTTCGCTCCCGAAACAAAGGGACAACCGCTACCCGAGTGAGACGGGTTTCAGGGAGTCGAGAGTTCCAAAGGAGTGAGCGACCATGATGTGTCCGTATTGTCGGCATGGAGAAACGGGCGTCATCGACTCACGCGCCAGTCAGCAGTTTGTGATTCGTCGCCGGCGCAAGTGCCTCAGTTGCGACCGCCGCTTCACCACGTATGAGAAGATCGAAGAGACGCCACTGAAAGTCATCAAAAAAGATGGCTCACGCATCACGTTTGATCGCGAGAAGATCAAACGCGGCTTGGAAAAAGCCTGCTACAAACGGCCGATCAGCGATGCCGACTTGGAGGCCATCGTCTCCGACATCGAAGCCTCGCTGTACGAGAACTTCGACCGCGAAGTCCCCTCGCGCGAGATCGGCGAGAAGGTGATGGAGTCGCTCCGGCGGATCGACAAAGTGGCGTTCGTCCGGTTTGCTTCGGTCTACCGCGAGTTCCAAGACGTGAACGACTTCCAAGAGGAACTCGCCCCGCTCCTGCGCGAGAACCGCAAGCGGTGACGTGATGCGGGGTGTTCAGAAGTCCGGATTATCAGCCAGTAAAAAAACGTAGGATGGACGCCCTCGTCCGTCCGTTCGCAACGAGACATCGCTCGGACGGGGCCGTCCAAGTTACGATTTTCAGCAGACTGTTAGCTCCGTTAGCTGGACTTCGTTTGGGGGCTGAGGTTCTGTTGTGAAGCCCGCTCCGTAGACGAGGCCACTCCAGCGAGGAAGTCCGGCTTTCAGAAAAGCCGGACTTCGAGAGTGTCGCTTTTCGCGAGAGTTACCCGAGTCGGCCGGGTTGGGCGTTTTAATCGGACTCTGCCAGCCTCGGGAACATTTCTGGCAGACGAGGCGTCGATGAATGGTTATGGTGACGCCGCCATGCGGAGGTGCCTTTTCGTTTAAGCATGTGGGCTGTACTGAGACATCTGAGCGGGGCGGCGTAAGCCCCCCGGTTCTTGGGCGTTAGCCCTTCGGAGGAAGAACCTCAGAAATGCCTCGCTTTGTCCCACGAGGTGAAACGAGTTCATCGCGACTTCCTCACCAACGGCCACTCCAAGAAAACTTGCCGGATCATTTCGCACGAAGGGACGACGCACCATGTCGATCACGACCGGTTCCGCGAATTCTGCCCGTTATGTCGATTTTGACGAGTACGTCGATCTGAAGCTTCAGAAGACGCGCTCGTCGATCAAGTCCACCGATTTGCTCGTCGCGCTGGCGGGTGTCGCCGCGATGTTTCTCGGCTACTTGCTGACGTTCGTCGTCCTCGATCAGTGGGTCATCCCCGGCGGGTTCGGTGTCGCGTTCCGGTGGCTGTTGCTGCTCACGTTGGTCGCGGCAACGGTCGCTTGGCTGGTGATGAAGGTCGGACTCCCCTACATGCGGTCGGTCAACCGACTCTACGCCGCGCGCGAGATCGAAAAGGCCGACCCGTCGCTGAAGAGCAGCCTGCTGAACCTCGTCGATTTGCGAGCGGCTGGGCGCGAGATCAATGCCTCGGTGATGAAGACACTGGAACGTCAGGCGGCTGTGCAGTTGCAGCAAGTCGATGTGACTCAGGTCGTCGATCATCGGCCGCTCATGAGAACCGCGTCGGTGCTGCTCGCGGTGATCGTGCTGTTCTGTGTCTATGCCCTGCTCTCGCCCAAAGACATCTCGAACTCGATCTGGCGCGGCCTGCTTCCAGGAAAAGATGTCAAACTGGCGACAAGCACCGAAATTCTGAACGTCCTCCCCGGCGATGTGACTGTTGTGGCGAGAACCCCCAGTTCGCGCGTCGAAATCATCGCGGACCTCGGCGGCGTGATCCCCGAAAAAATCTTCGTCCACTACACGACCAGCGACGGCAAGTTCCGTGATGAGCCGGTCGAACTGCGAGCCGACGCCGAGGGGCAGACTCGCTTCAAAGGCGTGCTCGTCGGGGAGACTGGCCAAGGACTGCTGCAAGACGTGACGTATGTCGTCCGCGCGGGAGACGCCGAATCGAAGACGTACCGGATCACAGTCGAGCAGCCGCCGTCCGCGACTCCCGACAAAGTGCGGCTGGAATTCCCCGGCTACATGAAGCTCGAGCCGACGGAACAAGCGGGCGGACAGATTGAGTCGTGGGAAGGGGTCAAAGCGACACTGACCGCGCATACCAACATCCCGGTGAAGTCGGCCTCGATCCAGTTCTTGGATGAGCCGACGGCGGCGCCGTTGGGAGACGACCTGCCGATGACCGTCTCCAGCGACGGACGGCATCTCGACGCGAAGTGGACGCTGGCCTTCCGTTCGGACGGCACGTCGTACTCGAAGCACTACCGCATCCAATGCAAGACGGCCAGCGGTGCCGAAGACCCCGCTCCGATCGTCTACGGCATCGCGATCCGTCCCGATCTGCCGCCCGAGATCGCACTGCTGGAACCGGTTCGCGATCTGGAGGCTCCCGCCAACGCGACCATCCCGTTGCTGATCCAAGCCCGCGATCCCGACTTTGAACTGAGTCACATCAACCTGCATGTCGAAAAGTTGGGCCAGTCGATCCTCAAGGATTCACTCTCCGACACCAAGCAGTCGCGCGTGTTGCTCAAACACGATCTCGCGCTGGACCGTCTCGCGCTGAACACGGGCGACGTGATCGAGTTCTGGGTCGAAGCCTTCGACAACAAGCAGCCGCGTTCCAATCGCCGGAACACGCCGCGACTCAAGGTGACGATCATCGAGCCGATCAGCGACAAGGCCGCGAAAAAACAACTGGCCGATGATCGGCAGCAACGCGACCAACGCATGGCCGAGGCGCAGCAGGACCAGAACGACGAAGGACGCCCCGGTCAGCCGCCTCAACAAGAGGTCGCCGCCAACGATCCGCCGCGTGATCCGATGCCGAACGAACCGCCCGATCGCGACCCGATGCCGCGCGACAACGCACAGCCCTCGAAGGACGAGACCTCCGGCAAGGACGGCAAGTCGGGAGCCGATGGCCAGGGAAACAGTCCACCCAAGGAGAAGTCGCCGCGCGATCCTAACTCCAACTCGAAGCCGTCTGAGACCGCTGACGGCTCGGGTGACAACAAGACCGGCGACAACAAGACCAAGGACGGAACCAAGCCGCCGAGCGATGCTCCAAAACAAGATCGTCCCAAGACAGACGGCACGAAACAGGCTGGCTCCCAGGACGGAACGAACTCCCGCCAGAGCGAGCAGCCGACACCGCTCAGTCCCGACGGGGCCGACGACGAAAAGGTGATTGAGAAGCTCGTCAACAATCGCAAGAACCGCGAGGACTCGAAGTCGAAGGATCGGAAACCGGACCAGGCTGTTCAGGACGCGAACGGTTCCAAGGAACCGACTTCCAACGGCGACAGCCCCAAGTCCGACATGCCTCCCGAGAACGAGCCTGATCCGAAGTCGAAAGACACGAAGCCCGGAGAGAACTCAACGGAACAGAAGTCTTCCAAGCCGAACGCGACGAAGGACAGCAAGACTCCGTCTAACGATGAGCCGACCACGGGCGATGCTCCGAAGGAACCGCTGCCGAAGCCGGGCGACGCTCCCAAGCCGAGTGACTCCTCAGTGAAACCGTCGCCAGAGAAGCCTGCTCGCGATCAGGACAAGTCGGACAAACCCGACTCGCCCAAGAAAAATCAGCCGAACAAAGATCGCACCAACTCGGAACAGACTCAGCCCAAAGAGCCGATGCCGGGCGAGGCACCCGCCAAACCGGATGAACCTGACAAGAACGGTCCCGGCACAAAGGACGCTTCCAAGCCAAGTGACTCGCCCGCGAAGCAGAACGAGAACAAGGGACCGCAGGGAGCCGATACGCCCAAGAACGACACGGCCGACGAGGCCGCGGCACCGGACAAGAACAAGCCGGATGCAAGCAACTCAGACAAGAGCAAGCCGAACGAAAAAACTCCCGGCAAGAGTCCCAATGACAAGCGGCCCGGTGCGGAAGACAAGCCCGATCCGAACGCGCCTCCTTCCAAGGACACAAAGAAACAACCCGGCGAGACAGGCCAGAACGCACCGCGCGAACCGGCTCCCAAATCTCCCGATGCGAAACCCGAACCGGGCGACGGCAAGAACAAGGGGCCGGCCAAACCTCAGCCCGATCCGAAAACGAAGCCGACTCCTCAGCCGGGCGATGCGCCTCAGCCCGACTCGAAGGACAAGCCGAACACGCGCCCCGGTGATCCCAAACCCGAGGACGCTCCCGCCACGAATGACGCGACACCGCCCAAGGCTGGCGACAAAAAAACAAGCAAGCAGCCTCAACCGGGCAAACAACCGAACGCCGCGCCGAATGAACAACCCCCGTCCGAGCCGGGCGACAAGCCTCCTGCATCCAAGTCTCCGAAGAAGGAGCAGGACTCACCGACCGCCGACGAGAAACAGGCCCCGGCGAACAAGAAGGACCAGAAGACGAACGACTCGAACAACGACGGCGAAACGGGAGGGGACAAACCCGACCAGACCGGCAAACCCAGCCCGCAAAAGGGACCGGGTGAGGCTGGCAAGCAGCCGGGCAAGCAGCAGCCGAAGGACTCGAGTTCCAAGCCGTCCGAAGACAAGCAACAGCCCGGACAAGGCTCGAAGCCCGGCAAGAATGGCAAGCCGGGTGACGCCTCCGACAGCAAGCCGTCGGATGGCAAATCCTCTTCCAACAGCGGCAAGCCCGGCGAGACCGGTAAGCCGTCGGCGGACTCGTCAAAGCCGGGAGACGGCAACGGAGGCAAAGAGCCTGCCGACAACCAGGCCGATAAAAACAAAGCGGACAAGCCTGCGGGACCGGAGTCCGACAAAGCTCCTTCCAAACCGGACGATCAACCGGGACAAGGCGACAAGCCCGGAGACAAGCCCGGAGACAAGGGGGCTGGCAAAAGTGCCGAAAGCCAAGACGGCGGGAAGTCACCCGGCGGCAAGCCGTCGGGCAAGAGTGGCAAGGGAAGCTCACAGCCCGGCAAGATGTCCGGTCAAGGAGGCGGCAGCGCGACACCCGGCAAGGGTGGCGAACTCCCCGACGCGGGGAGCAATGATGAAGCGGCGGCACTCGAAGAGGAAGCGGCCAACTTGGAGTACAACAAGCAGGCAACCGAGTTGGTCTTGAAGCGCTTGCAGAAGGAATTGGAACGAGGCGATGTCGATCCCGAGTTGCTCGAACAACTTGGCTGGACCGAAGCGGAAATGAAACGCTTCGCCGAACGACTTGGCAAGCATTTGGAGAAGTCGAACGCGATCGAAGAGACCCCCGAATCGGCCGCGCGCCGCGAACAGTTTGAAGAGATGCTGAAGACGCTTGATCTGAAGAAAGGCGGCACCAAACGCACCGGCGAGAACTCCCCGCAACGCGAGGTCAACCAAATCGAATCGCGTCGCACCAACGTCCCGCCGACGTACAAGAAAGCGTTCGAGCAGTTCACCAAAGACCTCAACCGCCAGAAGCAATCGAAACCGGCGGGATCGTCGAAGTGAGCCGTTGGAACGCCTCACGTCTTGCGGGCTGCGCTGGGGGCGAAGAATGAAGAATTTGGAACACTGATCTGCACTGATTTGGATCAGCGAAGATTAGCGGAGATCAGTGTTCCGTCTTCTGGCTTCTCCCTTGCGAGGTCAAGACGGCTTCGTTTAACCGCGTGGGCAACGTCCCGCGCGTCGATGGCAAGACCGGCTACAACGTCGCTCAACGCGCGGGGCGTTGCCCACGCGGTTAAACAGTCGTTGTGGAGTCGGGCGTTCCAATTCCTTCGCCTTTGAGAATTTCACCAGCATGAAGGCTCGACTGATGCGAGTTCCTGTTGCCTCCTTGTTGATCGCGTTCCTCGCGTTGGCCCCTGTGAGATTGAACGGGGCTGAGCCGATTCAAGCCGACCTCGTGCTGCGGCGCGGGACGTTGTTTGATGGGAGTGGTTCGCCGGGGCAGGTTGGTGATGTGGCGATTCGGGGAGACAAGATCGTTGGTGTCGGCAAGTTCGAGGTGAAGTCGGCGGATCGTGTGATTGATTGCACCGGGTTGTACGTCGCGCCGGGGTTCATCGACCTGCACACGCACAGTGACGATCAGGTTGTCTCGCCCACGCTGCGGGCTGGTGTGAACTATGCCATTCAGGGCTGCACGACCTCGGTGACGGGCAATTGCGGGAGCGGTCCCGTTGATGTTGCCGCGTTCTATGCGAAGGTCAATCTCGCGGGAGCGGGTACCAATGTCGCTCACCTGCTGCCTCAAGGCTCGCTGCGAGAACAGGTCGTCGGCAATGTCGATCGGCGTGCCACGGTGGATGAGATGGCGAGAATGAAGTCGCTCACCGACCGGGCAATGCAGGACGGTGCGTGGGGGATGTCCACCGGGTTGATCTACGTGCCGAGCGTCTATGCCGAGACCTCCGAGTTGATTGAGATCGCCACGGCCGTCGGCTCGCACGGCGGGATCTATGCCAGCCACATTCGAGGCGAGGGAACGGAGTTGCTCGCGGCGGTGTCCGAAGCCATGCAGATCGGCCAGACGGCGAAGTGCCCCGTTCATATCTCACACTTCAAGGCGAGTGGCTCCGAGAATTGGGGCCTGATCCGGCAAGCAGCCGCGCAGATCGAAGCGGCTCGAAAAGAGGGACGCCTCGTCACGGCAGACCAGTACCCTTACACGGCGTCGAGTACGTCGCTCGAAGCGACCCTCTTCCCAACTTGGGCGAGATCGGGTGGCTCGAAAGAGTTGCTCGCGCGGATGGACGATCCCGAAGCGGGGCCTCGTCTGCGGAAGGACGTGCAACGCAGCATCGACCGCGCGGCGGGTGGTGAAGCGGTCGTGATCGCCCGGTTCAAGCCGCGACAGACCTGGGTCGGTAAGAGCGTGAAGCAGATCGCTGAGACCGAACAGAAGTCGCCGCTCGGCATCGCGTTGGAAGTCGTGAAGTTGGGCGGAGCGGCGGTCGTCAATTTCTCGATGAGCGAAGAGGACGTGCGGTTCGCGATGCAGTTGCCGTGGGTCGCCACCGCGTCGGACGGCCGCTCGTACCTCCCCGGTCCCGATCGGCCTCATCCCCGCAACTATGGCACGTTCGCACGCAAGATCGGCCGCTACGCGCTGCTCGATAAAGTTCTCTCCGTCGAGCAGGCCGTTCGCAGCGCGAGCGGTCTCCCGGCCGACATCATCGGCTTCAAAGATCGCGGCTATTTGAAACTGGGCTTCGCGGCCGATGTCGTCGTGTTCGATCCAGCCAAGTACCTCGACACCGCGACTTACGAAGAGCCGCATCACTACGCCACCGGCGTCCGCTACGTCTTCGTCAACGGCATCCCCGCCGTCCACGAAGGCCAACCGACCGGAGCACTCGCCGGCAAGGCCCTCAAGCACGAGTCGATTCGCCGGTAACGATTCATCAACCCGACAACTCATCGCAGGAACCCCCCATGAACTTCTTCATCCGCCGACTTCAACTCGATCTCGTCCCCACGAGTACCAGTCTCGCGATTCTTTTGCTGCGAGTCGCACTCGGAACGCAGATGCTCACCGCGCACGGTTGGGGCAAGTTGATGACGTTCTCCGAGAAGGCCGCCACATTTCCCGATCCGCTTGGTGTGGGGCACACGACCAGCATGGCCTTAGCCGTGTTCGGTGAGGTCGTCTGCTCGGTCCTGCTGATTTTCGGAGCCTTCACGAGGCTGGCGGCCCTCGGCGGCGCGGTCACAATGGCCGTGGCGTTCTTTCTGGTCCACGGCGGCAAGCTGAGCGGAGCGAACAGCGGCGAGATGGCGTTCCTCTACCTCGTCGGCTTCGTCGCGATCTTCCTTACGGGACCGGGCCTCTTCGCGCTGGACACCAAACTCGGGGGCCGAACCAACGCCGCCAAATGATTTCGGTTTGAGTTGTGGGTGGCATCGTTCGCGTAGGTCAGGCTGTGCCTGAATTGTCTTCGCAATCTTGCCCTGAATGAGCCTGGAACAGCCTGACCTACTGGACTACACAACTATTTCACACTTGGAAAATACAATGGCTTGAAGGGCGGCATCGGAGCAGGTTTCATTGGCTCTCGTGCCTTCGGTTCTAACACATTTTCTTTCTCTAGTTTGCGGGCCACTTTGATCGCTGCCAACGAAGCATCTGGATGGCGGCTCTTGAGAGATTCCAGAATTGCAGCGTCAGTTGAGAGCGAATCACGACGAATTGATTCACGAGCGTCCTCAACAGTCAACCGCTTTTTGTACGAACGCATGGCATTGTCAAACTCTGTTTCTCGACGCTGATTTTCCGCGTCAAGCTCATCTTGCGGTGAAATAAAAGGAAGCAGGAGAAAGTCCGCAATGTATACCCAATCGACATAGGTAGAGTTCGACTCTGAAATCTTCGGCGGCACGACCCGGACTTTCTCGACGACATTCTCCCCGTCTTTCCATCGTCCGATATCTTCCGGCTCCAACCGATTCTTGTTTTCGATGAAGTAATTGCGAACGATTCCAGCAACCCGATTTCGAGCGAGATTGCTATCGCCATTCACCGAAAAAAATACATCCTTCGCCTTGGCTTTCCATTCCACGCTTGTTTCATAGCTTCTCAAGAGCCATTGAATCGGGGTTGCGGAAGCGCCGGGCGCGTCGTCAGTTTCCGTCGGTTCTGAGCTATAAAGTTCTTCCTGCAATTCATTCACCCTCAGTTCTTGGCATGACAGGAGAAAAAAGAAGCTCTAGGAATTCAGCTTCGGAGATAATTTGGATTTCGCCACCGTCTTCTTTCAGCTTTCGGGCTTGTTTGGGTTTCCTAGTTTCAGGATACCCTTCCTCAACTGTTCCGATCACCAGATAGTGAATCTTCTTGGTGAAATTCGTCTTGTAATTACCGCCGAACCGAGCAATGAATGCCCCGGCTTGTTTCTCTGAAAAGCATTGAAGCATTCCAGTGAATAGTACGTTCTTCCCGAAGAACGGATGCTGTGAAATGTCGTAGTCATCGGGCAACACAAGGTCGTCTACAATTGATGATCTGTTCCGTGGCGTTCGTGCCATCGGTGACGAGGAACATGGCAGGCATTCATCGCGAGAAAGAATCTCTCCGATACTCACCCCCAAATAATTGGCGAGTTGCAATGGGCAGGTGTGTCCATGTTTTTCGGCGGCGAGTAAAACAACTTCTGCCGCAACACGAGCATCGCTGGCAGCGTTGTGGTGTTCGTGTTTCAGGGAAAAGTGGGCAGCGAGGTCTTTCACACCATGATTAGGTAGTTCAGGCCATGCACGCCTTGCCAAGGCGAGGCTGCAAAGGTATGTGATTTTCCGCACGTCGATGGAATACGTCTGAAGGCAACCACGCAAAAAGCGCATATCGGCGCTGTCAGCGTTGTGAGCGACAATCAAATTGCCTTCAATCAGATGCCGAATGGAGGGCCACAGGTCACCAAAAGTTGGTGAATCTCTGACATCTTCTTCCCCAAGACCTTCCCCAAGTCTGTGCTGCTTTGCCTGCCAATATCCGAGCCGTAGTTCTGGCGGTCGAATCAGATGATATGCTGAGGCCACCACCTTCCCATCCGAGACAGTCGTCAAGCCGATGGACATGACACTATCAGCGCATTCGTTTGCAGTCTCAAAGTCGAGTGCGACAAAGTTCATTTTTGGCAGCCCGATTTGGTGTTACTCGAAGCCAAGTGACGCAGGGTGCGTCATGTTCTCCTGCCCGCTACTCAAACACCAGCGTTCCAAACTTGGCGAGTTCGTGGAAGCTGCGGGTGACGGGAACCCAGCTCCAGGCGGAGGGGCGGCCTTCGTCGTGGTCCATGCGGTAGAGGTTGGCTCGCCACTTCGAGCCGGGTTTGGGAGGGACGTTGGTTAGGGGTTGCAGCATGCCGTAGGGGAGGAAGACTTCGGCCTGCCAGCCTTGGATCGTGGCTCCCGATTGTTTGGGGCCGGTGGTCGAGGTGGCTCGGCGGGTTTTGCGTGAGGCTTCGCCGCCGTCCTGATCGAAGTACCACGGTTGCCACCGGCGGCGCTGGCCGTCTTGTGACGAGATCATCAACGGCAGCTCTTTGCCGAGCGGTGAGATTTCGTATTCAAAATAGTTCGGCTGCTTCTCGTCCGGCCAGAGGAAGAGTTCAAAGCAGTCCTCTTCCCAGAGGTTGGCGAAGTCGCGGTCGAACGTCGCCGTGAGCTTCTGGTCGGCCGCATCGAACAGAACGTAAAGGCCCTTCGCGGAGTAGAGCAGCTTCACGCGCGTACGGTTTGTTGGCTCTTCGGCCAGCGGCTCCCCGGCTCCATTGCGGCGGAAGAGGGACTGCCACTCGGCCTTGTTCCACGCGGCGGCCTGTCCGTCGCCGGTGACCTCGAAGTCGTCGGTTGCTCGGACACGAAGTGTGTTCGTCGGCGCGGCGGGTGCGGCGGGCGTGGTCGATGTTGTGGCCGGTGGCTTGCACACGTCAGCGGGCGGAGTCAGACCGAGGACTCGTTCGGCGTTCTTGTGGTAGATCTTTTCGAGTACCTCGTCGGGAAGGTGAATGCCGTAGATCGGCCAGAAACCCTGACGGTGATGGCTGGCCGAGCAATCGAAATACTCGTCGTCGGTTTCGAGGAAGCGGTAGTAGATACGGAAGGCGTCGCGGCGCGGAGTGGTGTCGGTGCCGAACAGGATGCGGTCCTGATACTTCACGAAAAACCGCCGGGCCGTGTACGGCTGCCGCCCGAGTTCCGAGATGCGGGCGTCGAAATCGACCAGCATGTTCGGATACTTGTCGAGCTTCTCGGCGACGGCGGCGAGGTCTTCCGCGTTGTTGCCGAAGTGCGTGTTGACGAACGTCGTCTGCGGATGCCGCTCGATCGCGCGGTGGAGTTGGTCGAGGATCTCCCGCCGCTTCGGATATTTTCCCCCTTCATCGAAGAAGAGCCAGTTGGGGTGCTCGTTCAATTCGTGCCAGCGTTCGTTGTTCTTGTCGAGCGGCGTGAAGAAGGCCGCCGGGTCCGAGACGTGAATCACCACGGGCCGCTTGTGTTTGGCACACATCGCCCAGACCGGGTCGAGCTTCGGATCGTCCACCGGCATGAGCTGCCCCGACTTGTAACGCCAGATCAGCCCGAGCCGCTTGTCGATCTTCAAGCCCTTCGCCCCCGCGAGAAAACTCTCGTCGAGCCGCTTCGCCTCGCGGTCGCTCCAGTCGGCGTTGTCGATCCCGTCGAAGTTGACCAGCGCGAACGTGACGAAGCGGCCGGGATGCGTCCCCTCGAGCGCGGCGACTGTCTCCTTGAGCCGCTCACCCCAACCGCCATCGAGATTGACGACGGTCTTCACGCCCGCTTCGTCCATCTCGGTGAGGTATCGCTGCACTCGCTCGGGCGTGAGCGTTTGTTTGCCTCCGCCCAGATGATTGTGAATGTCGATGACGGGAAAGCGCGGCTTCTCGACGAGGGTCGTCTTGGTCACGAGCATCGAGCGCGGTGCCCAGTCGCGCAGTTTCAACTCGCGAATGTCCTCCTGCGCCGAGACTGTTTGCTCAGCGAGGAGAAGCAGACAGCAAACAATCACCATTCTTCTGAGAGGCATACGCGTCACGATGAGACTCCAGTACGAGTAGGGACAGGTATCACGTCCCGTGACGATCCTGCTCGACCGTCCGAGTTGGTGGTTCCCGAGTCGGAAGATACGTCGTGAACGCGCTGCTTTGTACTTCAGCGGCAGGCTCGCCAGGGCCATCGCCTATTTCAACGTAGGGTGGGACCAGCTCGCTTCGAGCGCCGGCCCACCATTGGGAAACGTCGAAAAATCATGGTGGGCCGGCGCGGCGAAGCGCCGCTGGTCCCACCCTACTGGTTTCACAGACCCAACCAGGGGATGGCCCTGTTGAAAACGGTGATGCCTTTGGTCTCGAACAGCATTGCTGGCAGGCTGCGTGGCCTTTTCCTATCATCCGCCGCATGACTCGCGAAGTGAAAGTGCATCTGCTGCCGAAGCTGTTTGAGCCGGAGGAAGTTCGAGGCGGAATCGCCGTCGTCTTGGACATTCTGCGGGCCTCAACGACCATTGTTCATGCGCTGGCGAGTGGTGCGAAGGCCGTGCTTCCCGTGGGCGAAGTGGATGCAGCGCGGTCCCTGGCGAGTGGCTTTCCGGCGGGGAGCGTGCTGCTGGGGGGCGAGCGTGAGGGAGTGCTAATCGATGGCTTTGACCTCGATAACAATCCGCTCGCGTACACCTCGGAAGTGGTGGCCGATAAGACGGTCGTGTTCACCACGTCGAATGGAACACGGGCCTTGCTGCACGCTCAAGAAGCGGATCGCATCCTGATCGGCTCGTTCGTGAACCTGCAAGCCGTGGTGAATGTTCTTGTCGCCGATACGCGGCCGATCCATCTGATCTGCGCGGGGACGATGGGGCAAGTGTCGCTGGAAGATGTCCTCTGTGCGGGAGGCATCTGCCACCGGTTGCAGGTCTGGGCTGATGAGTTCGGCGTCGGCGACGACTTCGACTGCGACGACGATCAAACGCAACTGGCTCTCGACCACTACTGGTTCCGCGCGGCGGCTCCCGTGGACAATGACTCCGAGGCGATTGATGAAGCGCTGCAAATGAGTCGCGGCGGACGTAACTGCCTGCGACTGGGCTTCGCAGAACAAGTCACTCGCGCCGCGACGTATGACCTGTTTGATTTCGTTCCTGAGTACGACAAGACGACGCATGCGATCACGATCACGGCCCCAATCTTGACCCCGGACTCAATTCCGAAAGCTGTTCCAACGTAGGGTAAGCGTCTCGCTTGCCCTTTTTTCCAACTGCACTGACGGGCAAGCGAGACGCTTACCCTACGTGACTCAACAGGCTGCTCCGAAAGGCTTCCCGACATGGCTGTCGAAAATCGTATGGACAAGATCGTGGCTCTCGCCAAGCGGCGCGGGTTTGTCTTTCAATCGTCGGAAATCTACGGCGGGCTGAACGGCTTCTGGGACTACGGGCCGCTCGGTGTCGAGCTGAAACGCAACGTGCGGCAGGCGTGGTGGGCCGACATGATTACCTCGCACGACGAGGTTTCGACGCTCCCCGGTGCGCCGTCGAGCTACGACATGGTCGGCCTCGAATCGTCGATCGTGATGCACCCGCAGGTGTGGAAGGTGTCGGGCCACTACGACCTGTTCGCCGACAAACTGATCGACTGCCGCGAGTGCAAAGGCCGCTTCCGTGCCGACCATATCTCGACGAGCGAGTGTCCGATCAAGCCCTCGAAGACACCCGGCCAACACGACAAGTGCCAGCTCACCGAACCGCGCGACTTCAATCTGATGTTCGAGACCTACACCGGTGCCGTGCGCAGCGAAGAGAACATGGCCTTCCTGCGTCCCGAGACCGCGCAGGGGATGTTCGTCAACTTCAAGAACATCTGCGACTCCAGCCGCGTGAAGATCCCCTTCGGCGTCGCTCAGATTGGCAAGAGCTTCCGCAACGAGATCACTCCGCGCAACTTCACCTTCCGCTCGCGCGAGTTCGAGCAGATGGAAATGGAATTCTTCTGCCATCCGACTCAATCGTTCGCGTGGTATCAGTACTGGCGCGACCGGCGCTACAACTGGTACATCAACCACGGCATCTCGACGAGCAACCTCATTCTGCGTGAACACGCCAAGGAAGAGTTGGCTCACTACTCGGTCGGTACGGCGGACCTCGAATACGCATTCCCGTTCCTCGAAGCGGGATCGTTCGGTGAGCTGGAAGGAGTCGCGCATCGCGGTGACTTCGATCTGCGGTCACACTCCGAAGGGAAGCTCTGCAAGCAGGACGGGCAGTTGGTGGTGGAGGCCGGTCCCGATGGCAAGCCGAAGTACGTCGGCAGCGGTCGCGATTTGAGCTACTTCGATGAACAGGCTCGCGAACGCTATCTGCCGCACGTGATCGAGCCGGCCGCCGGATGCGACCGCGCCACGCTCGCGTTCCTCTGCGAGTCGTATCACGAGGATCAGCAGCCGGACGACAAAGGTGTGATGCAGGAGCGACTCGTCCTGAAGTTCCATCCGAAGCTGGCTCCGGTGAAAGTCGCCGTCTTCCCGCTCACGAAGAAGGACGGTCAGCCCGATAAGGCCGCCGAAATCTATCGAGCGTTCAAGAAGGCGGGCATCGCTGTCGAGTACGACCAGCAAGCCGCGATCGGTCGCCGCTATCGCCGCATGGACGAGATCGGCACGCCGTTCTGCATCACCGTCGATGGCGACACGATGGCCGGTGAAGCAGGCAAGCGAGACACCGTGACGATCCGCGATCGCGACACGCTCGAACAAGTCCGCGTGCCGATCAGCGAGATCGTCGAACATGTGCGCGGGCGGCTTCAGTAGTGCGGGGCGAGAAAGGCAAAATGATGGGGCACAGAATGATGAAGACGGGGCGGTGATGGCCCTGTTCAGATGGCTACTTCTTCTGCCTTTCATCATTTTGTAATCCATCATTCTGTCTTTTGCTTCAGGTTCTGAGTTCATCTCGATAAGGTCGATCAATGCTGCATGCAGTCATCATGGCGGGAGGAAGCGGGACGCGCTTCTGGCCGCAGAGTCGCCAACGGCATCCGAAGCAGTTTCTGACGTTCACGGGAACGAACTCGCTGCTGCAAGACACGGCGGGGCGATGTCCGCCTGTGGTGCCGGTCGAACGGACATGGGTTGTGACCAACGCGGCACATGCCGTTGAGGCGGGGAGACAACTCCCCGAGGTTGCCACGTCGCACATCTTGGTTGAGCCGTGCGGACGCAACACTGCGCCGTGCATCGGGCTGGCGGCGATTCAACTGCTCGCGGTCGATCCCGATGCCACGATGCTCGTGATGCCCGCCGATCACGTCATTCAACCGATCGCGATGTTCCAGCAGGCCGTTCGAGAAGCGGAGGCACTCGTCGAGCGTGAGCCTTGCTCGCTGGTCCTGTTTGGGATTGAGCCGACTTATCCGGCGACCGGCTTCGGCTACATCCAACGTGGTGAGCCGGTGCGGATGACTGCGACGGACGCCGGTGCAGTCCGTCCTGCTGAGGAAGAACCGGTCACAGGTTGGCCCACGTTTCGAGTCCTCAGCTTTCAAGAGAAGCCGAACCAACTGACCGCCGCGCGGTATGCCGCGTCGGGCGAGTACTACTGGAACTGCGGTATTTTTGTTTGGCGCGCTCAGGCGATTCTTGACGCGCTGACGACGTTCGCGCCGGAAATCTCTCAGCGGCTGAACAGACTGCGAGCGGCGATCGGTTCGCCCGAGTGGCCCGAACAATTGGAAGCCGAGTTCCCGCAGATGCCGTCGATCTCGATCGACTACGCGGTCCTTGAAAAGACTTCGCACGTCTGCGTGTTAGAGGCTCCGTTCGAGTGGGACGATGTCGGAAGCTGGCAGGCATTGCCGCGACTGATGCAATCCGGTGGCAACGGCAATACCGTCGAGGGTCTCGTCTGCGAAGTCGATTCGTCCGGCTGCATCGTGAGATCGACGAGCGATCACCTGATTGCGCTCGTCGGCGTGAAGGACTTGATCGTTGTCCATACTCCGACCGCGACGCTGGTTGCGGATAAGCGGAATGAGGACTCGATCAAACAACTCGTTGCGGAACTGGAGCGACGCGGGTTGAGCGAATACCTGTGAGACGCTGCCACCATCTGCGTCGTACTACTCCATGTCGGCATGCTGTCGGCTAGCACCGCATCATTGCGTCTGTTCAAAGTCGCCTTCATCGCTCCGCGTGAAGACAGCCGTGCGCGAGTTCGGGGCTGATCGCTCAAACCCAGTCTACTCGACTTCGGCTCTCTTCACGCGGAGCGATGAAGGCGACTTTGGCTTGCGGTGAAACGAGGTTGTCTCACTCAATGCACGCCCTGCCCTGCGAGCCAGCGTTCGGCGTCGAGGGCGGCCATGCAGCCGGTTCCGGCGGACGTGATCGCTTGGCGGTAGTAGCTGTCGGCGACATCGCCTGCCGCGAAGACGCCCTCGACGCTGGTGTTCGTGCGGAATGGCTCCGAGTAGATGACGTAGCCTTTGTCGTCGGTGGCGATCTGTCCCTTGAGGAAGTCGGTGTTGGGCGAGTGGCCGATCGCGCAGAACATCCCCGACGCGGCGACATCTTCCGTCGCACCGGTTTGCAGGTTCTTCAAGCGGACACCCGTGACTCCCAGCTTCTCGTCGCCGAGAACTTCTTCGACGCCCGAGAACCATTTCACAGTGATCTTCGGATTGTCGATGACGCGCTGGGCCATGATTTTGCTCGCGCGGAACTCACCGCGTCGGTGAACGAGATACACGGTCGAAGCGAACTTGGTGAGATAGCTGGCCTCTTCCATCGCGCTGTCACCGCCGCCGACGACGACGAGCGGCTTGTTGCGGAACCGAGGCAACGCTCCGTCGCAGACGGCACAGGCTGAGACCCCGAAGTTCTTGAACTTCTCTTCGGACGGCAGGCCGAGATAGTTCGCTCGCGCGCCCGTGGCGATGATGATCGCGTGCGCGGTGATCGCTTCGCCGTCGAGTGGCTGGATGCGGAACGGCTTCGCGGACAGATCGACTTCCAGCACATCATTAGTGATGACGCGCGTGCCAAAGTTCTTGGCTTGCTGCCGCATCAGTTCCATCAACTCGGGACCAGTCACGCCGTGTCCGCCGTGAGGTGCCATGAACTGGCGTTGAGACTCCGGCAGCGCGGTCTCTAGATACTGAGTTAGGTTGCCACCGGGAAAGCCGGGGTAATTCTCGACCTCAGTGGTCAGGGAGAGCTGTCCGAGCGGCAACGTCCCGCGCATCCGGTTCTCTTCGGTGAGAGCACCTTCAAACACGAGCGGTTCCAGATTCGCTCGCGAGGCGTAAATGGCCGCAGCCCATCCGGCCGGACCGGACCCAATAATGACCACTCGTTCCGTCACGCTGCTGCTCCTTGAGATGGACTTGAATGAAAGAAGTTTGGTTGTGGGCTGTGCCCGAATGTTGTGAGGCGAAGTCGGGGCGGTGTCGTTTGACAGCTTGTTGAAAAACGTAGGGTAAGCCTCTGGCTTGCCCTCTTGTTCAACTGCATTCACGGGCAAGCGAGACGCTTACCCTACGTTCTTCAACACGCGGTGAAACGAGGCATTGAAAAGTGCGGGAACCATAGCGGTGACTCGGTGGACCGGCAACCGACGAAAGACAACTCGCCGAGCGGTGGCTAACATGCGTCGCACGAGTCGGCGGCGTTTTGGAAAACGGCAGATGCGACTCGTTTTTTTCACTCACAGCGACGAGGCATGCCATGCACCACGGATTGGATCGACGTGATTTTCACAAGCTGTCACTGGCCGCACTGGGTGGCGTTTTGGCGGGAGCGACCGCTGGTTGCGGAGGGGCTGCGCCGCCGAGTGGCACTGCTGGCGTTCCCGCTGTTACCGCGAACGCCACTTCGTCCACGGCGCTGACTGACGTTGAAGAGCTCATCATCGACGAGCCGCATGTTTGTCGCGGATTGAACTCGTGCAAGGGGCTGGGTCGGACCAAAGAGAACGACTGTGCTGGACTTGGCTCGTGCGCCTCAATCGCCGATGCGTCGTGCGGTGGCAACAACGACTGCAAGGGACAAGGTGGCTGCGGTGAACTTGCCGGCATGAACTCATGCAAAGGAAAGGGAGCGTGTCACATCCCGCTGATGGACCACGCTTGGGACAAGGCTCGTGCCGCGTTTGAAGCGGCCATGAAGAAGTCCAGCAAGAAGTTCGGTCCCGCCCCCGAGAAGGTTCAGAAGGAGAAGGCATGACGGCTCGCATTGGCATCGTCACCGTGTCGGATCGCGCGAGTCGTGGTGAGTACGAAGATCGAGGTGGTCCCGCGATTCGGGACTACTTCGCCGATGTCCTCACGTCACCGTTTGAGCCGGTCACGCGCGTCATCCCGGACGAGCAACCGCTCATCGAGCAGACGCTGCGCGAGCTGTGTGAGGTGGAGGGCTGTTGCCTCGTCGTCACCACGGGCGGGACGGGACCGGCTCTGCGCGACGTGACTCCCGAAGCGACCGAGGCGGTCTGTCAAAAGCTGATGCCGGGCTTCGGTGAGTTGATGAGAAAGGTCTCACTGGAAAAGGTGGCCACGGCGATCCTGTCTCGCCAAACAGCGGGCATTTGCGGGAAGGCTCTGATCGTGAACTTGCCCGGACAGCCGAAGGCGATCAAGGAATGTCTCGATGCGGTGATGCCGGCCATCCCGTACTGCATCGACCTGTTGGAAGGGCCGTATCTCACGACGGACGACGCGAAGATCAAAGCGTTCCGTCCGAAGAAGTGATCGCGGGAACTGCATGAGCATCGCTCCCTCACACACCATCTAGTGGTCCAGATCATTTCTTCCCGCAAAATGTTCCGTTTGCTTTACAACCTCCAGTGGCCTACTTAGAGTCCCGCCCGCTTGAGGACGACCGGTTCAGTCGCGTTTGGAATGCCTCTGATCGGTCCATCGAACAACGTTCGGTTTGGTTGGTTTCATTGAAACCCCGACCGCCGTCACCTGAAGGATTCGGGTGGAGACTGCTGAATGGATTCGCTGACAGTACCTGTGTTCGGTGTCGGTTTCCTCGTGCTTCTGGGGCGTTTCTTCGACCATCCACTTGCTCGTTCGATGAGCGAGATGCTTCGTTGGGGTGGTGCCCGTCGGTTCGTTTGATGAGGGGGGCGCGTCGCGCCCGGGCGAACCAAATGGACGGGTGGCTTTAGGTCTGCGCACAAGGATGTGCCTCGGTTCAATAAGGGAGTGTTATGCAGAAGAAACCAATCATCGGCATCAATGGCGAACTTCGTTCCGGACGCAAGGACGCCGTCGGGTTGAGCTGGTTCAACACCGGCTACTACGACTCGATCAGTGCGGCAGGCGGACTGCCGTTCTTGATGCCACCCTACGCTTCGGACGACGATTTGAAGCAGGCGTTGCGAAACGTCGATGGTGTCGTCCTAGCTGGGTGTTCGATGGATCTCGACCCAACGCGACTGGGCTTGGAGCCGCATCCGCATACGCGACCGATGCCGCCTCGACGCGAAGACTTTGACCGGCGCATGGCGAAGGCTGCGGTCGAGATGCGGTTGCCGATCATCGCCATCGGTTCGGGGATGCAGACGCTAAACGTGGTCTGCGGCGGATCGCTCTATCAGCACGTTTCCGAAGAAGTGACCAAAGCTCTGCATCACCGTGACACCGTGGAACGTCACAATCGTCACATCATCAACATCGTCGAGGGAACTCGCTGCTTCGACATCTACGGGCCGGGTGAGATTCGCGTGAACAGCGATCACCACATGGCCGTGAAGCAACTCGCCCCGTTCTTCCGAGCGGCAGCCCACGCCCCCGACGGCGTGATCGAATGCTATGAAGCGACTGAAGAGGGTTGGTTCTGTGTCGGCGTTCAGTGGCATCCCGAAGACGAAACGTCCTCGGCCCTCGATATGCAAATCTTCCAAGAGTTCATGGCGGCGTGTGGCAGCTCGACTCCGCAGATTCTTCAGATGCCCGTTCGCGCCGCAGCGTGACGTGGTCGCAAATACTCTGACGAACGAAAACACCCCGGTTGCCACTCGGCAGCCGGGGTGTTTGTTTTTGATGAGTTGCAGAGTTATTCAGAAGTCCGGCTCATACCTCGCGCGGTTAGTGATGAGAAATCTGAGCGGGGCGGCGTCAGCCCCCCGGTTCTTGGGCGTAAGCCCGCTTTGAAAGAACCGGGGGGCTGACGCCCAATGGCACTCACTTTGTCAAAAACGCCAAGTAACCCGCAGCGTCAG
>JAYTGQ010000699.1:0-11055 GCA_043733345.1 Schlesneria sp.
GTCCCCTCAATTATCAATTATCAATTTGCAATTACCAATTAGCACTTTGCAATCTCTTCCAAAACTTGACTCAAAGAGTCGTGTTTGGAACTCGAAGGAGTCCACGCACCCGACCTTGTGACCGTCCACCGTCACTCGATTCCTATTCCTACCGCCGACATTCGATAGAACCGGACCTCCGATGCCGTTTGCCTCTGCACTCTCGAACCGTCCCAACCTCGCTGCGGCCATTGACGAGACGAGTCAGGCGATTGCCGCCAGCTTGGGTGGAGCCGCGCCCGACTTGGCATTCGTGTTTGCGTCGCATCACTACGCAACTCGCTTCCCCGAGTTGGCGGCTCAGTTGAAGCAGGCCCTCGGTGCCGGGCTGTTGTTGGGCTGCACGGGTGAGACAGTCATCGGCGGTGCGCGAGAATGTGAGGACGGCCCCGCGTTGTCTGTCTGGTGCGCGGTCCTTCCCGGCGCGACGCTCGCGCCGTTCGAGTTGTCCTTTGAACAAACGCCCGACGGCTTGCTCTGCTCCGGGTTGCCGGAAGACCTCGCCGAGCACCAGCGCGACACGCGGGCGGTCTTTCTGCTGGGCGAGCCGTTCACCTCGCAACCTCAGACCGTAATCGATCTCGTCACGGATGAACTCCCCGGTGTGCCGCTGTTGGGAGGCATGGCGAGCGGTGGCGGTCCCGGCGTGAACCGCCTTTTCTTGAATGATCGGTTGATCGAACACGGTGCGATCGGCGTCGTGCTGCGTGGCGGGCCGCGTGTGACCAGCATCGTGTCGCAGGGCTGCCGTCCCATCGGAACGCCGTTCGTCGTGACGAAGGCGGATCGGAACATCATCTTTGAATTGGGAGGCGTCACGCCGCTGCAACGCCTGCAACAACTCTACCCTGAGCTGCCGAAACGCGATCAGGAACTGGTCGAGCGCGGCGTGCATCTCGGTGTGGTGATGAACGAGTATCAAGACAGCTTTCAGCGCGGCGACTTTCTCATCGTCAACGTCCACGGTGCGGATCGGAGCAGCGGCGCACTGGCCACCGGCGGACTGATGCGGGTGGGCCAGACCGTGCAGTTCCACATTCGCGACGCCGAGACCGCTGATGAAGACCTGCGGCATCTGCTCGACCTGCATCGCGGAGTCGCCTCGAGTTCGCGTGGGGCACTGTTATTCAGTTGCAACGGTCGCGGATCGCGAATGTTTTCCGATCCCAACCACGATGCTCTCGCCGTGCAGCAGTGTCTCGGGCCGATGCCACTGGCGGGGTTCTTTGCCCAGGGTGAGTTGGGGCCAGTTGGAGCCAAGAACTACATCCACGGCTTCACCGCCAGCGTCGCGTTGTTTGAGGACGCCTGATCATGCGTCTGATCCGAGGCTTTCCCACGACCTCCGATTGTCGCGGCGGTTACGTTTCGATCGGGAATTTCGACGGTGTGCATCGCGGTCATCAAGCGATGCTCAACGCGCTCACCAGTCGCTCTCGCTCGGACGGTGTTCCCGCGATCGCACTCACGTTTGATCCGCATCCGATCGCGCTACTGCGGCCCGAAGCGACTCCGCCGCCGCTCACGTCGATCGAACATCGCGCCGAGTTGCTCGGCCGCTACGGTGTCGAGGTGATGATCGTCCTCCCCACCGATCGACAGTTGCTCGCATTGACGGCCGAAGAGTTCTTCGATGCTGTCGTGCGTGGCGAACTTCATGCGAAGGGACTCGTCGAAGGCCCCAACTTTTTCTTCGGACGCAATCGCTCGGGAAACATCACCGTGCTGCGCAGCCTGTGCGCGGCCCACGGTCTGTCGTTCGATGTTGTGCCGCCCGTGACCGTGGACGAGCAGTTGGTCTCATCGAGTGTCATTCGTTCGCTGATCGAATCGGGTGACATCGGTCACGCAGTTCGATTGCTCGGCCATCCGTACCGTGTTCGCGGAACAGTCGGTCGTGGAGCGGAACGAGGCCGGACGCTGGGCTTCCCCACGGCGAATCTGTTCGATGTCCCGACGCTCGCTCCCGCCAACGGTGTGTACGCGGCGATCGCTCATCTGGCCTCACAACGCCACGCGGCGGCCGTTCACATTGGACCCAATCCGACATTTGGTGAGGCCGCGCGGAAGATCGAAGTCCACGTTCTCGACTTTGCCGGCGATCTCTATGGACAGCCGTTCGAGATCGACTTCCTTGATCGCGTACGCGATGTCCAGCGCTTCGCCTCGGTGGATGAGTTACGAGAACAGCTCGGTCGAGATATTGCTGCGGTGCGAACCGTGGTGGGAGTCGTGTGAGACGTGGCGTGGGGATGCGGGACATGTGCTTCGTTTAACCGCGTGGGCAACGCCCCGCGCGTCGTGCGATGTCCGAGTTCGCTTCGTCACTCGACGCGCGGGGCGTTGCCCACGCGGTTAAACGAAGCAGGTTTGGCCTCGCTCAAACTTAGCACTTGTCCAAGAATTACACCGTGTTTTGAACAACACCAACCCGCAGCGTGAGCGAGGGCGCATGTCGCTCGACGCTCGTCCTTGCTCACGCTGCGGGTTGGTGTTGTTCTTGGACAGGTTCTTACGCTCCACTCACCCGCGAATTGCCCACCGCAACTTGGCCGCTGATGAGCGCGGGTTGGCGCGCTGTTCTTCTCCCGTCGGGCGGATGACATCCGGCGCGATGGACGAGTACACGCCGTCGCTCAAGCCCGTTTTGAACGCCTTCTTGACGCGGCGGTCTTCCCCGGAATGAAACGACAAAATCGCCACTCGGCCTCCCGGCTTCACGCAGTGCGGCAGTTGTGCGAGGAACGTATCGAGCGCACCGAACTCGTCGTTCACGGCGATCCGCAAAGCTTGAAACACGCGACGAACCGCGTCGTCGGGCGTATCGCTCGAACGCTGCGACTGCGCGAGCATCACCTTCCTCACGACGGCAGCCAACGCGCGCGTCGTATCGAGCGGAGTTCGCTCGTGAGCCGCTTTGATGCCGCGTGCCATTGTGCTGGCGAGTGGTTCATCTGCGTTGTCTTTCAGCAATCGCGCCAACTCGTGTTCACTGAGTTTCGACAAGAGCACTGCTGCCGACGGGCCGTGCTCCGGATTCATCCGCATGTCGAGCGGGCCGTCTCCCTTGAAGGTGAAGCCGCGCGCGGGATCGTCGAGTTGCATCGACGACAGCCCGAGATCGGCCAGCAGAGCATCGACTCCGCCTGGAGAGGATGACTCGATGAACCCACTGACTCCGGCGAAGTTCAGGCGTTTCGCGATCAACGACTCATTGGGGAATCCCAGCCCGCGCAACCGCGCCGCCGTCTTCGGTAACTCGATCGGATCGGAATCGATGGCCAGCAATCGACCGCCGGGTTGAACCGCCGCCAGCAAGGCCTGCGCGTGGCCGCCATATCCGAGCGTGCAGTCGATCACGGTTTCACCCGGTCGGATCGCGAGTGTCTTCAGAATCTCCGACACCATGATCGGTCGGTGAGTTCCCGCCGGAGTCTTCCCGCTGGCGATGACCTTCGCCACGTCATCGCCATATTTGTCGGGCTGCCGCTCCTTGTACTTCTGATCGAAATGCCGCGGGTTCGTGCCGACATATCGCACACGGCGCGGCGGCTTGTCGGGAGTGGCGTCTGTCATGCGTGTCGCTTCGTAAATGAGTTGTCTGCCCCAACGGTGCTGAGGCTGTTCGGTGTGAGGTCGGTTGAGTGGCAGACCCGCTCAACGCAGGGCCGCTTCTGTGGCGGATCGGCTCGACGAATACCAGCCTGCGACCAGAAAAAGGGAGTCGGTTCTCGCGGGGTAGAGCTACGGCATCTAACGCTGCCAGGGCCAATCTCCATGTTGACGTTGGATCATTGTAGGGTGGGACCAGCGGCGCTTCGCCGCGCCGGCCCACCACGAATTCTCGATGTTTCCAGTTGGTGGGCCGGCGCTCGAAGCGAGCTGGTCCCACCCTACATTGAAACAGACATCCATCGCTGCTGGCTCTGTCGCTGTGCCTTGTCGCGAGCCAGCCCCTTTGCCAGAATCCGCCGCCTTATTCGTCTTTCAATGGTTCGACCCGTCAAGGAAGGATGGCTCGTCATGATTCGACATCGCGCGGTTCTCGCGACTCTATTGCTGAGCTTGAGTCTGCTCGCGACACCCGGCTGTACAACTTCAACGACTCCCCCCGCCGGGACCACTGGCGGGACTGGTAAGTCGAACAGCGCGGGTTTACCAGCCACCACTTCCAACGGTGAGGCCTCTCTTGCGGAAGCAGCCGCGACGGTGCGACCGGGCTGGGACGATTATCCCGATGTCCCCAAGTACGAAGTCATGACTGAGGTCGATGGAATCCAGATTCCTCGACTGAAGACCTCGGGGGAGACGCTGGGTGCCACGGGCAAGATCGTCGCCGACGCGGGAAATCCCCGCGCGAAGGGTCCAGCGGGACAACCCGTCGATGGCGACTGGATCACCGTTCGCTTCAACTCCGAGCCAAAGGTTCTCAATCCCATCACGTCGTCCGACGCCGTGCAGACGTACATCATGCAATACGTCAACGAGGGTCTGGCACGTCAGAATCCGGAGACGTTCGAGTGGGAACCGCACATCGCGTCGAAGTGGGTTGTGGAGGATTCAGTCAAGCTGTCAGCGGACTATCCGGGGAAAGAACGCCGCGTGGGACTCGATGGTCAGCCTGCCGCGACCTCGGTGGAGATTGACTACGAAGCGCCCGCGCTGCCGACGGACGGCGGCAAGCCAACGCCTCCACCCACCGTGAAACTGACGGCCTCCAATAAGGACGGCCAGCCATTAGGAGGCGTCTGGGTGGGCGTGTTCCCGGTCGGTCGCATCGCCGGAGCATCGATCACCGGTTACCACTTTTGGAGTGACTCGGCCGGACATGTGGAAGTCGGCGGCTTCCCCACCGGCAAGTACACGGTGAAGGTCGGAGCCGAGGTCTATGGTCAGTCGCAGTCTCAGCCGGACGGTTCGCTCGTGGTCACCGCGGCCTCGGCAGAAAACCCCTTGAATGACGAGTTGAAGTCAGCGGCCTCGCAATCGCTCGCGCTGAAGCCGGGCGAGTGGACCGACATCCAAGCTCAGACCTATTACACGTACACCCTGCGCGACGACGTGACGTGGTCGGACGGGACACCGTTCACCTCGCAGGACGTGGAGTTCGCCTACGCCCTGCTCAACAGTTCCTTCGTCGATGGCGACCACATTCGCACGTATTACGCCGCGCTCATCGAGTGCCGTGCCCTCGGCCAGCACACCGTCCGGATGCGGTATCAGCAGCAGTACTTCAAGGCTCCCGAGTTCACCTACGGCGTTTCGGCCTTCGGTCCGCCGTTCCACTTGTTCGAGAAGCTGGTTCGCGAAGACAAGGACCGACAACTCACGTTTGAGACGCTCACGCCCGAACAGGAACTGGCGCAGAAAAAGCTCAGCGTGACGGGCCAAGAGTTCGGCAAGTTCTTCAACAACGACGACCGCTACAACCGCAGCCCGATCGGGACGGGGCCGTACATCGTGGACAAGTGGGAGCGAGGCGACCGGGTCGAACTGAAACGGAACCCGAACTACTGGCGAAAGGAGTTGGCCGGACATCTCGATCGCATCGTCATCAAGTTCATCCCCGATCAAGTGACGGCGATGCAGGCCCTCCGCTCGGGAGTTGTCGATTTCTTTTACGACATGACCGCCGAACAGTTCTACGAAGACTTGGCCGACGAGTCCGCCGATTGGTTCCAAGGGAAGTTCGCCAAAGCCGCGTGGTACGTGCCGATCTATAGCTACTTCGGTTGGAATGAACTCAAACCGCAGTTTCAGGACCGCCGCGTCCGACTGGCGCTCACGATGTTGCTCGATCGCGAAGCGTTCCTGAAGACCAAGCTGCACGGATCGGGCGTGCTGGTCTCGGGCACCC
Source organism: Schlesneria sp. (assembly GCA_043733345.1). Lineage (GTDB taxonomy): Bacteria > Planctomycetota > Planctomycetia > Planctomycetales > Planctomycetaceae > Schlesneria. Next base: position 5,897 of record JAYTGQ010000699.1, read on the forward strand.
AGTATTACTTTGGCCCCGGTTACGATCATGAAGTCGCGCCCATCGGCTACGACCCCGAAGCCGCCCGCGAGTTGCTAAGTTCGGCGGGTTGGATCGACACCGACAACGACGGCATCCTCGACAAGAACGGGGTCAAGTTCCAGATCACCCTCGAGTTGGCCAAGGGGAAGAAAGTCACCGAGGAACTGTGCGAGGTGCTCCAGAAAAACGCCAAGCAGGTTGGGATCGACATCCAAGTCAGAACGCTCGAATGGGCTTCGTTCATCGACCGCCTGCGGGCGCGCGAAATCGAGGCCATGACGCTGCGTTGGACGATGCCGCCGGAAAGCGATCCCTTCCAAATCTGGCACAGTTCCGAAGCGGGCAAGCACAAACGCGGCAGCAACGCGATCTCGTTCGCCAACGCGGAAGCCGACCAATTGATCGAGATGCTGCGCGTCACGCTCGACGAACAGAAACGGAAACGCATCCACCAGTCGTTTCATCGCCTGATCGACAGCGAGCAACCCTACACCTTCTTGTGGATTCCCAAAGACTTGGCGGTCTATCACCAGCGCTTCCGCAATGTGAAGTGGTATCGCCTCCGTCCCGGCTTCGACCTCTCCGAGTGGTACGTTCCGAAGGACGAGCAGGTGCATAAGTAAGTCTCAAAAAACAAGACTCTAATCGAGTTTCAAAGGTGAGCCGGGCGGCGTCAGCCCAATGGCACTCACTTTGGCATCCTGTGAGCGGCACGGCGCTAGCCGCCGGTTCTTTTCCAGCTAAGAAACTCAGAATGTTTTCCCAAAGTGAGTGCCATTGGGCGTCAGCCCCCCGGTTCTTTTAAAGCGGGCTTACGCCCGAGAACCGGGGGGCTGACGCCGCCCCGCTCGGAGGTCTCATCAAAGCCCACGAGAGGTATCATTTTGATCGCGGAGAGATTGAAGACAATGTGCTTTCAGCCAGTCCCGGCGTCCGACGAAAGGAACAGACCGATGAACAGAACACACAACGCAATCCAACGGTCGCTGGCCGCAATCTCGGTCTTCCTGTTCGTGTCTTTAGCGTGTTTCGTGGTTCCCTCTTTTGCCTCCGCGCAGGACGCTCCGCCCGCCAGGATTCGCATTCTGCTGATTGGAGACTCGACCGTGTCGAGCTATTCGAACCCACCCGCCGACAAGCCGGATATGACTGGGTGGGGACAGGTGTTTGGTGAGTGCTTCACCGACCAGGTGGAGGTCATCAACCACGCGAAGTCGGGGCGCAGTTCAAAAAGTTTCATTCGTGAGGGACTGTGGGCGAAGGCTCTCGATGTGAAGGCCGATTACGTTTTCATCCAGTTCGGCCACAACGATCAGAAGGGCAAGCCCGCCGCGACCGAGGCCGATGGTGAGTTCCGTGACAACCTCCAGCGGTACATCACTGAGGCGCGCGAACGAGGAATGAAGCCGGTCCTCGTGACACCCGTCGCGCGGCGCATTTTTGCCGATGGACGGGCGTCATCCACACTCGGGCCGTATGCCGACGCGATGAAGGTCGTGGGCGAAGCGACCAAGACGCCGGTCGTCGATCTCCACGCCAGCAGCGTCGCGCTCTACGACAAACTCGGCGACGAGGCGAGCGCGGACTACACCGCCGCCGCGACGGATCGGACTCACTTCAGCCGCAAGGGAGCACTCGCGATGGCCAAGCTGGTGGCCGAAGCTCTACGCGAACAAGCACCCGAGTTGAAGCGCGTGATGGTTGAGAGCGACACACAGAAGTGAACCACCGCGATGTCACTCGCGGCTGCGAGGAATTCGCCGTAGCCGCGAGTGACTCCCAGCGCGGCTTCACTTCGTTCAGCCGCAACCCAAGGGAATCAGGGAAAGCAGAACGCTAATCTCCGCTGATCTTCGCTCATTCAAATCAGCGAAAATCAGCGTCAATCAGTGTTCCAAATTCTTCGCGCCCAGCGAAGAAACGAAACGTGAGTAGTACGGGGTGTCGTGAGCGATACCTCGCGCGGTCCACAGTGAGACAATTGTTCAAATTCAGTCTTGGTGAGCCGGGTAGCGTCAGCCCAATGGCACTCACTTTGTCATTCGCCGATTGAGCGGCAAGGCGCTAGCCGCCGGTTCTTTGCTTGGAAACTCAACTCCATCACTCCATCACCCCGGCGGCTAGCGCCTTGCCGCTCAAAGTGAGTGCCATTGAGCTGACGCCACCCGGCTCACCAAGAAAGTCTCATTACCAATCATTCATGGCGAGGGAACTTCACGGTGGGCGAATCTGTCGATGCCACCGTGTTCGCCGCGAACGAATTGGATTTCTTGGAGGCCGTGATGCGAGCGACTCGCTTGGCGGTGGACTCGGCAATCATTTCCTCGCGGGCGAGCCGTGCTTGCAGGGCGACCGTTCGCTGTTGGACTCGCTGCTGTGCGGCTTGCTGAACGTCGCGGCGGACGCGCGCCATTTGGTCGATCTGCGACTGCTGGGCCTGCCGCATGTGCTGGCCAGCCGCAGCCGCTCGCGCCGCCACAGACTCGGTTGCCGTGGTGAGGCTGCTGGAACCCGACTGACCTCCTGCGGCGGACTGTGCCCCTGTGGACTGCCCGCCCCCCGCACCACTCGGTCGACCGCCACTGCTCGCACCTCCCGCTCCGCCGCCGCCACCTTGGCACATGCCCCCTCCCTGAGCCATCGCGACGGAGGCCGACAGGGACAACGCGAGTGCCGCCAACGACACGGAACGGAACAAACTCACGCAACGACGATCCACAAAACGTGAGACTCGGTGAGACCACATGGCTGACTCTCCTTGAAGAGGGCCGCGACCGATTCGAGCGGAATCGGTGACGCAGGCGAGAGAATGCGTGGGTCCACGCGGACTGGCTTCAAACCTCGAACCAATCATGATCGCTGAACCTCGCATCGGAAGCGGCTGGAGGTCGCATGACACACGGCCTCGCACGAGAAGCAAAACGTCGAGAGTCGCGAGAGTTCAACAGCTCGGTTCAAAAGATTACGGTGTGCCTGAATCAGTCCGGCGTCTGCCGCTGATAGACCTGTCACGGTCGTCGATGAGACATTCTTGGTGAGCCGGGTGGCGTCAGCCCCCGGACTCTTCACGACAGAAGTCCGGGGGCTGACGCCCAATGGCACTCACGTTGGCATTTTGTGAGCGGCAAGGCGCTAGCCGCCGGTTCTTTTCCAACGAAGAAACCGGCGTCTAGCGACATGCCGCTCAGGATATTTTCCCAAAGTGAGTGCCATTGGGCGTACGCCACCCGGCTCACCAAGACTCGAACTTGAGAAATGTCTCCGTCATGGCCGTGTGCGGTGTAACACACCTTTCTGGAGAGACTTGATGGTTCGCCAATGGATGACACTCGCTGCGATGTTGCTGCTGTCTGCACTGTTCTCTGGCGGACTGCCCGCTGCGGAACGAGACTCCGACTTGATTCGCCGCGAGAATTTGAAGGAAGGCGCGCGTGACTGGCAACTGACGCGCGTCGCTTTGCAAAGCGCGACCGGAGTCCGGGCCGCCTACATCGAAGGCTACTGCTCGAAGCAGAGCGTCTCGGCGGGCGAGTCGATCGACATCATGGTCTCGACGAACCCGGTCGCTCGGTTTCAGATCGAGATCTTTCGCACCGGCTACTACGGCGGTCGAGGTGCCCGGCTGATGACGACGCTCGGGCCGTTTGACGGCGTGACTCAGCCCGATCCCGCGACCGGTCCTAAAAATTTGCACGAGTGCCAATGGAAGGCCACGACCACGCTGACGATTCCTGCCGACTGGGTCAGCGGCGTCTACCTCGGCCGACTCTCTTGTCTTCCGCCTGATGAGAACACCGCCTCATGGCAGAGCTACGTGATCTTCATCGTGCGCGATGACCGACCCGCCGACGTGCTGTTCCAAGTCTCCGACAACACTTGGAATGCCTACAACGAATGGCCCGCCCAGTCGTCGGTCTACACGCATCCCAAGGGGAATCAGGGACCGTGGGCCGATGTCAGTTTTGATCGGCCCTACGGTCGCTATGCCCAGTACGGCAGCGTCGTCAACGATCCGCTGTCGGTCGGCTCGGGTGAGTTCCTGCCGTTCGAGTTCCCGCTCAGCTACTTCCTCGAACAGCACGGCTACGACGTGACGTATGTCTCGAACAGCGATCTCGTCACGCCCGATCGCGGGTTGAAGTGCAAGACGTTCCTCAGCGTCGGTCACGATGAGTATTGGGATCGGCGGCAGTACGACAGCGTCGTCAAACTGCGCGATGCGGGAGTGAATCTGATGTTTCTCTCGGGCAACTCCGTCTGCTGGGTGACGCCGCTTCGCGCGGGACACGATGGCCGCCCGGCTCGCATCCTGTTTCGCGGAGGCCCGTACGGCGGTGATTACAAATACGCCGTCGATCGCGAGAAGGACAACGGCCCCTTCCCCGAACGCGGCCCCGATGAGGGCTATCTGATCGGGGCACGCAACGTCGAACCGGTGAACGGCGGCGGCGACTGGGTCGTCACGAAGCCCGAACATTGGATGTTCACCGGCACGGGGATGAAGGCGGGCGAGCGCGTGCGCGGATTGATCGGCTGGGAATATCACGGCGATCCCCCGATAGACATCCCCGGCCTGGAGATCGTCGGCGCGGGAACGGCCCTCGTCGGCGGCATCCGTCCACAACAATGGACCGCCACGATCTACCCCGGCCCCAAAGCGAACTTCGTCTTCAATGCCTCGACGATCTTCTGGTCGCAAGGACTGAGTTCTCCGCCCGGCCATGTCCTCCCGTGGTCTCACTGGACCCGACCGCACGGCCCGGATGACCGCGTCCAACGCATCACACACAACCTGCTCCGAACAGCGATCGGCAAACCGCTCGGCACGGACTGATCTACGGTGGGCGTCGTTGAAGGCAAGGGGCAGGAAATAGCTTATCCATCAAAGCCTGACGCGCAAGCGAAGCCGCTTGGTAGCCGAGTCTTCGCTTGCGCGTCAGGCTTTGATCTGCGTTACGGAAACTCATACCGCTCGCCTAACAGCCTGTTGAAAAACGGCTGTCGGGATACACGCTCGAGCGCGAAGCGCCGGGCGTGACGATGCGCGTGGTGCCGCTCAGCACGCGCGACCCGCGCCTGCTGCTGGACGAAGAGGCTTGCGACCTGGCCGTCGGCCATTTCCCCTCGGTGCTGGCCGA
>JAYTGQ010000700.1:0-4191 GCA_043733345.1 Schlesneria sp.
ACCATGTAAAACGCCTACACATTCTGGTGGGCCGGCGCTCGAAGCGAGCTTGTCCCACCCTACTTTGATGGCGGATCCGACTTCTGTCGGTCACGTCAAACGTGAGTAGTATGGAGAGCGGTGACGACCTCGCGTCCACTTTTCACTTTGCACTCATTCCTTCTCGTCAAACCGCCACAGTAGAAACAACCGCCATGCTCGACGCCCTGAACAAACTCGACCGGCGGTGGCTGTTCCTCGCGATGGCGGTGGCCGTGGCCGTGCCGATCCTGCTCGGGATCGGCTCGGTTGAGACACCGTCCGAACCGACGCGAAAAATGTTTGATCTCGTCGAATCTCTTCCCTCCGGTTCGCGCGTTCTGTTGTCGATCGACTTCGATCCGAACACGGCGGCCGAACTGGAACCGATGTCGCTCTCGTTCACCCGCCACTGTTGTTTGAAGCGGCACAAACTGTACTTCGTCACGCTGTGGGGAACGGCACTCCCGATGGTCGATGGGACGATCAAGTCGGTCATCGAAGGGGAGTTTGGTGTGAGCGGCAGTCCGATGAAGTACGGAACGGACTATCTCAACCTGGGCTATCTCGCCGGAGAGAACGTGGCCGTCAGTCAGTTGGCCACCGACATTCGCAAGGCCCGCTCACAAGACGTGCATGGGATGAGCCTCGACAACCTCCCTATGATGCAAGGCGTGACGAGTGCCCAAGACATGCAGCTCATTATCAATGTCTCGGGCGGTTATCCCGGAGCGAAGGAATGGGTGCAGTACGCCTGCACTCCCTTCAAGATTCCGCTGGTCGCGGGCAGCACGGGTGTGCAGGCGACGCAGTTGTTTCCGTATTACCCGAACCAAGTCCGCGGCATGGTCACGGCGATTCGCGGGGCCAACGAATACGAAACGCTGCTCGCGGAGAAGTACCCCGCCGAAGCCGGCCAGATCGCGAAGAGACCGGCCAGTCGGCGCGGCGGCCCGCAACAGTGGGCACACCGGCTGATGATCGGACTCATTCTGCTGGGCAATGGAATTCATCTGGCCAACCGCGTACGAAAGGGAACGCCATGAACCGTGAAACGACGATCTGGACCGTGCTGTTTGTCTGCGGAGTTTCTTTCTTGGGCTATCGCGCGGTGGGGACCGAGCGCGGCGTCGGCAACAAGTACATCATCGCGGTGGAAACGATCGGTGTCAGGGACGAAGCGACGGGAAAGATGATCCCGTACAAGCCGACCGACGCCATCTCGACCGAGCCGTCCTCCGTGCGCGGCGAGGTCCGATACCAATCGACCACGCGCGACATCCCCAACGCCCGCTGGAGTTTCTCGAACACGCTTGGCGTCTGGATCGCGGCGCTGCTCACGCTGTTCGCGTTCTCGTATCTTTATAAAGACAACGTCTGCTACAAGCTGACCGAGTCGATCATCGTCGGTGTCTCGGCGGGCTATTGGATGGTCCTCAGCTTTTGGGAGGTTCTCGTCGCGAAGTTGTTGGTGAAGCTCTCTCCCGACGCAGCCCGTTACGCATTTCTCCCCGACACGCCGCTAAACGCCGCAGCCGATCTGTGGTATCTCGTCCCGCTGGTTGTCGGATGCCTCGTCTTCTGCCGTTGGGTGCCGCGCATTTCGTACTTGGCTCGCTGGCCGCTAGCCTTCGTCGTTGGCACGACCGCCGGTTTGAAGCTGATCCAATTCATTGAGGCCGACTTCATCGCCCAGATTCGCAGCACCATCCTGCCGCTCATCGTCCTCGACCGACACAGCGTGGTCGGCATGCCGTTCATCGACTGGAAACAGTCGATCCAGAACATCGTGCTGGTGTTCAGCGTCCTCGCGAGTCTCACGTATTTCTACTTCTCAGTCGAACATAAGGGCCTCGTCGGCCGCGTCTCCCGTGCGGGAGTCTGGGTGCTGATGATCACCTTCGGCGCTTCCTTCGCCCTCACCGTCATGGGCCGCATCACCCTGCTGACCATGCGCCTTCAGTTCCTGTTTGACGACTGGCTGGGGATCGTGCGAGCCTAAAAATCTCCGGCCAAGAAAGAGCCTGGGCCGGAATAACTTCCCGATTCGCGGTGACGTAGTCTGGACCGCTTGGTCCCGACGAAATCATCGACGACGACTGCGAAGGGACACGTTCAAATCAAGGGAGCCGGATTACGAAATGCGGGAAGCGATTTAGAACCGGTTTCTAAGGGGCCGTGCATCGACTACGTCCGAGGGTTCTTGGAAGTAATGAAACACGTAGGGTGCGTGGAGTCTTCGGAACGCACCGATGGGCGAGTGGAGTTCTGGATCACGGTGCGTTCCAAAGGCTTCACGCACCCTGCGGCCAATTTCTGGCGTAGTCGATGCACAGCCCCTAACCATCAGCAACCTCATTCACAACCCTTTTCTATACAGATGTGTTGTCCGAAACGGCATTTGCATCAATAGTCGCCGTGCGTTTTTTGAATACAGTGAGCCATTGTGTTGCGGTTCATCGAAAAAGACGGAACAGCCACGCCTTATGAGCCAGATTGTGTTCGCAGCGACCTGTATTCTGTAAGAGTTACATTGCAAGTCTTCGGCAAACGAGTGTAGATTTGCTAGGCGATTCAGCATTGATTCAGGGTTCTTACAAATCCCAGTTGAATTTCAACTCTCGATCAAGCCGAATCTTAAGTGCGGGATGTCCGCACTGTTGTTCTTCTTGTTCCAGTTAGGAGACTTTTCATGTTCGTTCGTTTTCGGAAGCGACTGGGGTTCACATTGATTGAACTCCTCGTCGTCATCGCGATCATCGCGGTGTTGATTGCCCTGCTCTTGCCCGCTGTACAGCAAGCCCGTGAAGCGGCTCGCCGCACTCAGTGCAAGAACAACATGAAGCAGCTTGGACTTGCCGTCCACAACTACCATGACACGTTCTTCACGTTCCCCTATCGACAAGGTGGTGGCGTGCAAGCGGGTGGCCTACCGGATGCTTTCGATCAGAATTACTACAGCTCCTTGAGTGGCTTGGTCTTGCTGCTTCCCTACATCGACCAAGGGGGCAGATACTCGGCAATCATGGGGCAAGCTCAGACGAACTGGGCATCAATGCGTCCTTGGAGCACAAACAAGCTCTGGCAGCAGGATTTGCCTGCATTCCTCTGTCCGTCTGACGTTTTGAGTGGCAATGGCACTCCCGGCCGAAACAACTATCGGTTCTGTGCGGGTGATTTTGGTAAGCGTCATCGCGAGTCACGAGATGCTCTGCAATGGGGCGGCGAGAAGCCCATTCGCGGGATGTTCGGCGTCGATTCATCCGTCAAAATGGGCGACATCCTTGATGGGACTTCAAACACCATCATGATGTCCGAGCGATGCCAGGGGCTTCCTGATCGCCGTGACGAAATCATCGGTGGAGTTGGGAAAACGGGTGGATTGAACGACGGTTTCGTCGATCCCAAAAACTCTGGAAACACGGCAGACATGAATGCTTTGGAGACATTGTGTGTTAGCGGTGTCAACGCTGCTACCGGTAGGTACAGCTCCCCGAAAGTCAACGAATTGCCAGGCGACCGTTGGGGAGATGGTGGATACCACTTCGTTGGTTTCAGCACCCTCATTCCGCCGAACGGGCCATCCTGCATTCAGGACGACTGGGATCGCGCCCACTCCATCATGACTGCAACCAGCCGACACGTCGGATTGGTTCACGTCCTCATGGCGGATGGTGCGGTTAAAGGTGCCAATCAAAACATTGATAAGCTCCTGTGGCGTGCTTTGGGAACTCGAGCGAATGGCGAGACGATCTCAGACTTCTGAGTCGCGCGCTGCTGATTTCACCACTGCTTTGAATCAATCCGGGTATCGTTCACATGAGCGATACCCGGTTTTTGATTTGTTGATGTCAATCCTTATTATGGGTTCGCGGCACGACGGAGGAAGTGGTTTACCGCGGAATCGCTCCGGGCAAAATTCGCAGTCAGGTAGTTGCGTTTCATGACTTCACCGCAGCCCATTCATCATCAAGCGCGGCCCTTTCCGACCGACAGATTCGCGTCGCGACGTTTGTGGTTTGGATCGCTTCTTTGTCTTGCGATGCTTTTGTTTTTGTGGCTGCTTCGAGGCCGTCTGCAAACGACTGCGGAAGTGGATTCCATCAAACTCGGCTTGTCTCAGCGTCGCTATGGTGATGCCGAGCGTTCGGCTCGCAAATGGCTGAGATCCCA
>JAYTGQ010000701.1:0-4184 GCA_043733345.1 Schlesneria sp.
GGAGGGCGAGGCTCCTGCCGAGCCGCGAGAAACAAGCGACTTTCCTCACGCACATGGCTCGGCGGGAGCCTCGCCCTCCCTTTTTCAACAGGCAGCTAAGACGAGCGGCAAGAAAAAATGTACGCATCCAAGACTGACGAGCGAGCGAAGGACGTTCGACATCCGAACCTTCGCTTGCGCGTCAGGCTTCAATTGCATGAGCATTCTGATAGTGGCGAGTAATCAGGTCATTCTGGATCCACAACAGTTTATTAAAGGCTCGCAGCGCGGCCATTTCCTGAGGACGTGGCAGGCTTAAACTCAGGATCGTCTGGACTAAGGCGTCCGACACAAAGCCCATCAGCGAGTTCATCTGGATGAGCGGAACGTTCAGTTCTTTCGAGCCAGCCTTCGGCGTGTGAATTTTGCCGACCATATCGAGGTAACTCACCATCGCCCCGTCGTACGGCTTGGTCACCAGCGAAACCAGATACCGACCCAAATGCTGCTTGCGGAACTGGATCATTTCGTGATCCTGTGTGAGCGTAGCCAGCTCGACGGGAACGGCTCCCTGATAGCCGGATTGTCGCGGCACAAAATGACGCTTGGTAGCGTCGTACCCGAACAGCTTGTCATAGACGGCATCGACCAAACCTGAAACGAGTGGTGCCAGCGCGCCGGCGGCTCCATGAATCGCTTGGATGTCCTGTTCGCCAAACCCGATGAACTCGGCGAGGTAGGCAAACCGATATTCCAAATCTGTTTCGAGGCGGCGTTCGTCGATCTGCTTCATGACGGAGTTCCTTTCGTGTACGTTTGACGATGTGTGAGGTGCGACGGGCTAAAGTGGATTCGTCGGTCCACTTTCGGTATCACTCTACATCGTCCAAAGAAGACTTCAAGGTCCAGTTTAGGAAGGAACCAGGTTCGGAACATGTTTTCTCAAACCGTGGAATATGCGCTCCGAGCGGTCGTTTACCTGGCCGGCCAGTCTCCGGAGGCCCGCACCACGGACCAGATTTCCGAGGCGACGCAGGTGCCCAAACCCTATCTTTCCAAGGTGTTGCAGAATCTCGGACGCGGTGGCATCGTTCGCAGCCAACGTGGCATCGGCGGTGGAGTGACGCTCGTGAAGACGCCCGAGGAACTGACGATTCTCGATGTTGTCGATGCCGTCGAACCGATTGAACGAATCGAAACCTGTCCGTTGGACCTGAAGTCTCACGGCAAGCACTTGTGCCCGCTTCATCGACGGATGGATGACGCTCTGGCGATGGTGCAGGATGCGTTCCAAAAAACGACTCTGGCCGAAGTGCTGGCCGAGCCTTCCCGAAGCACTCCGCTGTGCGAGACTAAGAAAACATTGCCGCGCAAGAAAAAACGAGCGGCACCAAACAACTCCTGAAGTTCGTCTGCACACCATCAACGTACCGTGAATTCATCCGCTAATAGCCTGTTGAAAAACGTAGCTTGGACGCCTCGTCCGAGCGAAAAGCAATTGGAAATGGACGGACGAGGCGTCCATCCTACGGTTCTTCAACAGGCTGCTAAGACGAGTCAGACGTGTGTTGGCCGTGATCTTAAATACCTGCTCATTTGGAACCGAAGCATGCTGAGATTGACTACGCCCCGATTGGCTTTAATGGGTTTTGCCTGTGTTAGCTGTACCGAGCGACCACAAGCCGCTCCGGAAGTTCCCGTGCCTGTCGCGAAGGCGATTGTCAGCGAGGCGACTTCTGCGACAGCGACTGGTGAGGCGAAAACGGAGCCATACGAAGCGTCCGTGGGCGGATTCAAGTTCATGGTCCCCGTCGGTTGGCAGGAGCAGCCACCGAAAAGTGAGTTCGTTCTCGGTGAGTTTTCGCTGCCGGGTTCAGCCGGTGCGGCGAGGCTCACGGTCTCTTCTGCGGGAGGTGGAATCGCAGCGAACCTCGAACGCTGGCGAGGCCAATTCAGTCGAGGCCCCCACGATCCCGAGCCGCAAGAATCGGAAGTCACGTTCGATGGCCAAAAGGGGACACTCATCGAGTTGTCTGGCAGTTACACCGACATGTTCGGAGGTGGAAAGCCGAGCCGCGACTGGCGCATGTTGGGCGTGGCTGTTCCCATGGGATCAACCAACGTGTTTGTAAAACTCACCGGCCCACAGGCGACCGTGACCGATCAACGTGAGGCGTTCGTCAAGTTCGTCGGATCAGCCAAAGCCGAAAAGTAGCAGCCTGTTGAAAAAGGGAGGGCGAGCTCCTGCCGAGCCGTGTACGTGAGGGAAGTCGCTTGTTTCTCGCGGCTCGGCAGGAGCCTCGCCCTCCCGACAGCCTCGCCCTCCCGATCACTGTTTTTCAACAGGCTGGTAGGTCACTCGGACAACTTGCCACAGCCAGTCTGATCGATCAGCTTTGCCAAGCCACCATTCTCTTGACACAGGACGACTCCACCCATGCCCGCCCGCTTGATTGATGGCAAAGCCATCGCCGCATCGATTCGTGAGCGTCTCGCCGTAGACGTGGCCGCGTTCACACAGGCGACGGGTGTCACACCCCAGTTGGTGGCCGTGCTGGTGGGAGACGACGCGGCCAGCCAAGTCTATGTGCGAAACAAGGAGCAAGCCTGCCGCAAGATTGGGATGGCGAGCGATGTTCATCGTTTGCCCACTTCGACCACGCAGGCCGAATTGTTGGAGTTAGTCGGTCGGTTGAATGCCGATCTCACCGTGCATGGCATCTTGGTACAGCTCCCGCTCCCGAAGCACATTCACGAAACAACGGTTCTCGACGCAGTTCATCCGCTGAAGGATGTCGATTGCTTTCATCCGCAAAACGTCGGGCTGATGGTGCAGAACCGGCCGAGGTTTCTGCCGTGTACACCGCATGGCGTGCAGGTGCTATTGCGTGAGTCCGGCACGGTTGTGGACGGGGCACATGTGGTCGTCCTGGGACGCAGTGAGATCGTGGGGAAACCCGTCGCGATGCTGCTGCTTCAAAAGGGTGAGACCGCAAATGCAACCGTCACAGTCTGTCACAGCCGCACGAAGAACCTCGCCGATGTGACTCGTTCCGCCGACATTCTGATCGCCGCGATTGGGAAGCCCGAGTTCGTTACCGCCGACATGGTGAAGCCGGGAGTCGTCGTGATTGATGTCGGGATTAATCGGCGCGACAACGCGCTCGTGGGCGATGTCGCGTTCGCGTCGGTCAGCGAAGTCGCTGCGGCCATCACGCCCGTGCCTGGCGGAGTCGGCCCGATGACGATTGCCATGCTGCTGGAAAACACACTGACGGCGGCGAGACTGGCAACGAAGTCATTTCAAAACTAGCCCGACGCGCAAGCGAGGGCTGAACATTCGATGACGGTCAAGCCCTCGCTTGCGCGTCGGGCTAGTTGTCCGAGGCAAACACAGGCATTTGAAATGCGATCTTAAGGAATGGGTTCCCAATCACTTTCCAATCTCGTCCTCTCTTGTTCCCTCCCCTCGGCGGGGAGGGAACAAGAATGAAAGCTCGGAAGTGATTTCGAGCCGGTTCCCAAATTATTTTCGAGAGAAACACCATGACCATTCGCTCGTGCCTGCCCATTGCCTTCACATTGTTCGCATTGTGTACGACTGCTGTCGCGGGCGAGTTCAACGAGATCCTGAACATCGGCGATCCGGCTCCGTCGTGGAGTAACCTGCCGGGGACGGACGGCAAGTTGCATTCGTTGGCCGACTACAAAGAGAAGTCGGCCGTCGTGCTGGTCTTCACTTGCGCGAGTTGCCCGACGGCCGTCGATTACGAGGACCGCCTCAATGATCTGGCCAAACGATTTGGTGGAGCCAGTGGACAAGTCGCCTTCGTTGCTGTCTGCGTGAACCGTGTGAAAGGCGACCTGTTGGCCGACCTGACCGAACGCGCCAAGCAGCGGCAGTTCGCCTTCGACTACTTGCACGATGAGTCTCAGAAAATCGCGAAGGACTATGGAGCGATCTTCACTCCCGAATTTTACGTGTTGGGCCGCGATCGCAAGCTCGTCTACATGGGTGCATTCGACGACAAGACCGATGCCACACTCGTTCAGCAGCGCCACGTCGAAGCGGCTATCACAGCGGTCCTGAAGAACGAGTCACCCGCCGTAAAAGAAACCGCCGCGCGAGGTTGCCGAGTCCGCTATGCCCGCGAGCGAAAGTAGTCGCTTGACAGTGTCGTTTAGCCGCGTGGGCAACGCCCCGC
>JAYTGQ010000702.1:0-1353 GCA_043733345.1 Schlesneria sp.
CTCCCGACGCCGCCGACACCGATCCTCGTCAAATCGTCACCGACACGCTGACGTACCTGACCAACCAGCAGTCCCGCATGAACGACCCGGCCTACCGCCGCCTGGGCCTGCCGATCACCTCCAGCCACATCGAGTCCACCGTCCAACAAATCAGCCGCCGTGTCAAAGGCAGCGAAAAGTTCTGGACAGAAGCTGGCGGCGAAGCCCTGCTGCAACTGCGAGCCGACCAACTCTGCGACACCGCCCCCCTCAACAGCTTCTGGCTCCGCCGTACTCGCCAAGCCACCGGTACCAGAAACGACAAACGCCTCACGCAAATCACTGCCTAAACAAATTCACAAAGTGCGTCGTGCGCCCCTTCGGCTCCGTGGTCCCTTCAGGGATGTCCCCTTCCTCGAAACCTATCAACAGTCCCGTGGCGAACCCCGCGAACTTCGGCTCGGCAAGATTATTTTTACCGATGGCGAGCGACATGCTATCGACGTGTACGAGATCACCGACCGCCAGACGACCCTCCTGCCGGATGCCCAATGGAATACGCACAGCTCGGCCACAGGGCAGCATCGCCACTGGATCGAGTGGGTGGCAGAACAGCAGGCCCGTTGTTGCTGAATGTTCCAGCATCGCGGCCACTTCGGGTGTCGTCGCGAGAGTCAGCGCTGTGCGTGTTGGCTTGCTGACACTCCGAGCCACGCCAACGACCTCCAGACCACTCGCAATCGTTTTCGCCGGTCCGTCGAATCCATCCTCCGCATGAAGTACATGCTGCACCTCAATCCTGTTGCCGGGAATGACCGGGAAGTTCGCCATCGGGAAATCAATCGTCACCTGGGGCATCGCTTCCCGCTGCGAGACCAGTTTTGTGGCGTTCAGACTTGTGGCCTCGTCCTTCGATTGTGTGTCCTTCAGTCCTTCACCTGCCTTCTTGTAAAGTTCGTATCGCACCTTTAACTGTTCAAGCGTCAGCGTCGCTTGCTTCAGCCGGAGTTGAGCTTCTTCGGACTGCCTGACCGGGCTCGCACCTTGCTCAACCGCTTGCTTACGCCGATCGGCATTCAACTTCGCTGCATCGACCTCGGCCTGCGCGGATTCGACCTGCAATTCGAGATCGCGCAGGACCGCAGCGTACTCGTACTGAATGGCCTTTTTGTTTCGGATCGCCTCTTCAAAACGACGACGCGCCCGCGGCACCGTATCGATAACAACGTCGTTCCCCGCATCGCGCTCGGCGCGACTAAGGGCGTCTTCCGATTCGGACACCGAAGAATCCATCGTCCAGAGCTTCTTCGCGAACTCCTGATACGACGGCAAAGCGGTAGGCTCCGCTGAAGATTGAGACGAAGCTGATCGCTC
>JAYTGQ010000703.1:0-25853 GCA_043733345.1 Schlesneria sp.
TCCCCGAGTTTTTCAACAGGCGGTTAAGAATCCGGAGGCTGACGCCGCCCGGCTCACCTGATTTCGACTTCTGTCGGAAACGTCAAGCATCGACTGACAACATGCGTCGTATTGATCGCCCGTTTCTGGCTCGAAGTAAATCACCTTAAGCGGACTCCGCGCCACTTGGCCCTCGCACAAACTCAAGCCAAGAACATCACTCTACTACTGGAATCTCACTTAGACCCGGGCCGCGATGATCCTGAATCTTTTCTTTGTACTTCCGAACCTGCTGCTCCATCTTGTGCAACGCCAAATCAAACGCAACCGTTGCCTCGTCGGCGGTCTCCGCCGCAACCAAGTCGTGGCGATGCTCGGTGTCCACGAGGATTTCAACCGTCGATCTCCCGTTTGAAAAATCGACCGTGATCCCAATCGAAGTGACTCGCCCGAAATAAGTCAGAAGCTTCTCGACCTTCTGAGCCATGTAATCGTGAGTACTTTGGCTAATGCTTCCGTGTCGGGATGTGATGGAAACTTGCACCGAACATGACTCCTCTCGGACACAGCGTGCCCGAACAACGACTGGTTTACGCCAAACTGCCCGAGACATGCGGGCAGACCAAATCCCTGCCAAACGAACCGCGTCTCGGCCTCACTCACTGAACGTAACACATCAAGGACCATCCTCAACGTGTTGCCTGCTGACTTTGAGCAGGCAGAGTCTATCAACCCACCTCGGCGATGAAAACTTACGCACGAGGGGCAGCGAGGCACTTTGAGGAAGTTCGCGACCGAATCATTCGTCGCCACGCATTCGACTCAGCGGCAATAGACACCAACTAAAACCCACCAACCCAGTGCTGCTGAACTGAAAAGCTCACTCGAAGAAGTCGATCTCAGCGTTCGATCGAGACGTGGACGAGTCAACGCCTCGTCGTTCGCCGGTCGTCGGCAAGGTGATCGTCGGCAGCGGTGGCGACTTTCGATCCCACATCTCACCCAACCGAGAAAGCGACGCAACGCTCTTCACCAAACCCAGAGGCTCAACCCGGACTTCCGATTGACCGTCCACGCGAATCGAATGAATCGGCGGCCCAGCCGACTTTCGCCGCCGCTCTTTCAGTTCTAAGCCAAAGAACGGGATGCGTGAATTGCTATCAATGGAAACGCTCTTGCCATCCACCGCGCAGCCCACGGCCCCATAACTCACGAACCCGAGCGACAAGACCAGCAACGTCCGGCAACTCGGAACACGAATCATCGTTTGAATCTTGGCTTCCACAGGCATCCATCCTTGGATACGACCACTCGGCAAATCACAACCGCTCGTCGCCAAGCCACGCGCACTCGGTTCGAGAAAACGAACGAACCACACGACTCAACGTCAAACGAACAGCCAAACCGGGGCGGGTGATATCAAGATCGCCAATCCGCGAGAAGACGGGTTGGTGGGCGAGTACTTGTTGGCGAGCGAACGCCTGCAACCCTGCGGCCAATGAGACGAGCCTCGCACTCGCCGGCTCAACGCGAAGCTCACTCGGGCCAGTACGAAGTGTGATCCACCGGCTTCGACGGAACAGCACTTTCACGAGCCGCCTCAGTCGCTCCGTTCTCGAAGAGGTGCTGGTAGCCAGCCGCTTCCAGCGCGAGTCGTTCTTGTCGCGTCAGCCACACCAACAGAGTGGCCACACCACCAAACATCGAGCCGATCATCCCCAGCATGAAGAGGATGCTGAACATGTACGCCTTGGGTTGAGGATCGTCGGTCTCCAGAGCCATCTTGCACATCGGGCACGCCGACGCACTCGACGCACTCGTCAGGACGATTAGCGATGCCACAACCAACCCACGAACGAATCCACGCATAGTAAAAACCTTCAAATGGCCGCCGCAATCGGCCAGTGGTAGAGCAGGGCGTAGATGATAACGCCGGTCACTGACACGTAAACCCAGATCGGAAAGGTGACGCGCGCCAGCCGCCGGTGGCCCTCCCAATTTTGTCGCCATGCTCGATAGATCGTCATCGACGCCAGCACAGGCACCGCCGCCGCCAACATGACGTGAGTGATCAGGATCACAAAGTAGATCGGCCGGATCACCCCGACCCCGCCAAACTTCTTGCCACTCTCCCCGGTGTAGTGATGCAGCGCGAAGTGGTACGTGAGGTAACAGGCCAGAAACACGATCGACGTTCCAAACGCCGACAGCATCACCCGCTTGTGAGCCTCTCGCCGCCCGCGCTTGATCAGCACGAACCCCGTCAACAACAACACCGTCGCCAACCCATTGAGAGCGGCGTTCACAGTCGGCAGTACCGCAACCCAATCCGGAACCATCGCGTGGTTATCCCACTTTCTACCGCCAAGTCCCTCGTTTAACCGCGTGGGCAACGCCCCGCGCGTCGAGCGACATTTGAGCCTGTTTCCCCATTCGACGCGCGGGGCGTTGCCCACGCGGTTAAACGACTGATATCCGCAGGCCAAAGCCGTGCTCGCTTTGCCGCTTGTGTGACAGACGAATTCAACGCAACCGCAACCACAGAAAAACATCCTGTTGAAGTTCCGTGCAAAGTGCCAAATCTCAAATAGTCTTCGCTCCGAGACATTTTGCACTTTGTACTGATCACTTTGCACTCTCGCCCGCCACGCCCTTCACCAGCTTCTGAATCTCGCGCCGCAACGCCGACATCGCCTCCCCCTTCGTCGCGTCGAACTTCCCGCGCACCACGCCCGCCGCATCGACCAGCATGATGTTGTTCGAGTGAATGAACTCGTACCCCGGCTGGCGGTCTTTCCCAATCGTCTCCTGCACCGGCATCTTGAAGCTGCCGTGAATCAACTTGTAGGTCGCAACCTTGTCGCCGCCCAGGAACATCCATTTCGAGAAGTCCGCCCCGCGAGACTCCCCGTAACCCTTGAGTACCTCGGGAGTATCCCGCTCGGGATCGACGGTCAGTGTGACGAGCCGAAAATCGCAATCCTTCAGCCGGTCTTGCAACTCGCGCATCGAACCCGTGACCATCGGACACGTCGCCGCGCAGTGAGTGAATACGAAGCACACGATCCACGGTTTCCCCAACAGATCGGCCTTCGTCACCACCTTGCCTTCCGTGTCGAAGAACTCGAAGTCCGCGATTCCCTCCTTGTCCCAAGGTGACTCGGCCATCGCCTTCGCGGTCGCCGCATCGACGACTTCCAACCCACCGTCCTTGTTCGTCTTGATGATGATCGACTTCGGAGAGCCATCGGATTCTGCGGGCTGCCCCACGACAACGGGAGGTTTGGTCGGAGCCTGTCCCAACTTGAGCCGCTGCTGATACCAGACACCCGCCAACGCCACGAGTACCGCCGACCACAACACTATCCCTGCAACGAACGTCGGCGAACGGAAGAACGACCGTTCTCGAACGACATCATTCGGTGAATCTGTTTCCATGATCCTGTCCCACCAGACCTCTCAACCAAACTATCGAGCGTTGTGAACCGTCGGCCGGTTCGTCATCCAGATCGCAATCGTCATGTAGGCCATCGCGGCGAGAATAGTCACGCTCAGACAAACCGACCACGAAGGCAGTCCCGCCACGGCGGCAGCATCTGTCGTCATGATCCGTCTCAGTCCGGCCACGCCATACGTGAGTGGATTGAGCCAAATCACCCACGACAGCCAGCCCGAATTGCCTGCCGGGAAGAACGATCCCGACAACAGCCACATCGGCATCAGGAACACGCTCATGATCGCGTGAAACCCGTGAGTCGATTCCATCGGCCACGCGATCAGATACCCGAGCGCCGTCAGTGAGAACCCAACCAACGCCAAGAACCCGATCACCGCCGGAGCATTATGTAACGTGAGGCCAGTCTCCAACGGCGGAGCCAACCCGACGAGCGACAACAGCGGCCCCACGACCAGAAACACCACGGCCTGAAGCACCGCGAGGATCGTCCCGCCCAGCACCTTCCCCAGCACTAGGCTCACTCGCGGAATCGGCGCAACCAGCACCCCTTGCAAGAACCCGTCGCGACGATCCTCAATGATCGAGATCGTCGAGTAGATCGCCGTGAACATCACAATCATCACGGCCACACCGGGAAAGAAGTATTCCTGATACGACATCCCCGCCGGACCACTAAACGAACCATGCAGCCCCGCCCCAAACAACACCCAAAAAATGATCGGCTGTCCCAGCGCTCCAACCACTCGCGTCCGCTGTCGAAAGAACCGAACCAACTCCCGCAGCGCCAACGAATAAACCGGCAACCACAACCCCGACGAAGCGGCCGTATCGCCTGCCTGAAGCGCTGCCGCATCCGCTCGATCAAGTGAACTGCCGTGAACCATGAACAATGAACCTCAACGGGAACGATCCCAACAAACACGTCCCTCAAACCAGTGCAAAGTGAGAAGTGAAAAGTGCCAAGGCGAGCGGCAGGAAATGATTTACCCGTAGGATGGACGCCTCGTCCGTCCGAGCTTGTCCAGAGAGCCGGACGGACGAGGCGTCCATCCTACGTTGCGGGTATGAGAACACTTGCCGCTCGCCCAAGTGCAAATTGGACGAGCGAGTCGCCTGTCTGACATTTTGCACTTGCCACTTTTCCCTTCTCACTTTGCACTCTCTTCCTTCTCCTCCCAGAACCGGTGCCCTGTCCGCGCGATGAACACATCTTCCAGAGTCGGCTTCGCCAAAGACACCGCCGTGATCTCCGCCGGAAACGCCGCCACAAGGTCTCGCAACAACTCGTGCCCCGCCTCACGCTCGATCCGCAACGAGTCACCGATGCGCGACGGCGTAACACCAAACCGCGAGGCAATCCGTTCCGCCAACCCGCTCGGATCGTCCGACTGAATCGTCAAGCAATCGCCTCCAACGGACAGTCGCAACTCGTCGGGAGTCCCCAGCGCCACGAGTCGCCCGCGATCGAGAATCCCCAACCGGTCACACTTCTCCGCCTCGTCCATCAAATGCGTCGTGACCAGGATCGTCACCCGCCGCTCCTCGCGCAGTCGAGTCAGATACGCCCACAGATCGCGCCGCGCGCCGGGGTCGAGTCCCGTACTCGGCTCGTCCAGCAACAACAGGCCCGGCCGGTGCAGCAGACTCTTTGCGATCTCCACTCGCCGCTTGAGTCCCCCCGACAGCGACCCAACCGCTTGGCGCACTCGATCCGCCAAGCCAAGTTGCGAGACCAATTCACCAATCCGTAAAGCGGCTTCACGCCCAAACAGCCCATACAAATGAGCCTGATGCCGCAGGTTCTCAGCCACCGTCAACTTGCCGTCCACGCTGGGCGATTGAAACGTCACCCCGATCCGCCGCCGCACCGCCTGTGACTGAGAAGCCACATCGCAACCGAGCAGCCTCACTTCCCCCGACTGCAACGACAGCAGCGTCGCCAGCAACCGAAACAGCGTCGTCTTCCCTCCACCATTCGGGCCAAGCAACGCGAAAATCTCACCGCGCTCGACAGAGAAGCCTACGCCACTCAAAGCTTCCCGCTCGCCATACCGAAACGCCACATCCCGCACCACGACCGCCGACTCGCTCATTGACGCGAGTGTCTTGTCGTCGAGATTGGGTCCAGACTTAGCCAGCATCTCAGCCTCTCAAGTAATACCCGCCAGCGCGGACAGAAGCCCGGCTTCAGGATGAAACCGGGCTTCGTTGTTGCAACCCATTTCACTCGCGATTTGTAGGATGGGCACTCCTGCCCGTTCGCTCTTCACCTTCAAAACCGGATGGGCAAGAGTGCCCATCCAAAACCGGACGGGCAGAAGTGCCCATCCTACAATCTCAGTGATGCTCAGCCTGCTCCGGTGCGTGGCCACTTTTCTTCGCCGCCTCTTGAGCCTCGTACTCATATCGCTGCGGTACGTCCACCGTGTAGTAATGCGTCGCGATGTCGGGCACCAATGCGAACGGAAGCGTCGCCGCCAAAATGAACGTCGGCGCGAGCAGCAGGTACTTCCAAGCCCCCTCAAACTTCAAGTGCATGAAGTACATCATCACGCACAGCGCCTTTGATGTCGCCACGGCAAGGATGATCGCGCGCAGAATGTTCTTGTTCGCCATCTGCAAGTAGTCAGCACCGATCGACATCAGCGTGAAGCAGCACAACACCAAGAAGACGATGAAGTACGTCCCGCCGTGCGAGTGATGCTCGTCATGATCGTGACCGGCTTCGGCGGCATGTGTAACAGCGTGATCGGACATTTCAAAAGCTCCTCAACACGCGGGGCGTGGCCCACGCGGTTAAACAATCTTGGCTCAAATGATGTACAGCAGTGGGAACAAAAAGATCCAAACCAGATCGACGAAGTGCCAGTACAGACCGATGTTCTCGATCAGGTAAGCGTCATCCACACAGAGCTTGCTGCCCTTCTTGAGGACCAACGCAAACATGATCAGCCCGACGATGACGTGGATCGCATGGAAGCCGGTCATCAAGAAGTAGTTCGAGGCAAACAGGTTCCCGTACAGAATCGGCTGCGACACATGCAACCCACCCATCAGCGGGCCAAGCGTCGTGCTCGCGTTGAGTTCATGAATCTTGTGTTCGACTTCAGGCAGCGTCAGCTTCGCGTACTTGCTGGACGAGTTCTCTTCCTTGCGGATCGCGTCGAAGTTGGCATACGGCACGTCCAGCGACAGGTTCGCCCGAACATGCTCCTTCAGGCTGATGTACTCGTTGTTGAGTTCGCTAATCGCTTCGGCAGCAGCCAACTCCGCCTTCTCGGCCGCAGTGGCATCGGCCTTGTCCTTGAGCTTCGCGATGACCGCATCGTTCTCGGATTTTCGGTCTTCTCGCTTCGTCAGCTTCGGATACAGGGTGGTCAGCCGCGCATCGACAATCGCACCCAACCCGACCTTGGTACTGATCACCTTCTCCATCGCCTGCTCAACACTTTCGGGGATATGCCCCGGCAGGATGTCGTGATCGAATTTTCCTTTGTATTCCCAGCTCTTAATTCCCAAGAACACGAACCCCAGTATCAGCGTGAACAGCATAAAGTTCCACGACTTTTTGTACTGCTTGCACAGCAAAGCATCGTGCGAGACGACCACGAAGTAGCTCGACAGGATCAGCACGAACGTGTTGAGACCGCCCCAGAAAATCTGGATGTGAGTCACCTTGGTGTCGGTCGGCCAGCCGGGCGAACCCATTCTCAGCACGATGTACGTGCCGATGAAAGCCGTGAAGAACATGATCTCGGTGCCCAAGAAGAGCCACATCCCGAGCTTCGAGTTCGTAATCGGAAGGCCCATCTTCAACGACGGGGCCGGAGCAGTATGCGACATTTTCTCTTATATCCTACTCTTACTTTTAATCTTAATCCCGGCTGCTCAGCTTCTCCGTAGGGTGGGCACTGCCCACCCAGTGCCGTTGAAGCTTGGTGGGCAGTGCCCACCCGACATCTCGGATCCCCTCACGCCCCCGGCAACCACCCCAGCAATCGGAAGTGATCCCACGTCAGCACCACCAACACCAACGGCAAATACACCAGCGACACCCACAGCACACGCCGGGCGCTCTCGCGAGTCTCATCGCACGCGAACTGAATCGAGGCGACGAGATACACAATCCCCAACACCAGCGCTGTCGCCGAGTAGGCCAGTCCCGCCAAACCGAAGTACGCCGGAAGCAGACTGACCGGAAGCAACCCGAGGGCATAACCCACCGCCAACAAGCCCGTCACATGCGGCAGTGACCGCCCCGCCGGAAGCATCCGCAAACCGGCGGCACAGTAGTCATCCTTGTGCAGCCACGCGATCGCCAGGAAATGCGGGAACTGCCACAGGAACAACACACCAAACAGGGAAGCGGCCGACCAATCCAACCGGCCTCCCGCCGCGAGCCACCCGAGAACCGGAGGCAACGCGCCGGGGATCGCCCCCACCGCCGTACACAACGAAGTGACTCGCTTGAGCGGCGTATAAACCCCCGCATACAGCACAAATGTGAGGGCCGTCATCGCCGCCGTCGGCACGTTGACGAAAGCCGCCAAGTACGCCGTCCCCACGCCGCCACAGACAAATCCCAGTGTTAGCACTTCCGCCGGACTGAGCCGTCCCGACGGCAGTGGCCGATTCATCGTCCGCCGCATCCGACCGTCGGTCTCACGCTCGATCCACTGGTTCAACGCCGAAGACCCCATGGCCACGAACGCGATCCCGAACCAAGCATGGACCAGCGTCGCTACGCTCCAGGCTCCCTCGATACCCAGAAAATAGCCGACAGTCACCGTCAGCAGCACCATCAATGAGATCCGCGGCTTGGCGATCTCAAGGTAGTCGGCCAATCGCGACATGATCGCGTTAGACAAACCAAGACTCGCCGGTTTGGCGGCGTGATTCGCGTGAGTTGTCGTTGAGGGGGCGATCGCACTCATGTCGCGACTCCCATCACCGAGGCACCGAACTCAACGCGCTCTGTCACCCCACGACGGGATGTCGGCAACACTGAACCAACGCACACCACTGACAACACGGAAGTCATCAGCGTCAGCATCCCGACAACCTTGTGTAGCGAGCAGACCACCACTTGGTTGACCGACTCCTGCTGAGCCACCACGCCCCACGAGGGAACACCGTAGCGCACAGACCACGTCGCCAAGCCGAGCAGACCCTGTGAGACCACCAACCCGACCAGCGCCATCGCACACCGTTGGACCATCGCCACCCCGGTTCGTCTCGCCACGAACCCGAACACAATCACGGTCACCAGCGGCGCAAGTGCAAACCAAGGATGAACCGACCAAGCCCAACCCAACTTCAGATGACGCAAGACTCCACCAAAGAAGTACTGCACGGCGATCAGGACCAGCGTCACCACGGCCCAAGCCAACACCGTCCGACCGACTCCCGATGAACTCAATTTTTCACGCTGCTCCCAACCGGAACTCGTCACCAGCACGAAGACGGCCATCAAGCTGAACACGCCCGCCGCGAAGTCACCGTGAACGAGAGCCAACGTTTCCTTGTCGAGCAGCACGCGCGCGCCGCCGAGCATTCCCTGAAAGAAGACGGTGGCGAAGATCGCCGTCGCGAGCAGCTTGGCAGTACGACCGCACGGCACCGACCAGGCAAACACGGCGAGAGCGACACTCAGCAACCCCAGCGCCAGCCCCGACAGGCGATGCCCGTGTTCAACGAACTGGTCGCGCGTGGAGCTGAGCCACGGATACGCGAGCATGTTGAACCCGTCGGACGACGGCCAATCGCCGAACGCCATCCCCGCCTTGAGCGTGGTCACGACGGCCCCCGTGGTCACGGGCAGCAGCAACGTCAGCGTTGCCGTCAGCCACGCGAACCGATGGAGCCAGCGACGAGCGGTCGAGGGATTCATAACGGCGGGCGGGTTCTGGGTCTGGTGAAAACAAGCGCTGTAGGATGGGCACTCTTGCCCGTCCGGCTTGGGGGTTTCGATCAGCTTAGAGATCACACCTGGCCTCGCGTCGTTTAACCGCAAGCCAAAGGCGAGCGCGTGCGGTGTGCAACCCGCCACTCACGCGCTCGCCTTTGGCTTGCGGTTAAACGACGCACAGTCAGTGACCGCCGTGAACTTTCCGCTGAGCCAGCGGCACATACTCAGTCTGCATCAGGAAATCTTTGTCGCCACTCACCGGCGAGCTGTACTCGTAAGGACCGTGATAGACCACGGGTGGGATATCAAAGTTCCCGTGCCCCGGTGGCGAAGGAGCCGACCACTCCAAACCGTTGGCGTTCCAAGGATTTCGGCCGCACTTGGGCCCGAAGAAAATGCTCAGGAAGAAATTGCCCAACAGCAAAAACTGGGCGAAGCCCATCAGGATGGCTGCTCCCGTCATGAATTGGTTGAGCGGCAACAAGTGTTCGAGATACGGGAAGTGGTACGGATCGGCGTAACGACGCGGCATCCCGGCAATTCCCAGCAAGTGCATCGGGAAGAACGTGCAGTTGAATCCGATGAACGTCAGCACGAAGTGAATCTTGCCAACGGTCTCGTTCATCATCCGGCCCCACATCTTGGGGAACCAGAACTGGATCGCCCCGAACACACCGAACAACGTGGCGCCGAACAGCACATAGTGGAAGTGAGCGACGATGAAATAGGTGTCGTGGATGTAGATATCGACTGGCACTGCTGCCATGAAAATGCCGCTCAATCCACCGACAATAAACAAGGACACGAACGCGACGCAGTTCAACATCACGGTATTGAACTGGACTCGTCCGCCCCAGATCGTACCGATCCAGTTGAAGACTTTTACAGCAGAGGGCAAGGCGATCATGATCGTCGCGACCATGAAGGTCATACCCAGCGCGGGATTCATCCCGCTGGTGAACATGTGGTGGCCCCACACGATAAATCCCAGACCCGCGATCGCGGCCATCGAATACACCATCGGCTTGTAACCGAAGATCGGCTTGCGGCACATGCAGGCCAGCATGTCGGAGACCATGCCCATCGCGGGGAGCAACATGATGTACACGGCCGGATGCGAGTAGAACCAGAACAGGTGCTGCCACAACAGCGGCTGGCCACCACCGATCGTCGGGGCAGCGTTGTTGACCACGATCCCGGCCGGAATGAAAAAGCACGTCCCGAGCGTCCGATCTGCGACGAGCATGAACCCCGCCGCCGTCAGGACCGGTAGAGCAAACGCTTGGAGAATCGCCGTGATGAACATCGACCAGATCGTCAGCGGCATCCGGAACAGCGTCATCCCTGGTGCCCGCATGTTGATGATCGTCGTCATGTAGTTGACCGACCCCATCATCGACGAAACACCGATGAACGTCACCGCCAACAGCCACCACGTTTGAGCCGCCTCAGAACCGGGAGCCGCCGAGGCCAGGGCCGACAGCAACGGATACGAGGTCCAACCCTGAGCCGCCCCGCCCGCCAAACCGCCCCGCACGACGAGCGCGTTCAAGCCCATTTCCAAAAACCGCTCGTTCAACCAAGCCGGAGCCAATCCCAGCGCACAAGCAAAACAGGCAATCGCAGGCCACATGAACCAGTAGCTGAGCATGTTCAGCACCGGAAAGGCCATGTCATCCGCACCGATCTGGAGCGGGATCAAAAAGTTGCCGAACGCCCCCGCCAAAATCGGGATGATGACCAGGAAGATCATCACCGTCGCGTGCATCGTGAAGAGCATCGTGTAGGCTTCCGGCGAAATCTGACCGCCGTCCGACGCGAAACTCAGGTCACCGAAAATGGGCATGTATTCCCACGGTCGAGCCAGTTGCCAACGGACTCCCAGTGCCAAGGCTCCGCCGACCATCAGCATGATCAACGTAGTCATCAAAAATTGGAGACCGATGACCTTGTGGTCGGTCGAGAAGACATACTTCTGAACGAAGCTCAACTCGTGGTGGCCATGTCCGTGGCCATCGTGATCGGCGTGGCCAGTATGTTCGATGGATGGATGCAGCGTACTCATGATTCTCTCGCCTCTCGGCAGAACAAACTGCGGCTCAATTGCCGCTTCAATCTGTGATTCGACTTCTCGATGTTGACTGCGAATACCTCGTTTAACCGCAAGCCGAAGGCGAGCGAGCGAGTCGCTGGGACATCATTAGCCCGGATTATTCACCACGGAAAACACGGAAATGCACGGAAGGAAAGCAGAGTCAGAAGTTGGATGGATGAATCCCAACTCGCACCCCAGGCGGTGTGTAACTCGGCTTTGTGCTGCAACTCTTTTCCTTCCGTGAGCTTCCGTACTACTAACGTTTTGTTTCTTCGCCGGGCGCGCAGAATTTCGGCAGACCAGATTAGGCAAAATGATGAAGCACAGAATCATCCAGCCGGGAGGTCAGCTTGCGGGCCTCTTCCATCATTCTGTGCTTCATCATTTTGCCGTCCAGTTCTCGCTGCGTTGGGTTGCGGGTATCCCGCGCCGGGAAATCCGTGGTTCCTCATGAACAATCCGGGACAGCCGCATTGCCGCCCTCGCCGATGGCTTGCGGTTAAACGACGGCTCGCATTTTTCCACTACTTCTCTTCCACCGGCTTGCGGAACCCGTCATCAAACTGTTCGGCCGATGTCTGTTCTTTCCAAGCATCGAAGTCCTCGTCCGATCGAGCGACCACCTTGGCCTTCATTTTGTAATGACCCCAGCCGCACAACTCAGCACAGAGCATTTCATAATCGCGGTTATCGAGGGCATCGAACCAAACGGGAATCTTCAGGCTGGCCACGGCGTCCTGCTTGATCCTCAGTTCCGGAATGAAGATCGCGTGCTGGACATCGTCCGTCCGCAACGTGACTTCAACGGGACGGCCCGAAGGAACATGGAGTTCATTTACACTATAGATATCATCCGGCTGAGGCTTCGGCTGGAGCGGCTTTCCCTTGGCGGGGTATCGAATCCGCCACTCAAACTGCCGGGCCGTCAATTCGGCAACCGGCTCGGGTCTGACCATTTTTCCGTGTGAGTCCTTGATCGCCCCCTTAATGCGGAACTGCGCCCACACGTCGAGTTGATAGAGGGCGATGAACAGCAACACGGCGGAGGGAACGATGGTCCAAATCACTTCGAGGTTGTGACTGCCATGTGAGAACAGCGCCTTCTCTTCCGGTTTGATCGTCGCTCCGCGCCACAGCACGTACCCGAGTACCGCCTGAGTCCCGATGAACGTGACGGCGACGATGATCAGAATCAAGTGGAACAGGTCATCAATTTTCTTGCCGAGCGTGGAATGAGCCTTCCCGTCACCGGGGAACCACCACTCCCAATCCGGTGCGAACCAACAGAGTGCGACGGCGATTACGGCCGAGAACACGAAGAACAGTGACCAGAGCTTACCCACGGCATTCGCCTTCACTGAAAACCCAACACCAACCGCATCGCACGCCGACTTTTCATAGACACCCATCACACCGCAGCCAACATCACTTGGCTTACGGCACGCCCGTCGCCACCACATGTCCGCCCGCATTGGTCTTCGCGGGTTGAGGCGACTGATACTGGAGACTCATCACAAAATTGACGATGTCCCAGATCTCCGCATCCTTCAGTGCCGTCTTGCCGAAGCCCGGCATCGGCGTCCCCTTGATCCCGGCATACACCCGGCGAAACACGTCCACCGGCCGCCGACCGCCACGATACTGACCGAGTGTCAGATTGCGGGGCTGAAGTGTGTTGCCCCAAGTATCGTGCAGGCCGCGTCGGGAATACAACTCTTCCGAACCCGGCTTCTTCCAGAAGTCTTCCGTCGCGGCCCCGTTCCCCTTGCCGAGCATTCCGTGACAGGTGTAGCACTTTGTTTTGTCCGACAGATACAGCAGCCGTCCCCGCTCCCGTGAGGCGGCGTCATCGGTAACTCGCGCCTGAGTCGGAACGATTCGGCTCGCTTCATCATCAGCGCGGGTCCAAGCGTCGGCGAGAAACGTCGCAGTATCTTCGACCGCCCCTTCCATATCTTCAGCTAGGAACTTCGCGAACGCGTTGGTCGCACTTTTCCGCACATCAGATGGCTTGGCAGGAGACTCAGGCTTCTCAGCGTCCTTGTCGCCAGTCTTCTTGGCGGCATCAAACGTGATTTTGGCCGCGTCGAATGCCGTTTTAGATTTCTTCACGGTGTCAGCCACCGCATCTTCGGTGAAGTCACCGAGGTCGTCGTCCGTCCGTTTTTCAAACTCACCGCGCACGGCCAGCCAGCGAACGTACTCGACAGCGGATTTCGTTTCCTCTTCCCCGAGCAACAGGAACGACGGCATGTACGTCCCCGGAATGCCGTACTTCACGATCCGATGCAGGTCATCACGGCTGACTTTTTCCGCAGAAAGGGTCGAGGTGAACTTGAAAACACCGAGTCGGTAGTCGCGCGGAGGCGGATTGAGGAACTGAGCCGTAGATCCGTTCCCATCACCGCTCACACCGTGGCAGTGCATACAGTTTTTCATGTAGACCGCGCGGCCCTGTTGTAGGGCATGGCCAAAGCCAATAATGAATACGTCACCCGCTGTGGGAATTGGCTCGTCCGATCCAGACCATTTGAGTTCGTTGGTCTTTGCGTCGTAACCGGTCACAGTATCGGACGCAGTCTTCTCGCCAGCACGCGAGCCGGACAACCACAACAAGGACGCACCACTCGCCACTTTGGAGGCACCGCCATCCAAAGCGACCGTGACTGTCTTGGCTGCCAGTCTAGAACCTTCAGCCGGGGCCGAGACGCTTCCTTTTACTCCGCCATAGCCGATCGGAAACCGATCCCACGCAACCAGATCATGCGGTGTGCCGAAGCCATCTTTCAGCGTCTTCTTGACCGACTTCTGGGCTTCCGGGATCAGCTTCAAGGTGGTTTCGCGAAATTGGAACTCGGCCTGAGGCCCCGTCCCACAACCGGCGATACCAACAGCAACGCCCAGCGCCATCCAGCAGGCAAATTGCCGAGTGGCGAAGGTCGCTCCGCGTGGATTTGAATAGTGACGAAACATCGTGAACACCGTCTCTGCGATTCGTTGCGGCGGCAACCCGGTTCGTCCGAGTCCCCGCCGGGAAAAAACTTTACCTGAGCCGAAAAACTTACCTGCCCAGCTTGCTGGCGGGCACCTTGATTGTGACTTCGTTGTCACCCGGCTTGATCGTAACGACGAGTGCCTTCTCGACCATTTTGCCCACCTCGTGCCAGACCTTGAACTCGTGCTTGCCAGCGGGCAAGTCCTTGATTTCAAACGTTCCGTCGGCTGCCGAAACCGCCGCAAACGAATGATCGAGCGGCAAATGATACGCTGTCATCCAAGAGTGAATGTCGCAACCGACTTGGAACGGTTCCTTTTCGGCCAGCCCGTACGTCAGGTCGATCCCGTTCCGTTCGTTCGGTGTGACGATCTTATTGAACTGCGTGTTCTTCTTGGGATAGGTGTGCGTGTTGTGGGCGGCCCCGTCCGCATTGAGCACCTTCACCGTCTGCTTGGTCCGAATGACCAACGCGTGGGGTGTGAAGATGCAGACCTTCTGATCGAAGATGATCGGAGCGCCCGCCACCGGGATTGCCGCCCCCTTGGGAGCCTTTTCGAGATAGACGAACGCATTTGCCAGACCGCCATCCGTCACGAGGATCATCTCGTTCGGAATGGCTTCAACCCCGCAGACACTCGGATCCTTGGCAGCTCCACCCTTGGCAAACAATGGTGCCAAAGGAACAAAATCGCCAACGAACTCCACGCGGCCTTTGAGAGTTCCAACTCCCTCTTCAGCGATAGCGACCCCACCTGTCACAACAGGAGTCGTTGCATTCCCTGCTTCAGTCGGAGCATCCGTCGACGCGGCTCGATATTTCACGGTCGTGGCAGAATTCGCACCACTGATTAACGGGCCACTACACCCGATGTTCGCAACCAACAACCAAGCCACGCCCAACGCAGCGATCACGTTTTTATTCATCGAAAAAGGCATCTTCATCACTGAGCACCTCCCGCTGCGGCTGCCGCTGGCTTCGGTGCCTCAGCCGTCTTGCCTTCAATCTCCAGTTGCTTGTGATAGTTGATCAGTGCGTCACGTAGCGAGACGGTCTGCTCCAACCCACGCCCCCCAAACAAATCCGGGTAGCGTTCTTTCGCCCCCGGTTGCTGCGGAGGCAACGGGGATGGCATCGAAGTGTAAGGTGTCACCCACTTTGGATTGAACAACCACAACTGCAGCCAATCTGGCTTCAATCGCTCGGCCGCGAGATCAAGATTAGGCCCACGAATATCCTTGGCCGGATCACTAATGACCACGTTCCGGCCACCGACCGAATGACACTTGATACACAGATCACCATTCAACACCTGCCACGATTCGTGCAAATAATCATTTTTCTTACCGGGGAACTTCGTGCGGAAGGTCGCCTCTATTCCATCCAAATAAGCTGGCTCCCGCTCCGCAATCAATTGATATGGGAACGGTGATTCATCGACGGCCGCAAAGTAATTCGCTAACGCCTGTGCTTCGTTATCGCTCATCGTGAAGCGCGGCATCCGCAGCACCGTTGTGTGTCGCAACTTGCCGGGATTCTTGAGGAAGTTGAACAACCACGGAGTCTGAACCTTTGTTCCTTCTTTGTAGAGCGGTGGCGGGGACATCTGCCAAGCGGCTGATTTTTCTTTCGCCTTCTTGTTATCGACGAGTCGATTTACCAACCACTCGGCATACTTGCCACCGCGTGCCTCACCAATCGTGTCCAGATTTGCGGCCGGGAAAATGAACTTATATGTTGGGAACAGTTCCTTCCCAGCAACGCTGAGCGTGTCCCACAACTCAACCACGTACTCTTGCTCTTCTGGAGTATCTTCAGGATCCGGAACACCAGCGACCATGCCGTGGAACTGGACGATCGGCAGGGACTTTATTGCTCCGTCCACCTTCACTGACTTCTTTTCGCCAGTGATTCCATTGCGCATCGGCCGCAGCCGCTTGAGCAACTCGACTGCCTCTGGGTATTCAACTGTCGCATCTGATGCCGTAATCGCATCGACATCCGCCGCATACCGAATCTTGGGGAGTTCGAGCATGTGGCAGCCCGAGCAGTTGAATTGTTCGATCAACTTTTCACCGCGAATCCGGGCACCGGCGGCTCCGGACGGGTTGTACAGATATTCCGCAGCCGGTGGCTCCGCGATCAAGCCAAGAACGAACGTCGCAATCGCATCAATGTCCTCTTCCGAGAACGGGAACTTCGGCATCCGCAGTCGGTCGTCGTAGGGCTTCGTCTCGATCATTTTATAGTCGTAGCTGCGCGGTTGGCGGAGTTTCTGCCACAAGAAACCAGGCCGACCGTGATGAAGCAGACTCTCCGTATAGAACGCGGCGGATGTCTCGCGGTCACGCGCGGCTTCGGTCTTGAACTCATCACGCTTAGCGCTGGCAATCCCGATTTCAACTCGCTCCAGCAGCGAGGCGTCAGCGACCACGTTGACTGTTTGCTCGTGGCCACCACGGATGACACCTACAGCCACTTGGCTACCGACGACCGTTCGCGACAGAGCCGCTTCATACTGTTCCGCATCCAGCACAGAAGTTGTATCTAGGCTAACGATGATGTCATCTATCAGCAGTCCGCCCTTGCTGGAGTCGCCTCCCTTGGTCACTCGAACGCCTGCGGTGGCCAACAGCTTCAACCGATCTGCGACCTTCGCGTTGACTGACTCCACTTTGACGCCGAGATCCGGTTCGCCGTGGTGATGCAAGTATTCGTGAATGTGCTCGAACGCCAGCCGCGAACGGTCCTTCTTGCCCCAATCCTGCAGAGCCGTTCCGATCGGCCGTGCTTGCTCAAAATTCGGAATGTCGTGGCAACCATAACAGCCATAGCGCGTGATCGACTTGCGACCGAGATACGTCAGCTTGCGGTTCTTCCACTCGGTGGCGTCCAGCTCGGCTTGGTCTTTCGCCAGCAACTCGATTTCATCACCCTTAATGCGATCTGCGGGAATGGGGTAATCACCCTTTTTCTTATCGTCCGAACCATTGATGAAGCTCTCGATCTGTGTCTTCGTGAGTACCTTACCGAGGAAGTGAGACACGAGTTCGTTCAACACCGCGTCGTCCACCTTCGGCACCTCGAAGGTCGCCGTCGGTTTGAAGTCGCTCGGCGCACCGTCGAGCTTCAACAGGAAAGCGGCGATGTCGGCAGCGGGATCGGCATCAACGCCGTCAACCTTTTCCACTTCGAGTGGCTGGGCTGGCATCCGCGTGCGCGGGTGATACCGACTTGGTTCACGCACCCAAGTATAGAGCCAGTCGAAACCAAAGTTGCCCGCCTTGAGCTTCGCGTGAACATTGGAAAGTTCAGGACCGAAGGTCATGTCGAGACCCTTAACGGCGTCATGCGTGTGGCAATTGACGCAGCCCTTGGTCGCGAAAAACTCTTTGCCCCGCTCGGCGCTCGGAACGGTATCGAGCAATCGCGAAAGTGGCTTGTACGCGAGCTGCTTATGCTCGTCACCGACGGCAGCGATTTGCTGGAACTCTGCCGACTTTGTGAGCAGGTAGTGGGTGATCGCAGCGATTTCGACCGGGTTGAACTTCTGGCCGTGCATATCCGACTGATTATCGAGTTTGAAGAACTGAGGCATCCGAGTCGTCGGACGGAACCGCTTCGGTTCTTCGGTCCACGAGGCAACGAAACCCGCGTCGGCTTTCAAGGCGAGATGTCGCAGTGACGGGCCAACCTTTCGCATCTTGCCTGCCACTTGGTTTAGATCGGCAGCAATGGCGTCGGCCTCTTCTCGCGTATTCGGCTCCAACCGTAGATCGGGGCCGATGATCTTGGTCCCCTCAAACCCCTGAATCTCATGGCAGCCGAAGCAGCCATAGGTTTCAACCAACCGATGACCGCGAGCGACCTTCGGAGCCGTCGGGCCGAATTTCGGGTTCACCGCGAGTTCGGTCACGTTCACATGGCACTTGATACACGACGACTCTTCGAACCGCTTGGGGTTCATCGGTCGCTCCCAGAAGTGGTTGTCGAACCACTTATTGGTGCCCTGCGCCCAGTCTTCCATTTGAGCCGGGTGGTTGGGCGTGTGCGAAGCATTCTGGAACGAAGTCCCCGAACCTTGTCCTTCGTGGCAAACCGTACAACCAAACTTGGGCAACGGATGCGGACTGGTCGCTCCGAGGTAAACATCAAGGCGCGGATGAGACGCATACGGATGCGGGAACTTTCCGTCCGCCGTCTGCTTACCATCCTTGGAAGGTCCATGAGGAAAAGCCCCAACGACCGAAGTCTTGATCGTGTCGTCCACCGAATCAATCATCGCATGGCAGGTACGGCAGCGGTCGAATCGCGACACCACACCCATGCCGCCCAGCGGAATTTCCAGTTTGGGAAGCCAATCCTGAGCGATCCGCTCGGGCGAGTTGAAGCCGTCGATGATCGGCACCAACATCAAGTTTCGTTTGGTCTTCGACAACCAATTGTCCGGCTCAATTTTATTCAGCGCAGCATGGAGCAGAACGATCGCGGTTTGCTGCCCCTTTAGCTCTTTCTGAGCTTTGTCACGCTCGCCGGTGACTGCGCTGAGACCAGATTTCGCTCCGTCAAGTTTCAATTTCAACTCGGCGTTTTCGGACTCCATTTTGCTGACGGCAGCTTCGATAGTTGTGTATTCATCGGTTCGTTGCTTAAGGGCGGCCCCCTGCAAATCGTCTCGAACAGCAAGATTGTAGTTGGCACGAGCCACGTCACGTTTGGCCCGCTGAACCTTCAGAACACGCAGGTGATTTGCCGAATCGCTGCCGGCGTCCTTGGCGGCTTTTGCAAGTAACCCGACTTCACCTTGTCGCCGGTCCAAATCAGCCTCAGCAGCTTTGATTCTCGCTTCGAGATCGGCCACGCTCTGCTTGTGTTCTGGAGCCGATTTCTCGGTGTCTTCACGAGACCGAATGCGATCGGCCTGATACTTGAACGCTTGACGCTGGTACGTGCGCCATTCGTCGTTGTTGTCGGCGTACATCATCCACACCGTCGTGAACAGCAGCAGGAGCGCGCTAGCGCAGAAGACGCGGTGCATCATCTTCGGACTGCGGAGATAATCGTCTGTCGCCGGCATGGTACCGAACCATCCTTCGGGTCAGTTCTGCGAAAAGCCAAACCCAGCCTGTCGTCGGCCGGACATTTTTCATTTGTAGGGTGCGTAGTTCGGCTCGTTTAACCGCCAGCCAAAGGCGAGCGCGTAAGCGGCAACAAACCGCGTTCTCGCGCTCGCCTTTGGCTGGCGGTTAAACGGGGGCGAACCGGGCAATTCATAGTTGATCGATCACTGGCCGCAGGCTGCGGCCCAACTCGCGTCAGATATTAAAGAACCATTCGGGAATCGCCACGATGTACTTCAAATTGATCGCCCATCGCAAAACCATCTTGATCGGCAGCGACATCATGAACAACATCAAGTTGGCGAGAACCATGTACCGAAGAAAGCCCATCTTGGTGAAGAACTTTCGGAATACGGTCGCCGCCATCAGCGGAGGCAGGGCAAACAAGTAGGCTGCGACCGCCACCAACCCCAGCCACTCGCGCAGCAGAATCATGGCAATTTGATATCCAAGTTTTGAACCCGCCGGAGCGACAGGCAGTTGCTGACCCATGATCGACAGCCAGAACCACTCGGACAAATTGACGTTATTCAAAAACTCCAGCTTATGAACATCCCAGTACTCATACGGACTGAAGAAGTTCCAGTTCGGACCTCGCAAGAACGTCCCCAGCACGATCATCGCCACCCACAACGGCAAGAAACCGAACAAGAATGTTGAGACCGCGAACTTCCGTTCGTTGAACGTATAGTAACCGTTGCCGAGTTTATTGAAGTCGATGTACGGGATCGCCATCAGGCCGACGAGAATCACGCTCGGCAGAACCACTCCCGCCATCCACGGATCGAAGTAGACGAGCATCTCCTGAAGACCGAGGAAGTACCACGGAGCCTTCGACGGGTTGGGAGTCTTCGCCGCCGAGGCCGGTTCTTCCAATGGAGCCTGCAAGACGATGCCCCATGCCACCAAAATTGCGGTCACCAACACCATGCAAATCAGTTCACTGTAGACCAAGTCGGGCCACGTCAGCACCTTTTCGTTGTTTTCTTGTTCAAACAGCGGCCGCCCTTCAGCCTTCCGCTTGTCGTTCTCGACAGACTTCTTGAAATAGAGCCAAGTAAAAAAGCCGACGATATAGAGCATCGCCACGATCGGCACATTGTCGGGCTTACCGACGATCTGTCGAAAATCGTAGTCGGTGACGCTGAGCGACATGAACAGCAGGCCGAAGTTGAGCAGAATCCAGCCCGCCGTGTCGGTCGTCCATTTCGCGCGAAACACGATCATGGCGATAAAGAGGGATGTTGAGCCGACGAAAAAGGCGACGGGATTGGAACCCCAGTTGATCGGGGCCTTCAGGATTTCAGGCATCTTCAACGAGAACGATTGCGGATTGTGATAGCCCGTCAGATGAGTCGCCGCGACGATAAACAGCATGGCAGCATAGACGGCCCAAAATGCCGCCACTGGAATGCCAATTCCCTTGCCAAGCAGCCCGCCAAGTTTCAGGCAAAAATCGCCATCCGCCGCCAAGCTGCGACGAACCCACCACGAATTCATCACGAACAGCAGCAAATAGACCCAACCGAGTCCGAAAATTACGGACGCGGTCAGATCGGGATTGTGGAGCAGATGCGTATGCATGAGTCAGTAGCCGCAAATTTCCAACACGTTTCATCGCCCAGCGAACAACACCGGGCGAACACACTCAACCAACCCGGTGAACACCACCGAGCCAACTCCAAAACATCACAGCGGCTGACTGATGCCGCCGTCTTTGCGGACCCGCCAGAAGTGAATCGCGATTAACAGCGAGACCACCAACGGGATGGCCACACAGTGCAGAATATAAAACCGGTTCAACGTCGCCTCGCTCACGAACCGGCTGCCGAGCAGGAGGAAGCGGGCGTCGCTGCCATTCGTGATCAGATCGAACCCGCCGATATTGAGGAGTTGAGCACCAGGACCTTCATAACCGAGAACCGGCGTGGCGCGGGCCATATTGGAACCCACCGTGATCGCCCAAATCGCCAACTGATCCCACGGGAGCAAATAGCCGGTAAACGAGAGCAGGAGAGTCAGCACCAATAGCAACACACCAATCACCCAATTGAACTCGCGCGGAGGCTTATAACTACCCGTCAAGAAGACGCGATACATATGTAGCCAGACGGTGATGACCATCGCGTGCGCCGCCCAACGGTGAATCTCACGCATGATTCCAAGCGTCGTCACATCACGCAGAGCCAGAATGTCGTTGAAGGCGAACTCCAGCGTCGGCCGGTAGTAAAACATCAATAGAACGCCGGTAATCGTCTCCACAAGAAACAGGAAGAACGTGATCCCGCCCATGCACCATGTGTACGAGAGGGCGATCCCTTGCTGCTTGATTGAGACCGGATGGAGATGCAGGAAGAAGTTGGTGAGCATCACGACGATGCGGTTGCGCCGATCGACAGGAGCCGGATGACGGAAGATCGACTTCCAAATCTGCGAGCCGCGAATGTAGTCGCCAACAGACATCAATGAACCCTCAACCCTGTGGGGTAGGTTTTTAACCTGCCCGAGTCTTTTTTTTCAATTCACGGGCAGGTTAAAAACCCGCCCCACAACAAACCGATCGCATCACGCCAACTCGATAAACGACGCCGCGTCGCCCCACTGACCCATTTCTTCCTGAAACTTCACGCTCTTATCAACTTCGAGCATCCCTTCGGCGATCCGCACGCCAACTCGCTCGAGCGGTCGCGGTGCGGGGCCTTCAAAATTAACGCCCGTCATATAGAAGCCCGAGCCGTGACACGGGCATTTGAATTTTTGCTCACCATCCAACCAACTCGGCGTACACCCGAGGTGCGTGCAAACCGAGGCCAACGCGACGATCAAATTGCGACCTTCGTATTGGTCCGTGTGAACGATCCAGACGCCATACTGATCCTTCCACTTATTCGACACCGAATTGAGCGGATAGTCCGAAGCTGGCCCAACCTTGAATCGAGACGGAGGCTCGACGAGGA
The DNA here is from genome assembly GCA_043733345.1 of Schlesneria sp. Classification (GTDB taxonomy): domain Bacteria; phylum Planctomycetota; class Planctomycetia; order Planctomycetales; family Planctomycetaceae; genus Schlesneria. Next base: position 22,513 of record JAYTGQ010000703.1, read on the forward strand.
CATTCGGAAACATAAATCGAGCAGTACCAAGCGTCGCGATTCCCGTCACCGCCGTAATGCTCGTCCACGCCAGATTGAAAGCCGTCGCAAACGGAGTCCAGGCGACAATCAACGCGGTCATCAGGAAGCTGCGACGCGGAGCCACAACCTTCTTGGACGCCATCGCTGGCTTGGCAGGCATCGGCGGAGCAACAACAGGAACCTTCGCAGACGCAGCCGCTGCAACAGGAGCTGCCGCCGCCCCGACCTTCCCCTCACGGACGGCCTTCAACATATCCTGAACGGACGGACGCGGCCCTATGGCAGCAGCAGGTTTCGCGGCCGCAGGTGCAATCACAGCAGAAGGAGTCACCGTTGTTGCCGCAACCGGGGCACCCGCACCCTTCGCTCGAATCGCCGCCATGATGTCTTTGGTCGAACCGGGCTTTGCAGCAGGAACTGTTGCCGCCGGAGCCACAGCCACAACGGGAGTATCCACCGTAGGAGCCGCTGCCACAGCAACGGTATCCACCACAACACTCTCAACAGGTGCCGCCGCCGCTGCTGCTTTTTGTGCTCGGATCTTGGCGAGGATGTCTGCGGTAGAAGATTTCTTCTCGTCCATTTCGGTTCGCTTCCGCGTGACAGGAAGAGCGTTGGAATGCACTGGCAATGTGCGTTCGCCCGATTCGCCCAGCTTGTGTCGCGGCGGATTCTGGCAACATCCATTCGGACTGACAACCACATGAACTGAGTCGTTCTGGAATTTCTCAGAAGCAGGAATGAAACCGGCAACATAGCGGCAGTAATCACCTCAACTCGGCGGTGATCTTGATGAAAATTTCGACGATGCCATCGCGTCTCAGACAACGAGGTTTTCGATTTCAAAAGTCACGAACAACAATGGAAATCGGCCATCCGTGATCGCGTATTCTGCACCGAGTCTCGTCCATGCCGAGACGAGTGAGCCAGACTATGTTTCAACGGAGCGGGTCGATTACAAAACGGGCCGCGCATTCGATGCGGTACACCCCCTCGACGCGCGGGGCGTTGCCGATACTTTGAAACGAATTCACGATGCACTCAATGGCTGCTCGACAGCCCGACGCAGAAGCCTGTTGGAGCTTCCGATCCAAGCCTCGAACTTCTCTCGTATCGCAAAAACTCTGTGACCATCGACTCCTTGCTCGCCGACATGGAACGACTGATCCGGCGCGACCCCGCGCAGCGCGGGCTGATCGCATCGGAGGCTGCGCAAGGTCCACTCTGTCCGGGACACCTCGCCGATGCTGCGCGCCATCTCGTGAAATACGGTCGGCGAGTGATCCTGGTGACCGGCTTTTTTATTCCCGGTGCCTCGCCGCCCGCTGCTGAAACCGATGGCCCGCCGGGCACTGCCATGCTCGCCGCCGCACTCAAACAACTGGGCTTGTCGATTCAGATCGTGACCGACGAATCTTGCCAAGCTGCGGTCGAAATCGCCGCGCAACAAATGGGACTCACACCAGATGACATCCGCACGGCTCCCTCGCGCGGTCAGGAACAGGAGCCGTGGTTCGCACAACTGCTGTCAACCAGCTCGCACCCGACGCCGCTCACGCATCTGATTTCACTCGAACGAGTCGGCCCGTCACACACGAGTGACTCGCTGCAAGCACAGCTCGCCGGGCTGACTGAGCGTGATCCGACCGTGATCCAAGAGTTCGAGCGGCTCGTCCCCCTGTGCGACCGAGACCACAGCCACAACATGCGGGGCGAGTGCATCGACACACACACGGCACCGCTACATCGGCTCTTTGAATTGGCGGCCACTCGCGGCGACATTCGCACGATCGGGATCGGCGACGGAGGAAACGAGATCGGCATGGGAAGCATCCCGTGGTGGGAACTTCATCGGCGACTCAGCGGCCCTCACGCCGCGCGTGTTCCCTGTCGCATTGCCACCGATTGGACGATTGTCGCTGGCGTCAGCAACTGGGGCGGACAAGCACTTGCCGCCGCGGTGTTGTCACTCACGCACAACACGAACGCAGCGCGAGACTGGACGGCAAACCAGCAGCTTCAGTTGCTCGAACGCCTCGTCACAGAAGGCCCCGCCGTCGATGGCATCACTCGATTGCGCGAACCGACGGTGGATGGACTGCCATTCCTCACCTACACCCAACCGTGGGAGGGACTGCGCCGCCTGATGGGCTTCGCGGAGTGACTGAAACACCGCGACGGAGTTCTTAAAGAGAATAGGCAAGTAAGAAATCGGCTTCCCTGCCGAATGATCTTCCCTGAATTTTCGACCTCGTCCGCCTGACTTTCTGCAACGACCTTGCGGGTATCACCGAAACCCCAATACGCAGACTCGGCCCCCTGAATGGTTGGACTCCACGTCCCAACTTTGGCAATCCACACCGCGGCCATCAGTGCGAGTCGTACTCAGCAAGCCTGATTGACAGCCAACCGCCCATCGAGAGGGCGGCACCCTGCCGAGAGGCCGCAGCACCCGCAAACGACGTGGCTCGGTTTTTGCCAACAATCTGCTCAGGTCGCCACATCCAACCGAGCGTCATCGCGGGCGAGCGAATTCTGTCGCAGCTTCTCACGCGCACGGCTCAGCGTGGGACCGATCGAGTTCTCGGGGATGCCCAACCCCGCGCTGATCTCGCGGTAGGAACGCCCTTCCAAATGAAACAGCTTCACGACCATCGCCTCGGTCTCGACGAGGCCATCGAGCATCCGTTGCACCAGTTCGCGGTTCTCGATCCGCACCGACGCATCGAACTCGCTCGCGTTGACATGCTCCAGAGCCGCCCCGTGCGTCTTAACGTGCCCGAGTGCTTCGGCCATGCGCCGTCGAGTCACCTCATGAACCACGATCCGGCGAGCGATGACCGTCAGGTACGTCGCCAGAGAACTCTCGCCACGAAACCGCCGCAAGACATCGAAATCATTATCGACCAAGGCAAGAAAGATGTCGGCCGACAAGTCGTCGGCATCGTGCTTCGACAATTGGACGCTGCGCGCGTGAGCCGTGTGCTGAATGACGTGAACAAACACGCCCGCGAAACGATCTACGAACTCCTTCCACGCACCGGGTTGCCGGTCGAGGCAGTTCACCAACAGATTGCGGTCAATGTCGGTCAGAGCCACGATCACACCTGTTCATTCACAGCGAATTCATTCACGACAAGCAGGGATCATCCACCACCCCAGATCCCGCCGCCACTCTATTCCCGGCTCCCGCGCCGGACAAGATGTCTCTGCTTCCACCTTAGCAGCCTGTTGAAAAACGTTTATCGGGAGGGCGAGGCTCCTGCCGAGCCGCAAGAAACAAGTGACTTTCCACACGTCACCGGCTTTTTCAACAGGCT
>JAYTGQ010000704.1:0-1351 GCA_043733345.1 Schlesneria sp.
TCACGCATCGCCACCGTCTCCTTGTTTGCCTTGGGACCTTACCAATCACAAGGTCGCAGGAGACTGTGGCTTACGCTTAGACGAACGGTATTGCGGCTAGCCACGAATGGCGTGGCCTCGTATTCTGTTTGCCATGAGCACTTCAGCCCTACTTCCGTTATCCGGCTATCGTTACATCGCCTGCGTCCCCGGAGTGCGCAGCGGCCACGCCATCGTTGAGGGACTCGAATCGGCGTGCATGACGTGATCGCCCTGTTGCAAACGGATGAGTCGATCGAGTCGGTGGTGGCGAACTGCTTTCCCACACTGACTCGCGCCCAAGTTTACGAATGCCTCGCGTACTACGAGGATCATCGCGGCGAAATTGACGTCCTCGTGTCACGTCAGATGCAGACGGAAGCATACCCCGCATAATTTGAGGTGAGTCCCATGAGCGACGTTGAAGAAGTTGAAGCGCGTGTTCGCAACCTCCCTCACAACGCCCTCGCGCAATTCCGAGACTGGTTTCACGAGTTCGAAAATGAACACTGGGATCAGCAGATCAAGGCGGACTTCCATGCCGGAAAGTTTAAGGAGCTGATCGCGACGGCGCGAGAAGAGTTCGCTCAGGGAAAGGCTCGCGAAATTTGAAGCATTTCACCTCCTCCGATTTCTGGAAGTTCTACAGGGATCTTCGGGCCGAGGTTCAGGAACTCGCCGACAAGAGCTACGAGTTGTTGAAGGCGAATCCTCGCCATCCGTCTCTGCACCTCAAACGCATTGAGGAGCTTTGGTCTGTGCGAGTCGGTTTGCACACTCGCGCCATCGGGATCGACGCGCCGGGAGGCATTCAGTGGATCTGGATTGGCAGCCATGCCGAATACGACAAGTTTCTAGCCTGACAAACCGATCCACACTCGCCCCCGCGTTCCCAACAGTCGCGCCAGAATTCGCGGCCGAATGATCTCGCCGTCCGTCGCGGATCGACATTTGACGGTAGCCGTGGGTTTCAACCCACGGAGGGCGATGACACAGGAATGATTCGTCGCGGAGCGACGATTGAAGGCAGGGGTCATCGGCGCGAAGGAAATTGGTCGCCGATTGCGCGGAAAGGATTCCATCGTCGCTTCGCGACGAGTTGGTTTGGCGGGATGGCCGACCGTGGATTGAAACCCACGGCGACCTTCAGCGGTCGCTCTGCGACCAAGGACAAGAACCCTGCCGACTCGTGGAGGGAACTGCGGGGTGCCACGGTCAGGGAGTCTTCGACAGGACCGTGCTCTTCGGTGAGCGAATGTCGGATGCCAAGGTCACACCGTCTGCGAGATGGCCGTGCTTGGTGCTGTGATGGCTCCGTCAACAATCCATGTCT
>JAYTGQ010000705.1:0-1350 GCA_043733345.1 Schlesneria sp.
GGCTGACGCCGCCCCGCTCAGAAATGTCTCACTTTGTCCCGCGCGAAGTGTAGACTCCCTCGCTGACGCTGCGGGTTACAAAGCGAGTGCCATTGGGCTGACGCCGCCCCGCTCAGAACCTTCTCACTTTGTGCCGCGTGAGGTTGAACAGCACAGGCGAGCCGCCTGTGCTACGGATGGGGATGCGTTCGCCGCACTGCCCATTCTCAAAATGGCCAGCTATGCTCCTCGCCCCTTGAAAGCCCGGAAGCCCTTATCGGAGAGCCTGTCGTGTCTGACTCCGCGAACAATGAAGCGATTGCTCTGACCTCGTTTACCCGCAAGCAACGCCGCGTGCTGGGTGTGTTGCTGGAGAAGGCGTTCACCGTTCCCGATCAATACCCCATGACACTGAAAGGGACGACGACCGGCTGCAACCAGAAGAACAATCGCGACCCGATCTCGACCTATGACGAGAACGATGTTTCCGAGGCCCTCAGTCAGTTGCAACGCCTCGGCTTCGTCGGCTGCATTCAGACGGAAGGAGGACGCACCGAGCGGTATCGCCACTACCTGCGATTGAAGACCGCATTCACCGGCCCGCAGCTCGCCATCCTGACGGAACTGCTGCTGCGCGGCCGACAGCAATTGGGTGAGTTGCGAACACGAGCCAGTCGCATGGTTCAGATTGAATCGCAGGACGACCTCCGTCGCGAATTGCAGACTCTGCTCGACGCGAACTTGATCCGCTCGAACGGGCCGCTTGAGCGGCGCGGGATTGAGGTCGATCACAATCTTTACCCGGCGGACGAAAAGCACGACGCGCTCTCGACCTTGAGTGACCTCGACGATCGTGACGACCGCGATGAACGCCCCGCTCCCGTTTCCATGCGTTCCGCCAGCGCGACGTATCCCGTGGCGATGGCCTCTGACGAACGGGTTCTCGCGCTCGAATCGAATGTGCGTGAACTTCAAGGCGACCTCGCGTCGATCCGCGACGAATTCCGTTCGCTACAAGACCGGTTTGACGATTTGAGACGCCAGCTCGGCGGGTGATGTTCCAGCCTGTCCGTTCGCTCCAACCCCGGCTCGATCACGGAGTGTCTCATGCCTTTGTTGACGTTTCCGACAGAAGTCCCCGTAGCACGGACGAGGCGTCCGTGCTACGAAACGCTATCCAAGTGACTTTTGTCGGAATCAGGTGAGCGGGGCGGCGTCAGCCCAATGGCACTGACTTTAGAATGTAGCAGGTACATTCCATGTGCCGTTCCCTAATGTCAGTCGTTGTACGCCGCCTCACCGTGTTCGGCGAGGTCGAGGCCCGCCAACTCGACGTTCTGGGTGACGCGCAGTCCGACGAGAGCGTCGGTC
>JAYTGQ010000706.1:0-1350 GCA_043733345.1 Schlesneria sp.
TGACGTCGGGGAAGGTCGGCAGCCGACCCGACTGAACGAAGGCGGCCATGTCAGTAGGAACTTCAGGAGGGAACCATGACGTTGCCAAGCCAACGAGAATCATGTCACCGCGACTATTGAAGGTAGCAGAGAGAGCGAAGCGAGACCCGAAAGGACCGATGGCGCGAGCAAAGAGCAGTACGGACAGAACCTCAATGCGAAGCTGCGAGACCTGCACGAACGGTTGAAGAGCAAACGGTATCGTCATCGAGCGACTCGTCGTGTGCACATCCCGAAAGAGAACGGTAAAACGCGACCGATCGGGGTGAGTACGATCGAAGACAAAGTAGTGCAGAACGCGCTGCGCGAGGTGCTGGAAGTCGTCTATGAGCCCATGTTTCACGAGGGATCGTACGGATTCCGCCCTAGGCGCAGCGCTCACGATGCGCTGCGCGTCTTCAATCGAATGCTGCACGAGCGTATCCGTCCGGCGAAGTCCGGGCTTGAACTACGTGGCCAGAGCTGCCCAGTTCTGCGGCAAAATCGAGTCGACCTGGTCAGCAGGCGTCGAATCGAGGCGCGTCAGTACGTCGGTTAGGTACGCGAGCGGATCGACTTCGTTGGCGACGCAGGTCGCTACGACGGTGTAGAGCGCGGCGAGGTTCTGGCCCGCGTCCTTGTTGCCTGCGAAAAGGAAATTCTTGCGACCAAGTGCAACTACTCTCAGCGCGCGCTCGCTGCGGTTGTTGTCTGGTGGGATTTCGGTGTTGGTGATGAAGCGCGTGAGGGCTTGCCAGCTTTTGAGGGTGTAGTTGATGGCATTTCCCATCACGCTCTTGGGCGGGTGCCGCTCTTTTTGCTTCGCGAGCCAGACGTAGAGCTTGTCCATGATTGGCAGGCACTGTTCCCAGCGAGCCCGGGCATGGTCGACTTCACCGGTCTCTCGGGCGATCTTCACGTCGCGTTCAATGACGTAGATGTCACGGATCAAGTCGAGTGCGACCTGTGCTTCCGGGGCTGAATTCAGTGCCTTGAAGAACTTGCGGCGCGCGTGGGAAAGGCAGCCGGCGCGCTGTCGACCCTCGACGCCGGTGATGGCGTTGTAGCCGGTGTACATGTCGACCACGAGCGTGCCGGTCGTGCCGCCGAGGATCGCTTTCGGTGTGTCGCCACTGCGATTCATGCTGAATCGATAGGCGACGAGCGTCCCAGAAACGAACGTCCAAATGTACGGCTTCTTCCGGTCGTCTTGCACCGGCATCGGCGTCTCGTCAGCGAGCACGATTTCGCTGGCTGCGATCAGAGCAACAATGCGATCAGCGAGCGGCGCGACCAATTCACCAGCGCGGTGAAATAGATCGGTCATCGTGC
>JAYTGQ010000707.1:0-1350 GCA_043733345.1 Schlesneria sp.
GAGTTTGCCTCGATATCCGAAGCGGCCCACGTCACCACCCTGTTCGCGGCTGGGGGCCTCAGAAAATTGTTTGGCCGCGTCGGGGAACGACAGCTTGCCCGAGACGATTTGCTCGCGGAGTTCTTTCATCCGCGCGACCAAGCCTGCGGGGTTGACCTCCGTGGCGCTGACATCGCGCTTCAAGAAGACTTGCCGGGCGCGGAGCTGTGTCCCGTCGAACTCGGCCCGATGCTGCTCGAAGAACTCGCGAATCTGCGGCGTAGTCACGGTCTGACGGACATAGACCTGCCACGCGAGCGGCAGGCCGAGTTCCTGCTTGAGTCGCTCCGTCGTGTAGCCGAGCTTCGCCAAGAATGCCTCGGGGTCTTCGCCCAGCTTCTTGAGGACCGACTCGGCATGTTGAATCTGGAACTGCACGTCGTCGGCCGGTGCCTGAATTTTTCTCTTGGCGAGGAACTCACGGACGAGCTGCCGTTCGATCAGACGCTCGATGAGCTGCGGCTCTCTCGCCGCTCGCTCGTCAGGTTTGATCTGCTGAGTGACCGCCGCGAACTCGACATCTCCCGCCGTGATCGCCTTGCCGTTGACCTTGGCCACCGTCCGCGCGGCTTCGTCCGCTCCGAACAGGCTGTTGATCGGAAGCAACGCCACCGCGAACAACACCAACAACCAAGCAGTCTTCATGGCGACTCCGTTCTGAGCTGCAATCAAGGCCAAGAGATTCAACCACGGATGACCCAGCGCGGCTCAGCCGCAACCAAAAAGAACAAGAAGATGTTGGACAAGAAGATCAAAGCCAAATCCGTTTTTTGCTGTCCCATCTTCTTGTCCACCATTTTCTTGTGCGAGTCTTCTGACCATCTTTCGTTGATGAATGATGCCCAGCTTCGACGATCACGGACATCGTTGGTTGACCGTCTGGAAATCTTCGCGCCCAGTGAAGAAACGAAACGTGAGTAGTACGGAAGGCCCGGATCAGACAAGGACCAATGATTCCTCCCGAGCCCCCGCATCATCCGTGTTCTCCGTGAAATCCGTGGTGAGACTTCTGCGTCATCACCCGGCGAGTCACGCTCCCGAGCGGGTCAGGGCCTGGAAGCGGGCGAGCAAGTCGCGCGTGATGGAGCCGGGTTCGCCCGATCCAATCTTGCGGCCGTCGAGGCTCACCACGGCCACGACTTCGGCGGCTGTGCCCGTGAGGAACATCTCGTCGGAGACGTAGAGGTCGTGGCGCGTCAGCGAGCATTCTTCGACGCGATAGCCCGCTTCCGTTGCGAGCTGCATGACCGCGTTGCGCGTGATCCCTTCGAGGATCCCCGCGTCGGGACCGGGCGTGCGCACGACACCGTT
>JAYTGQ010000708.1:0-25811 GCA_043733345.1 Schlesneria sp.
GGGAGGGCGAGCTCCTGCCGAGCCGCGAGAAACAAGCGACTTTCCTCACGCACACGGCTCGGCGGGAGCCTCGCCCTCCCTTTTTCAACAGGCTGGTAAATCTCATCAGCAAGACAAGCTCTTGTCACTCTCATGATGGCTCGAATGAAATCAAGATGCGCCCGCCAAAATTAGCCTTCATCGCTTTGCGTGAAGTGAGCCGAAAGGTAAACGACGCCCTTTGCCCCAAGCTTCAGCGTCGCTGGTGACTCGGCTTCCTTCACGCGGAGCGATGAAGGCGACGTTGGTGGGAACATCACTTAGCACTCAGTTGAAAATCGTAGGATGGACGCCCTCGTCCGTCCGTTTTCAACTAGAAATCGCTCGGACGAGGGCGTCCAAGTTACGTTCTTCAACAGGCTGCTAACCTCGTAAGCGCGTCGAGGATGAGAGATCGAACGTCGGGACACGGGCACTGCGGGTGACATTCCCGAGTCGTCTCGAACCGCATTCGATCTGCTTCTGTTACCGGTCCCTTGGTCGGATCGGCCTCGCCCGACGTGCCAGTGCTGCGTCTCGGAGTTAAAGACATGTTGGTTCAGGGGAATCGTCCACGCCAGTTAAAGTGGTATCACGCCGGACCGATGTTGTATGGCGATTGGGGGACGAGTCGGTTGTACGTGCTGGGGTTGTGCTTCATGCACACGCGGCACGCGGCGTTGTGGTTCATGCTGGCGATGTCGGCGCTGCTGATCGCCGTGGGCTGGGCGTATTCGGTGATCTGTCGGCTGTATCCGGATGGTGGCGGCGTCTATTCGTCGGCGAAGCAGAAGTCGCAATCGTTGGCGATGCTCGGCGCATTGCTGCTGGGGGCGGACTACGTCGTCACGGCATCGCTCTCGGCGCTCGACGCCTTTCACTATTTGAACGTTCCCTATCCGGCTTGGTGGGCGGCGGTCAGCATCGCCGTTCTCGGGCTGGTGAACATCTTCGGGCCAACCAAAGCGGGAACTGCGGCGTTGGTGGCCGCGGTGCTAACGGTCGCGTTCAGCATGGTGATCGCAGTGGCGGCGGGACCGTCTTTACCTCAGGCCCACCTCGAATTGCCGACCGGTTCGCCAATTCAGTGGTGGACGCAATTCACCGCGATTATTCTGGCGATCTCCGGAGTGGAAGCCGTGGCCAACATGACGGGGATCATGGTGGAACCGGTCGAACGGACAGCGCGGCGCGCCATCTGGCCCGTGATGATTGAAATCGTCGTGCTGAATCTGGTCCTTACGCTGGCCATGCTGGCGATCCCGCTGTCGGTGCTGAGCAAGGACGGAGCCGATCCGTACACCGCCCACAAAGAGGACATGCTGCGTGTCATTGCCGACTACTACGTCGGACCGACCTTCGCTGCGGTCGCCGCCGTGGTCTTCGCGTTGTTGCTGCTGTCGGCCGTCAACACGGCCATCACCGATATGGTGAGCATTCAATACATGATGGCCCGCGACCGGGAGTTGCCGCAGTCGTTCGGGGGCCTCAATAAATGGGGAATGCCACTGATCCCGCTGGCCATCGCCACGATCATTCCGCTGCTCACCGTGATTGCCGTTCCCGATGTCGGCCATCTGGCCGATCTGTACGCGATTGGCGTTGTGGGAGCCGTCGCCGTCAATCTGGGAAGTTGTGTCACCACGTTCACCCTGCCGCTGAAACGCTGGGAGCGAACCCTGATGTCGATGCTGGCGGTCTTGATGATCGCCGTCTGGATTTCGATCGCGTATGAGAAGCCTCACGCACTGGCCTTCGCCGGAGCAATCGTGATGTTGGGAATGACCGCACGCTGGATCACGCATCATCGCGGAGCCATCGGTGGCCGGGTGACGGCTTTGGTCGAGCAGCTTCGAGACATCACGACCGTCGGTGCCGAACGAACTCCCGAAACCAGCGGGCTGCGTTTTCTCGTGGCCACGCAAGGCAACCCGAAGCTGGTCGCGTTCACGCTGGAGCAGGCGAAGATGGCACATGCCGAGGCGCTGTTCCTGTACGTCCGCCACATTGCCGTCCCCATGCTCGGCCCGGCCAATAAGCCAGACCTTCGCGAAGATCCCGAAGCGCAAAAGGTCGCTCTGCAAATCCAAGACATGGCCAAGGCGGCGGGCGTCCCCGCGAAGTTCCTCTACACCGTTGCCGACAACATTGCCGAAACCATCGTCGATTTTGCCGTCACCTACGGCGTGAACCGAGTGATCCTCGGTGCAACCAAACGCGGCGCACTGTGGCGCACAATGAAGGGCGACATCATCCAAGGAGTCGCCCAGCATCTGCCCGAGCAGACACAGTTGCTGATTCAGGCGTAGTGCTTATCCCGTAAATCGAGAACACATTGACCGACCGTTCGGGAGTGCGGCGACTGCTGCCAACGTCTATTTCAAATGATGCGGTTCAGTGAACCTAGCAGCTTGTTGAAAAAGGTAGGACGGACGCCTTCGTCCGTCCGAAACAAGGCAGAAAGCACGGACGAGGGCGTCCGTGCTACGGTTTTTCAACAGGCTGCTACACGGAGCGTGCCAAGAACACTGCGGGCCGTCCGTAGATGTTCCCGTTCAACCCGTCCATCGCATGGACAATGTCATGTCCCGCGCCACACTTGCTCGTCCACAAGCCATCGGGCAACTGTCTGGCCGCATGTGTAGGCTGGCCATTCGCCGCAAAGATCGCCACTTTTTCGCGGTCGGATTCCAGATCGCCGGTCACACATACGGAATATCCGAGGAAGGCAAAGGCGTGGATGAATGCCGAAAGTGTTTCATGCCTCGCAACACCGGCTGGCCAAAAGCACGATTCATCCAAGTCCGGCCACCACCAACAATCGGAGGCTCCGGCCGCCCACGCGATGCAGTTGTAATCGGTCGTTTCCGGGCTGGTCACGGTGTAGGGAGTCGAGGCCAGTTGAGGAAAGAGGGATTCGAGTTCCGAACTCACGATGCACACAGCCCCCGCTGTCGTCCCCATGCAATCCAATCGGAGGCCATCAGTGCGATCTTGCCGCGATGATCGGAAGGGACGGGATCGATACCCGTGATGGCTTTGAGTGCCCAGAACCACAGATGAGGCGACCGCTCCAGATCACGCAAGATGAACGGGAGCGCGCTGCGGCCCATTCCGATAATCCTCTGGTACGAAGGGTGCGAGCAAATGGCCGTGACGGACGACTGATATTTAGTCGCGGCCTGCCAGTCGTTGGTCAGCCGACGAAACTCGATTTCCAGCGTCAGGCTCCGATCACGCGGAACCTCAACCCGCACCGGCTCGCCGAGGGGTCGGATTCGTTGCATCCACTGCCGATGCTTTCCCAAACGAACAGTGGCAGTGGCTTCCTTCGCGGGTGGCCTCTTCCTGAAAAACCGCACGTCAACGAATCTGCCAGCACCCGCTTCCATTGTCGAACTAGCCATTGGTTTCTCCCATGTGTTCCGACATCAATGCGAGGAACTGTTCGGCTTCCTCAATCTGGTCCGCCAGCCAACCACACATGGCCTTGGCCGTCTCCAGATCCATCACAACACCCACTTCAACCTCGCGAATTTGGTCCGCCCGGACTTCCGGCTGAACATCGACGATGGCCCCCTGCTCGTCGAAAGTATAAGTGTGCCGACGCGGTATCGCTTCACGGCTGTTCCAAATATCCATGTGAATGGCTCCCGACGCCGTGACAGCTCCCCAGACACCATCCGCGTGAACAACCCGAAAGTAGTTGCTCTTGATGTAATCGACACTCAATTTGGAGTTCATGAGCTGGGTCCAATCCGAGGAATTGATACGGATGCGGCGGGCCGGTGTCTCACCTCGGTCACAGATACTGGTTGATGATGTTCTCCAGCATCTCTTGGCGGCCGGACTCGTTCGGGTTGAGCTTCTTCTTGCCGAGGACGTACTTCTCCAGCGACTCGAACGTGGCTTTGCCCCCTTCGATTTCGGCACCGACTCCCTCGTCGAAGCTGCGGTAGCGGTTCTTGACGAAATCCTTGAGGATCCCGTCCTTGCGGATGGCGGCGGCGATCTTGGCTCCCCGGGCGAACGCATCCATCGCGCCGATGTGCGCGTGAAACAAATCGACCGGCTCGAAGCTTTCACGACGGACCTTGGCGTCGAAGTTGACTCCGCCCGGAGCGATGCCGCCCTGTTCGAGGATCACCAGCATGCACTGCGTGGTGAGATAAATATCGGTTGGAAACTGATCGGTGTCCCAGCCGAGGAGCGGGTCGCCGGTGTTGGCGTCGATGCTGCCGAGTGCTCCTTGGATGCGGGCATATTCCAACTCGTGCATCATCGTGTGACCGGCGAGCGTCGCATGGTTCGTTTCGACGTTCATCTTGACGTGTTCCATCAGCCCGTTCGCGCGACAGAAGTTCAAACACGCGGCGACATCGAAGTCGTACTGATGTTTCGTCGGCTCCTTCGGCTTCGGTTCAAAGAGGAATTGGCCGGTGAAGCCGATCTGCTTCGCGTAATCGACCGCCATGTGCATGAACTTGGCGAGGTGATCGAGTTCTCGTTTCATGTCGGTGTTGAACAGGTTGTGGTAGCCCTCGCGACCGCCCCAGAAAACGTAGTTGGCTCCGCCGAGTTCCAGCGTCACTTCGAGGGCCTTCTTCACCTGAGCCGCTGCGAACGCGAAGACATCCGCGTTGCAAGTTGTCGCCGCGCCGTGCATGAAACGCGGGTTAGAAAACATGTTGGCCGTGCCCCAGAGGAGCTTGATTCCCGTCCGTTCCTGGGCTGCCTTCAACGCCTTCACCACCACATCCAGGTTCTTGTTCGTCTCGGCCAGCGTTGCACCTTCGGGAGCCACATCGCGGTCGTGGAAGGCATAGAACGGACACCCCAATTTCTCGATGAACTCGAACGCGGCATCGACTCGTTTGACCGCGTTCCTCACGGAATCCGTGCCGTCGTCCCACGGCCGCTGCAACGTCGCCGAACCGAACGGATCACTGCCGGTCCCTCGGAAGGTGTGCCAGTAACAAACCGTGTACCGCATTAAATCCTTGAGCTTCTTCCCTTCCACCTTCTGTTCGGGGTCATAGTGCTTGAACGCGAGTTGGTTCTTGCTCTTGGGGCCTTCGTATTGAATTTCGGGAACGGTGGGGAAAAAAGCCATCGGTGTGCTGCCTGTAAGAGAAAGAGGGATTCAAATGCGGATTGGGTGCGGAGTGTAGCCGCAAAGAAAACGGGTCGCAAAGGAGTGGGGACGCGATCGTAGGATGGGCACTCTTGCCCGTCCGTTCGTTCGTTGAAGACAGGACGGGCAAGAGTGCCCATCCTACGAGCGTTCTACGCCATCACGCTGTTCACGATCTTGCCCGCCGAGATCGGTAGCGGGCGGTTCAGCTTGTCGCGGACTTCGGTCTCGGGGTCGAGGCCCATCAGGGCGAAGACGGTTGCCGTGAGATCGTCCAGCAGGACGGGATCTTTGTCGGGGTAGGCGGCCTGCTTGTCGGACGTGCCATAGACGAAGCCGCGCTTCGCGCCGCCTCCGGCCAGCAGCGCCGTGTAGCACTGCGGCCAGTGGTCTCGGCTGATGTTGTCGTTGATTTTCGGAGTCCGCCCGAACTCGCCCATCCAGACGATCAGCGTGGTATCGAACAGTCCGCGTTCCTTCAAATCGTTGATGAGCGTCGGCAGCGTCTGATCGGCCAGCGGCAGGTGATAGTCCTTCAGGATCGGATACATCCGCGTGTTGTCGAAGCCGTGCGTGTCCCAGCCTTCCTCCTTCGTTCGCCCGCCGATGCTCTTCGAGTAGTAGACGTTCACAAACTTGACGCCCGCCTCGACGAGCCTCCGCGCCAACAAACAACTCTGTCCATAGGTGGTCCGTCCGTACTTGTCGCGGATCGCCTGCGGTTCGGCCGACAGGTTGAAAGCGTCACGCACCTTGGACGAGTTCAACATGCTGAGCGACTTCTCGTAGTACGCGTCCAGCCCGCGCGCGGCGGCAGAATAGTCGAGCAGCCTCGTCTGGCGATTGACGAGCTGCTGCATCTCACGCCGGTTCTGAAGGCGTTCGGCGGTGAGGCCACTCGGCAGTGAAAGCTCGGGCAGTGAGAAGTCGCGCTCGTTCGGATCGCTCGTTACGAGCAACGGATCGTGCGCCTTGCCGAGGAAGCTGGCGTGCTGGCCCGGCGTGATCTCACCGTCGCGCAGGACGTGCGGGTACGCGACAAACGTCGGCATCCCGTTCGAGGTCGGCGCGAATCGATCGACGACCGAGCCATACGCCGGAAACAACTCCTGCGAGTCGCGCAACCGGATGTCGTCGAGCGGCGGCGCGTGACCCGTCAGCGCGTAGTACGCCGCCGAGTTGTGGTTCTTCATCGTGTGATGCACCGTCCGCACCAGCGTGACTTCATCCATGACCTGCGCCATCTTCGGCAACTGGTCGCAAATGCGAATGCCCGGCGCGGCGGTGTCGATCACGCCAAATTGACTTCGCACGCCAGACGGTGCTGCTGGCTTCGGGTCGAACGAATCGAGATGACTTGGCCCACCAAACTGATAGAGAAAGATGACCGACTTGGCGCGAGCCGGTTTCAAGCTTGTCGCGGCCTCACCGCTCGATGACTCAGCCGCTCGGAGCAGTTTCGGCAGCGTCAGCCCCAGTATCCCGAGGCCACCGATCTGCAAGGCGGCGCGTCGTGTGTAGTCGTGAAACATGGTTCGCTGTCCTGTTGTCGTGGCGATGTTCATCGTGTTCTGGGGTCGGCGTTCCAATTCAACAACGCACGGAGATCCTCGTCGCGAGTGTAACCGAGTGGATCGGTCCCGAACCAATCCAAACTCATCGTTGTCGCGTCGAGCACGCGCATTGCAGGACGCCGCATCGACCGGTATGAACTCGCCGGTTCCACAGCCATCGAGTCTGATGCAGTTGTGTTCAGCCGCAGTTGTGGGGTGATTGTTGATTCTCGCCAGACGGGGGAAGTCGTCGGATTTCATCTTGTCTCTCACAGGAAGCGACGACGTTGGGAGTCTCTCACAGTCGCTGGCGAGAACCGGGCTGCTGGTTCCTGCTTGAGTCCGCAGCGCCGCACGGCATTAAAAAATGGCTCGGCAGTTTGAAGCGAAGCAACATTGAGGGAGTTCGAGTGATGCGAACGAGGTGTCTCGGTGGGATGTTGGCGTTGGTTTTGGGGGCGATGATTGGCGGAGCGACCTTTGCGGCGGAGGCGAAGCCGGAGACAGGGGCCAAGCCGAACGTCGTTCTCTTCCTGATCGACGACCTCGGGTGGGCGGACCTCGGGTGTTATGGGAGCAAGTTTCATAAGACGCCGAACATCGACAAGTTGGCCGCTGAGGGAGTGCGGTTCACGCAGGCTTATGCCGCGTGTCCGGTCTGTTCTCCAACGCGGACTGCCGTGTTGACCGGGCGGTATCCGCAGCGGAGCGGCATCACGACGTGGTTGCCCGGTCAACCGTCGCAAAAGAATCATCGACTCCTCGCGCCGGAAGTGCCGCTCAAGTTGCCTGCCGATGAGGTGACGATTGCGGAGGCGTTGAAGCCCGCCGGTTACGTGAGTGCCTCGATCGGCAAGTGGCATCTGGGCGGAGCCGGTTCACTCCCGACCGATCATGGGTTCGACATCAACATCGCGGGTGATGAGGCCGGGACGCCCTACAGCTACTTCGCTCCTTACACAGCGGGAGCGAACGGCAACAAGAAGAGCGGCAAGACGATCCCCGGCTTGGAGGAGGCTCCCGCAGGCGAATACCTGCCGGATCGTCTCGCCGCCGAGGCCGAGAAATTCATCGACGCCAACAAGGAGAAACCGTTTTTCCTGTATCTGCCTCACTTTGCGGTCCACACACCGATGAAGGCGAAGGCCGAGATGATCGCCAAGTACGGCGCGATGCCGAAGGAGCCGAATGGTTCACAGCAGAACCCGATCTACGCCGCGATGATGGAGAGCATGGACGACGCGGTCGGTCGTGTGTTGAAGCGGCTCGATGAACTCAAGCTGACCGAGCAGACGCTCGTCATCTTCACGTCCGACAACGGCGGCCTCGCGAATGGCAACGGCCAGATCATCGCTCCGACCAACAACGCGCCGCTGCGTGACGGCAAGAGCCATCTCTACGAAGGCGGCATCCGCGTCCCGCTGATCATTCGCGGTCCGGGAGTGAAACCGGAGTTGATTGCGGACGCTGTCGTATCGAGCATTGACCTGTTTCCCACGATTCTCCACGCGTGCGGCGTGGAATATGACTCCAAGGTACACAAATTTGATGGCATGTTTCTTCAGGCCATGGGCAAACGCGACGCCATCTTCTGGCACTTTCCGCACTACAACGGCAATGCGGGAGCCAAGCCCGGCGCGGCGATTCGGGCGGGCGATTGGAAGCTGATTGAGTTCTATGAGACTGGTCGTCAGGAGTTGTTCAACCTCGCGAAGGACATGCGCGAGTCGAACAACTTGATCGAACAGAACGCCGACATCGCGAAGGACCTGCAAGCGAAACTCGTCGCGTGGCGCGAGTCGGTCGGGGCGAAGCTGCCGACGCCGAATCCGAACTACTCGCCAAACGAACAGCAGGACGATGGCTCGGTGATGATGCACTCCAGCACGGCCAGTGTCTTCGGCACGATGCTGCGGTACGAGCCGCTGCCGAATAAGGACACACTCGGCTTCTGGGTCCGCCAAGAGGACTGGGCTGCGTTCGAGTTCACGATCACCAAGCCGGGCCGCTTCCGTCTGGTGCCGCACGTCGGCTGCGGAACCAACGGCGGGAGCCTCGTTCATTTTGAAGTCACCCCCACTCCTTCTGCTCCTCCGAGCGGTGGACGTCAGTCCCCCGGTTCTTCGCCCGACGACAACGCCGGTTCCACAGTCTCCCCCGAGCGTCAGCTCCTCACGCTCACTGTCCCTGCGACCGGCGGCTTCCAGAAGTTCGTCCCGCAAGACCTTGGTGAACTGACGCTCACCAAACCGGGACGCTACACGCTGTCGATCAAGCCGCAGAAGAAAGAGGGCGTTGCCGTGATGGACGTGCGGCGCGTCGAACTGCGTCCCGTCACGACGGCGATGATGCTGCCAGACCTCAAGCTGCTCGAACCGTTCTGGCGTTCAACGACCGTTCATCGTGAGAGCGTCTTGTTCGTCAAAGAGACCGCCGACAAACCGGCTGACGGCCAGCTCCTCTTCCCCGCGACCAAGATCGTCGCCGTCCATGCGGCCGACGGATCGAAGCGGTTCGAGGTGGGACGCGACTTCACCGTAAGCGATGACGGCACGCGACTGGTCCTGACCGAGAAGTCGGCGGTTCCGTTCTTGCGTCAGGACGAACTCTTCCCGCCGAAAGGGAAGCTGCCGTTGTGGACGGGGGGCGCGGCGGCAGGGCCGCAATCGCTGTCTCACAAGACGGGCGATCCCGACACGCACGTCCTCTTCAACAACGGCCACTGGTTCCACGATCAGCAAGTCGAAGTGACCTATGAGCGAGCTGCCGCCGATTGGCCTGGCGCGGTCCCTCAGTTCGACGCGAGCCGTCTGCCGAAGACGCTCGCCAAATTGAAAGCCCAGCAAAAACTGACGATCGGCGTGAGCGGCGACAGCATCACGTTCGGCCTCAACGCTTCGGGCCTCGTCGGCGCGGCCCCTTTCATGCCGATCTATCCCGAGCTGGTCGCGGCTCAACTGCGCGAGACGTTTGGGACCGAGGTCGCGCTCTTCAATCGAGCCGTCGGCGGCTGGGGCATCGATCACGGCCTGCAAGATCTCGATCGGTTGATCGCTGAAAAGCCGGACCTGGTCATCATCGCCTACGGCATGAACGATGTGGGTTATCGCAATCCCCACCATTATCGGGCGGGAGTCTGGGCGATGATCAAACGCCTCCGCGACGCGAACCCCGACGTGGAGGTGATCCTCGTCGCCACCATGCTCGGCAACGACCAGTGGACTCACACCCCGCGCGAAATGTTCCCGCAGTACCGCGACACGCTCAAATCGCTTTCGGAGGGAAGCGGCATCGTGCCGGACGGCATCGCCCTCGCCGACCTCACGTCCCTCTGGACTGAGATGCTCAAACGCAAACGCGACAGCGACCTCACCGGCAACGGCGTCAACCACCCGAGCGACTTCGGCCACCGGGTCTATGCGTCAGCCGTGCTGTCGCTGCTGGTTGAGGTTGCAACGAAGTAGATCGCATTTCAAAACCAGCCCGACGCGCCCGTTTTGAAGTTGCGCACTTTTGATTTTATGGGCGTCGTTCTCCGCCTTTCCCCATAAGATTCGGGGGAAACGTCGGGCAAGGACGGTCGTGATTCGCTGTCTCTCTGCATTCGCTGTCGAAGGACTACCACTTTTCAAGATCGACAGCGAATGCAGAGAGACAGCGAATGGCACAATGCCCTTCTGACCGCGAGGTCAGATACCAACTTGAGTTTGAGGAGTTTCTTCGACGAACAGCCCAACTTCAAAACTCACACTGCCGGTTGATGTTGTCCGTCACCTCAACCCGATCGGCTGGAGCGGGCACTTGGCGGCGACGAAGCTCTCACGGCGCGCGTCGGTCGCGAACTCGACCACGACCATCCGGTTCTTGGCGAGGCCGCTCGTTTCAATGACCGTTCCCAAACCGTAGCGCGGATGCCGGACTTGCATCCCGACGGCAAATCCCAATGACAGCTCGACCTTCCCTGCTGCGCCGGACTCCAGCGCGGCACCCGTCGTGAGCTGCAGGTTGCTCGGCAGCACGCGCGGGCGGTTGAGACTCTTCCCGACTTGTCTCAACGCGGCGTACTTCGACTCGACGCGGGCCGCTTGCTCATGGTCCGTCTCGTCCAGATGGCTCGTGTCGTAATCGACTTCAGCGTGATCGTCGTGTGCGTCACCCGAGTCATCCCCGCAGTGATCGGCGGCGAAGTCGTGCGCGGCGAAGTCTCCAAACTGAAAGTCCTCCGCGCCGGTGCAGTCGCGGTGCTTGAGGTTCAACTCTTGCAGGAAATCGCTCGGGATGGTGCTGAGGCTCCGACCGTGAATCTCGCGCCGTTGTGTGTGCGTCAGGACCAGCTTCTCTTCGGCCCGCGTGATCCCGACGAACAGCAGCCGCCGCTCCTCTTCGAGTTGCCGCGCATCGTTCTCGCGCAGCGACCGTTCGTGCGGGATCAAGTTCTGCTCGACACCAATCACGTAGACGACGGGGAACTCCAGCCCCTTCGCGGCATGCAGCGTCATCAGCATCACTGCGCCGGTCGATTCATCCAGCGAGTCAATGTCCTGCGCGAGACTCGCCGTTTCCAGGAAGCCCCCCAGCGAACCACCCTGCTCGGTCTTGGCCTCTTGCTCGTCGTACTGCCGCGCCGCGCTGACCAGTTCATCAATGTTGCCGAGTCGCTGCATGTCGTCTTCATCCGGCGACGACTCGAACTGCCGCAAGTATCCGGTTCGCCGCAGCACCAGTTGCAGCAACGCTTCGACCGACGCTCCCGTCCCCGCTTGCTCGGACTGGCTTTGTCCTGTCCCCTCGCCCCCGGCTTTGTGGGGGAGAGGGTTAGGGTGAGGGTGAGGGGGGCTTTCGTCTCCTGTCCCCTCGCCCCGGCTCTGCGGGGAGAGGGTTAGGGTGAGGGGTTCTTCGCCTGCAGGTTGAGAGCCAGAGAAAGAATCTCCTCCTAGATCGGAAGCGCTCTCACCGTTCGGCCCCCTCACCCTAGCCCTCTCCCCCGAAGACGGTGGCGAGGGGACAGGAGTCGGCCCGCCGCTCGCCTGTGCCAGCTCATCAATCAACGCCGCGAAGGCACGCAGTTGAACCGCCGCCTTCTTCGGGAGATCGGGGACCGCACCCGGTTGCCGCGCCGCGTCGAGCAACACCGTACCCGTGCCGTCGGCCCAGCGCACGAGCTTGTCGAGCGAACTTTTTCCGATCCCGCGCGTCGGCGTGTTGACGACGCGCTGGAAGGCGACGCGATCCTGCGGGTTCTCAATCAGCCGCAGATAGCCGAGCAAGTCTTTGATCTCGGCCCGCTCATAAAACGCCACGCCACCGGCGATCTGATACGAAATCTTCTGTCGCGCCAGAGCCGTCTCCAACGAACGTGACAGCGCGTTAACGCGGTAGAAAATCGCGAAGTCCTTCCATTGCCGCTCGCCCGCTTCGACGAGGGCCGAGATTTCGTTCGCGATCCCGTTCGCTTCGTCCTGCCCGTCCCGATGCAGCCGCAACTCGACCGGCTCACCGCTGGCGTTGTCCGTTTTGAGTCGCTTCGGCTTGCGCTGAATGTTGTGTGAGATCAGGGCATCGGCCGTCTGCAAGATCTCGGGCGTGCTGCGAAAGTTCTCTTCGAGACGAATCAGCGTCACGTCGGGGAACTCTTGCTCGAACCGCAGGATGTTCTCGATCCGCGCCCCGCGCCAGCCGTAGATCGACTGATCGGGATCGCCCGTCGCGCACAGGTTCGGTTCGATCTGCGACAGCGCCGCGACGATCTGATATTGCGCCTTGTTCGTGTCCTGATATTCATCGACCAGGATGAAGCGGAACCGCTGATCGAGTTCCGACCGCAGTTCTGCGTTCTCCGCCAGCAACAGCGCGACGTGAACGAGCAGGTCGTCAAAATCGACCGCGTTCGCGGCGAGCAACCGCTTTTGATAGGCCGGATAAACCTTGGCCACGACCGCTTCGAGATGCGTGCCGATCCCCTCGCCATATCGCGCCACGTACAGCTCGGGCGTGAGCAACTCGTTCTTTGCGTGACTGATCCGCGCCCCGATCTTGTTGGCTGGAAAGTGCGCCGCGTCGAGGTTCTGGTCGCTCAACACCTGCTTGATGATCTGCTGCTGATCGCTGGTGTCGTAGATCGAAAAGTTCGGCTGCAACCCGACCGACCGGCCGTGATCGCGGAGCATGCGCGCGCAGAAGCTGTGGAACGTACTGACCCAGATGCGTTTGCCGGGCAACAGCGCCTGAACGCGGTCGCTCATCGCGCGCGCGGCTTTGTTAGTGAAGGTGATCGCGAGAATCTCCCACGGTCGCACGCCCCGCTCAATCAGCCGCGCGATCCGTCGCGTGATGACGCGCGTCTTCCCTGAACCCGGTCCCGCCAGCACCAGCAACGGGCCGTGAAAGTGCTCGACCGCCGCGCGCTGAGACGGCGTGAGATCATCCTTCATAGCCGCCGATTCCACTGACGGCTCATCCCAGTCGTCTTCAAAACTCACGGCTCGTGGCACTCCGTTCCCGTCTCGACCCCATCCCATTCGCGAACCGATTCTAGGCGCGAGGCTCCGCAAACAGAAACGACCTCAGCAGCCAACGCGTTTCACCGCCCGACTCGGACATCCCAGCGCGGGACACCCTCAACCCAAGCGATGCGGCTCGACCGGCTTTGCACAAATAATGTAGGGTGGGCACCGCCCACCACAATCGACGCTGGAATGGTGGACAATGCCCACCCTACAGGAAGTAGGCGACCTGATTACTTGTGCAAAGCTGGCTCGACCACAGATTTCCCAGCGCGGCTTCACTTCGTTCCGCCGCAACCCAAGTGAAAGGCACGGCCCTTTAGAAACACAGAGGACGCGGAGATCGCAGAGAATGCCAGGAGCACCGTCCCCCTGAATTTCCCCTCTCCGCGTCCTCTGCGCTCTCTGCGTTTCTAACCTCTTTGATCACACCCAAAAACGCTCGGAACCAAAAATACCCAGCCCCTAAAATCTGCGCGCCCGGCGGAGAAACAAAACGTGAGTTGTACAGCGCGGACTTTGCCCGCAACCCAGCGAAGCCAGAACCGGAATGGCAAAATAATGAAGCACAAAATCATGGCAGAGGCTCGCAAGGACACCGACCGCCCGACTTGATGATTCTGTGCTTCATCATTTTGCCTAATCCGCTCCGCCGAAATTCTTCGCGCCCAGCGAAGAAACGAAACGTTAGTAGTACAGATGGGGAGAAGACGGAACCGTCCAAGAAGCACTCACGGCACGGTCAACTCGACAAGTTCGCCCCGTTGCTCTTGAAGTTCGCGGGCAGTGTCGGGATCGACGTAGTCGCTGTGGCAGGAGGCTTTGGCTTCGGCTTCGGCGGTCATGACCTTCTTGGTCTTGGCGGCGAGGCGGTGGATTTCTTCGGGGCTGAGGACGCCGCGTTTGCTCAGGATGTCTTGCTGTTCGGGGGTGAGAGCGGCGGAGACTTTGGCCTTCTCCCATTGGTAGTTCTCGTCCTTGCCCGAGGTGAATTCGACGATCTCCTTGCTGATGCGGACGCTGCACCAGTCGTGGCCGCACATGGCGCAGAAGTCGGTATCGACGTCGAGGTCTTCGTCGTGGTAGGCCCGAGCCGTGTCGGGGTCGAAGCTGAGGTCAAAGTGCTTCTGCCAGTTGAGGGCCGCGCGGGCTTTGGTCAGTTCGTCGTCGCGGTCTCGCGAGCCGGGGATGCCCAGCGCGACATCGGCCGCGTGGGCGGCGATCTTGTAGGCGATGCAGCCCTGCTTCACGTCGTCCTTCTTGGGGAGGCCGAGGTGTTCCTTCGGCGTCACGTAACAGAGCATCGCCGCGCCGTGATAGCCCGCCGCAGTCGCTCCGATGCAGCTTGTGATGTGGTCGTAGCCGGGGAAGATGTCCGTCACGAGCGGGCCGAGCACGTAGAACGGTGCTCCGTGACAGAGCCGCCGCTGGAGCTTCATGTTGAACTCGATCTGATCGAACGGGACGTGGCCCGGTCCTTCGACCATGACCTGGACGCCCTTCCGCCAGGCTCGCTCGGTCAGTTCGCCGAGCGTGACGAGTTCGGCCAGTTGCGCCTGATCGGTCGCATCGGCGAGGCCACCGGGGCGGAGTCCATCGCCGATCGAGAACGTCACGTCGTACTCGCGCATCACGTCGCAGATCGCTTCCCAGTGGTCGTACATCGGGTTCTGCTTGTTGTGGACCAGCATCCACTTGGCCAACAAAGAACCTCCGCGACTGACGATGCCGATCAGCCGCTTCTGGATGAACGGCAGATGCTCGCGCTGAACGCCGGCGTGGATCGTGAAGTAATCGACCCCCTGCGCGGCCTGCTCCTTGAGCGACGCGAGGATGATCTCGGGCGACAACTGTTCGATGCGGCGGCCGATGATCATCGAGTAGATCGGCACGGTCCCGATCGGCACGGTGCTGTTGCGGACGATGGCCTGTCGGCAGGCGTCGAGGTCACCGCCGGTCGAGAGGTCCATCACGGTGTCGGCGCCCCACCGCTCGGCCCACTTCAGCTTGTCGACCTCTTCGTCGGTGCTGGAGGAGACCGGGGAGGCTCCCATGTTCGCGTTGATCTTCGTCTTCGAGGCCCGCCCAATCGCCATCGGGTCGAGCTGATAGCCAAGATGCACCTTGTTGGCCGGGATCACCATGCGTCCGGCCGCGACTTCGTCTCGCACCTGCTCGGGCGTGAGGTGTGGCTCCCGCTCGGCGACACGAACCATCTGCGGCGTGATGACGCCGAGGCGAGCAGACTCAAGCTGCGTGATCGGCACGAATCCGGCGGGCGGCCGCCACGCGGCGGCCTGTTCGTGGCTCAAGCTGCCAGGTTGAGACCCGTATCCCGGACGAAGCGTCCACCCCTCGGGCATGAAGTCCCACGCGGTCTTCTCCGATGGCGCGGGCATCCCCGGCGTATCGGGCGAGGCGAACGTGAGTGCCCCCTCACGACCCGGCTTGATCGCAGGTCGAAGCGCAAAACTCCCCGGCGTCGTCCCCTGCGCGGTCGAGGACGGGTTCAGCCCGAGCGGCGGCAACTGATACGAACGATCCATCACGGTGGTCTTCATGCGAGGCAAGCTCCAGCAAACATAAGCGATGACCGGCTGCCGGTCAGAATGGTTTCAGCGGCCAGCATGGTAGTCCGCGCGAGGGGACTTTTCAAAACGCCCCGCGTAATCGCAGTGGTTACTGCAAGTACGTGGTTCTCTCACTCCGCGCGAGGATCAGCCTCTCGTGCAAACAATGTCTGATGTCATCTCCGCGTCTACCCCGCGCTCGGCTTTCCCGTCGCGGAGCGACAGGGCTACTTTGCAGAAGACCGTTGGCTAGAATGTCGTCCATTGATGTTCGGCCTTCCGATCGTTGAGGAATCTTTGATGGCAGCCAAGTCCATTCTGTTCGACAACCGCGTGCGCGTCCCGGCCGACGTGTTTGACCTCGCGTCGTTCCGGCGGTGGGCAACTTCGGATGACTTTCCCGAGGAAGGCCGCATCTCATTCCTCGACGGCCAACTGGAAATCGACATGAGCCCCGAAGAACTGTTCTGCCATGTTGATCCAAAAGGGGAATTGATTGCGGCACTCTGGACGCTGGTCCGCGAACGAGATCTCGGCAAGGTCTACGTCGATGGCGCGCGCCTCACCAACGAAGTCGCCAACATCAGCAACGAACCCGATCTGATGTTCTGTTCGTGGGAGACGCTGGAGTCGGGGCGAGTCTCCATCGTCGAGAGTGTCCCCGGCAGCGAGCGGTATCTCGAAGTGGTCGGTTCGCCCGACTGCGTGGTCGAGATTGTCAGCAAGAGTTCTGTCAGCAAGGACACGCGCGTGCTGAAGAAGAAGTACTTCCAAGCGGGCATCTACGAGTACTGGCTGATCGACGCGCGGAAGGCCGAGATCGACTTCCAACTGTTGACTCGCGGCGAAAGCGGGTACGAGCCGGTCTCCGCTGACCGGCAGGGCTATCGCAAGTCGTCGGTCTTCCCGCTCAAGTTCAAACTGACCCGCGAACGAGACCGCATCGGCCACTGGCGCTACACGCTGCTTCATCGCGAGAGCGCGTGATCGTCCCGTCGGCAACGATAGCACAGCGTTCCACCTTCGATGTCTTGCGTGCGTACAGTGTGAAATGCGAACTCGACAGACTCTTCCAGAGAATTACCGATGAATGATGAGCCGTTCGGATTGAGATATTGGCTAACTCATGCGGCAGCGTCCGGGCCGGTGCTGGTGATGCTTGTCGTTGGCATCGTGGTTTGTTACCGGCAACGGCAGAGACGGCCTCGCGTGGCGCGGCTGCTCGGCGGGGCGATGCTGGCAGAGTTGGTCTGGCTCACCCTGGGATTCCCAGCGCTGTTCGCGGCATTCCAGAGGCTGGGCCTCTGGAGTGGGTTTCAGGCAGCCGAGGCGGGTGAGTTCGGTTGGGTAGTCCGTTCGATTCTGATGAGCCTGCCGTACGCCACGGTCAACGCGGCGATCTGGGGAACCGCGTTGTGGGCCGTGCTGAACGTGGAGGACTGGCAAACCAACTCGCCCGAGATGGCGGCAGAAACAGGCGATGAATCTTCCGGATCGGCCGGTCACTTCGATGGAGACACCCCATGAGCAATCCGGCGACCATTCAACTGATGGCCTATCTCACGCACTTGATCGGATCGCTGCCGTGGGTGCTGGTGATGCTGGCAGGTGGTGCGGTCTGCTTGCGGCGGCTATCGATTCACCCGCGCGAGGGCTGGCTGGTCGGATCGGCCATCGCGTTGTCGCTGTTTGGCTCGTTCGGCGTCTCCAATGCCATCAACCTGCTCATCCAGTTCGTCCCGGGACTCATGGCGTCACTGACGTCGGGACCTTACGGCATTAACTTGAAGTTTCAGCTTCTGTACGGCGTGCCCGCATCCATCGTCCAAGCCGCCGCGTGGGGCCTGATCCTTTACGCGGCCTTTGGCGAGGGAAGCGGACCGAGGTCGAAGTATTTGGTCGAGGATGAGCGGACCGAACCAGAGTCGGCTCGATGATGCCGTCGCATCGGTACGGTCCATGTGCTTCGACTCGAAAGGTGGCAGGCGCGGGCGCGATCTGAATAGAGGTTGGCTCGTCACTGGCGGGCGCGTCATGCGGGCGTCCGCCCTCTTGAGATTTCGGGGCGGGGCGGCGTCAGCCCAATGGCTCTTAGGCGTCAGCCCCCTAGTTCTTCGTTGGTCGAAGAAGGGCTGACGCCCAAGAGCCAGGGGGCTAACGCCGCCCCGCTCCGAAAAACACGCGAGAGACGAGCGAAAAACAGGTGGTGGGAGCTTGCGCTCTCCCTTCACAGAACAGGAAGCAACTCGACATGACATACGACGTGTACGGTGTGGGCAATGTGCTGGTGGACATTCCGGCGCGGATTGAGGACTCGCTGCTGGGGCGGCTGGAGTTTCCCAAGGGGAGCATGACGCTGGTCGATGAAGCGACGCAGTCGCGAGTGCTGGGGTCGCTGCACGGCGGTGCGGCTGAACCAATGCGCGGGTGGCTCGGCGGCGAATACGACTGCCAGCGTGGCTGACTTCGGGGGAAGGCTGCTTACGCCGGAAAACTCGGGCGCGATGAACTCGGTGAGGTTTGGTTGCAGGACATGCGCGACTTGGGTGTCTCGGTTGTGACACCTCAAGGCGACGGCCAGACCGGGACGTGTGTTTGTCTGATTACCGAGGACGCTCAGCGGACGATGCTCACGCATCTCGGGCTGTCGGCGATGCTCGGGCCGAACGACATTGACGAGGCTTCCATCAAACAGTCGAAGTACGTCTACATCGAAGGCTACCTGTTCGCGGGTGACTCGACGAAGGCCGCCGCGCTGAAGGCCATCGACCTGGCGAAGAGGCATGGTGTGAAGGTGGCCTTCACGGTCTCCGACCCGTTCCTGATCAACTTCAATCGCGACCTGTTCTGGGAGTTGATCGAAGGCCCCGTCGATCTGCTGTTCTGCAATCTGAAAGAGGCTCGCAGTGACGTAGGGTACGTGGAGACCTTCGGAACGCACCTTAACAACCTGTTGAAAAACGGCTGTCGGGAGGGCGAGGCTCCTGCCGAGCCGCGAGAAACAAGCGACTTTCCTCACGCACTTGGCTCGGCGGGAGCCTCGCCCTCCCTTTTTCAACAGGCTGTTAATCGTTACAGAGTTCGCGTTCTCGGTGCGTTCCGCAGACTTCACGCACCCGACAAGATTCATCTGCCGTCGTTCGTCGCTTTGACGTGCTTGACGATCGACGTGACCACGGAGGGGACGTAGAGGATCCCCGTGTAGTGATCGGCCCAGAGGCGGGTGTGGTGGTCTTCGGCCAGTCGAGCGGCCTCCGCCAGTTTCATCGAATGCTGCGGCGGGACGACTTGATCGCGCGTGGCCGAGTACAGCCACGTTCGTTCCGCGCCAAGACGATGCGCGAGTCGCAGCGGCTCCACCTGATCGAACAGCGTTCGCAACTTGTCGCCCGTGTAACCCGCTTCCGCGAGCATGTCGCGCAGTTGGCCCGCTTCGCGCTGGCCGTTCGTCACGAGGCCATGCAGGTCTCCGCCCGAGACCATCAAGTGAACGGACGCGAAGCCTCGATCCAGCCCCGCCGTGGTCGAGGCGACGAACCCGCCGAGACTGGTTCCCTGCACGGCGATGTTCTTGGCATCGACGTGAGGCAGCACGGCCACGGCGTCGCGGGCACGGCGCACGTCGGCGATTCCCTGCTTCATCGTCGC
Source organism: Schlesneria sp. (assembly GCA_043733345.1). GTDB lineage: Bacteria > Planctomycetota > Planctomycetia > Planctomycetales > Planctomycetaceae > Schlesneria. The sequence goes on from JAYTGQ010000708.1 coordinate 19,427, forward strand.
TTCAAAATGCCGTCCGTCGGGACGCATCCCCATCGGTCGGCGCACGCCATAGAACGGCAGTTGGATCAGAAACGCATGGACTCCCTGCGCGTGAAACGCCTTGGCGAACAGACGGCCGACTTCCATCTTGGATCCGGACTCATGTACGACGACGATGGCCGGAGCGTCGATCACCGCCCAGTTTTTGTCGCGCGCCGGATACCACTCCATCGCCACACGGTCATTGATCGCGATGCCGCTCGGTTTGGCCGAAGGGAACCGGACGAGACCCTCCATCGCCGGATCGGTCCCTACTTCGACGGTCACTTCAAACGGAGCGGGCGGCCAGATCAAACCGTCGAGACACGCCTTGGCTTCGGCGTTCTCTTCCGCCTGCGGCGCGAGCGTGTCGTGCGCCGGAAACGTCTTCCCGACCGGTGACTCGGCTGCGCGGGAGGACAGTGCTGCGAACAGACAGCACGCGATCAGTGATCCGCGAAACGTGACGGTGATCGGCATGGAGCGAACTCACGGACGGTGATGATTCATCGGCGGTAGGGTGGGACAGCTCGCTTCGAGCGCCGGCTCACCACTCCATACTCGCGGGCAGCGAAACTGGTGGGCCGGCGCGGCGAAGCGCCGCTGGTCCCACCCTACGTTTTGTTGGCCACTCTCGAGCGTGCAAATACGCGGCCTCAGTGCGAACACCCGCAGCCACCGCCGCCGGTGCCGCAACCGCCCGATTCCTTCTCCACCGCGACGAGTCCGGTGGCGGAGACCGGTTGAACTTCAATGATGCCGAACCCTGTTGCAGCCGCTTGCAGCGCGAGCTTCGTGCTGTCGGGACCGCGATCGCACAGGACGTACAGGATCAGTTTCTGTCGATCGAGCGTCCATTCGAGATCGACCAGTTCCAATTCCAGCTCCCATTCGACGATTCGGTCGCACCAACCGGCGAAGGCCTCGTCGCACTCGCGCGTTCGTTCGCGCGCGGCCTGTAAATCGGCGGGCGTGGCAGTGCGCACGATCTCAAAGTCGATCTCCATGTCCGCTGTGATGAGTGCTGGCTTGAGCAGCTCCAACACCAAGCCCACTTGCAGCCCGCGGTGGGTCTCCACGATGACGCTTTCCCCGCGCGACGGTGCGGCGTGCGAGGCATCTCGAAACCGCGCGACCTCGGGAACGACACCGTATCTCACGAGGTAGACCGTCGCGGAGACGGGCGGTTCGTGAGGCCCGACACTCGCTGGCTGTTCGAGGAGAGCAGTCTGTTCGACCGGAGTTATCGGTGAGAATGAGGGTTTCTCGAACAAGTGCGGGTGCGAGTGACGCAGCGATTCGGTCGATGGGGGAGTTGCGGTGAGCATGAGAGAAACTGGCTCTTCAATCAGGAAAGCCCTGGCTGTCGAACGGCGACCGCCACGGGAGGGCACAGTCTAGCCAAGACTTGCGGTGGGCGCAGGCTACGACGGAAATTTTCGCTGTCCGATCAGAGACTTCGCGAAACGAGAATCACTCGATGATCGGTTCGACCAGCAGGTGTTGTGCGGCGGGGAGTCCGAGTGCAACGGGTTGGCCTGCGATCAGCGTGGTCACGATGCCCGCCTCGGCCGAGTTCTCGCGCACGGTTCCTTCAGACTTCAAGGTCACGCCCGCGTCACTCAGAAATCGCAGGAACTCGGCCCCCTGATCGACGACGCGCACGATCCGAATCCGTGTGCCAGCGGCCACGGTCGAGAGTGGGATCGCGCGATCTGTTTGCTCGCGCAGTTCACCGTCGGCGGAGGGGATCGGGTCTCCATGCGGATCCGAAGTGGGGCGGCCGAGGAATTCGTCGATGCGGTCGATCAGGGCATCACTGACGGCGTGTTCCATGTTCTCGGCCTCTTCGTGAACTTGGTCCCACGATAAGTCGAGCGTCTTGACGAGGAACAATTCGATCAGCCGGTGTCGTCGCACCATGCGCATCGCGACGGCCCGTCCGGCGGGAGTCAGGCGGACACCTTCGTAGGGCCGGTACTCGGCGTGACCCGCTTCGGCCAACGTCTTCAGCATGCTGGTAACGGTCCCCGGTGAGACGGAGAGCGCGGTCGCCAGTTGACCGGTCGTGACCCAATCGACGCCGGTCCTTTGCGTCGTTTGCAGAGTGGCCTTCAGGTAGTTCTCAACGGTGAGCGTGGTCATGGAACAGGGCGATCACGAAACGAGGACGGGCAATCCAACCGGCAGCGGGCATTCTGACTGAAGTCGTTCCACGCTGCCAACCGTGACGCGGTCTGTTATCCGTGTCACAGAAATTAGCCGCGCGGCGCTAGCCCCGGTTACACGGCATGAACCGGGGCTAGCGCCGCGCGGCTAATTTTTGTAATGCGGATGAGATCATGGGCTTGCTAGCAACGGCCACGCCAAGCCATGACCGTAACACAAGGCCATTTCTTTCCGGACAGCCTTTGAATGCCATCCATCACGCATCGGTTGCGGGGCGAAGCCTCGGCGCCGGGCGTTTTCGGTGATGTTGATCGGGATCAGGAACTGTTTGAATCAGATCAAAGGGGGCAGCGACGGTCTTGAATTTGGTCAATAGCTGGCATGTCCGACAGAAGTTACCCACCGGCATAGCCAGCACAATCAGCAAGGAACACCATGTGTTCCTCAGGAGTGGTGAGCCGGGCGGCGTCAGCCCAATGGCACTCACTTTGGGCGGTTCTGCCAGGCTTGCTTGAGTTCGTCGAAGCCGCGCAGGGGGCCGCCAGCCGTGTGAGGTGGTGGTGGCGTGTCGGCACTCGACTTCTCGACCCGCGTCTTCTGCGCGGTGCCACCGGCGGATGATGTCGCCGGTGCAACGGCGGGACACGACGACGGAGCCACAGCGCGAGTGGATGTCGCGGCCGGGCCATCTGTGGAATCCGGGGCGATCAGCGTGAGGCCGACGCGCTTCCGTTCGCGATCTACGCTCAAGACCCACGCCGTCACGACATCTCCGATCGCCACGACATCGCGCGGTGAGCGGACGAAGTGTGAACCGAGCTGACTGATGTGGATGAGTGCCGTGTCCTTCAAGCCGACATCGACGAACGCGCCGAAATCGACGACGTTCAACACGGTCCCCTGCAACTCCATGCCGACTTCGATGTCGTCGAGTGAGAGGACACCCTTGCGGAAGATCGGCAGTGGCAGATCGGCGCGCGGATCGCGACCAGGACGGAGCAGCGCGTCCACGATGTCGATCAGAGTCGGGATGCCAACCGACAACTCTTCGGCCAATTGCGGGATCGGGATCGCCGTCAGTCGCTCTTTCAACGGGGATCGATCCGCGCCGGGACGCAACAAGTCGGGCGTGAGACCGCACCGCGCAAGTAGCAACCGCGCGACTTCGTAGCTCTCGGGATGAATCCAAGTGTTGTCGAGCGGCTCGTCACCATCGAGTTTCAAGAACCCGGCGGCCTGCGTAAACGTGGCTCGTCCGACACCCGCCACGTCGAGCAATTGCTTCCGATTTTGGAATCGCCCGCTTTGCTCGCGGTGTTCGACCACGCGCCGTGCGATCGACGGACTGAAGCCCGAGACATGAACGAGCAGCGACAGGCTCGCCGTATTCAAATCGACGCCGACAAAGTTCACACACGACTCGACCACCTGATCGAGTGCCCCCTTCAACTGCTTGGCGTTGAGATCGTGCTGGTACATCCCGACGCCGATGTGCTGCGGCTCGATCTTCACCAGTTCACTGAGCGGGTCTTGCAGACGCCGACCGATACTGATCGTGCCGCGCGCGATCGCGTCGAGGTTGGCGAACTCCTGTTGAGCGACCGAACTCGTCGAGTAAATGCTCGCCCCGGCTTCGTTGACGACGATGTATTGCGCCTCGGGACAGTCGGTGGCGATCATCTCACCCACCAGCTCTTCGGTCTCGCGACACGCGGTACCGTTGCCGATCGCAATCACTGTGGAGCGATGTTCGCGCAGGAACGCGACCAGTTTCGCGCGAGCCTCCGCGCGGCGATCGGCCGATCCCACGATGTGCATCACATCCACAGCCAGCACGTTGCCGAATTCATCGAGCGCCGCCAGCTTGCAGCCGGATCGAAAGCCGGGATCAATCGCGAGGATTCGCTGATCCTTCAACGGCGGTTGCAGCAGCAGTTGGCGCAGGTTCTGCGCGAAGACACTGATCGCGTGACGTTCCGCTTTCTCAGTCAGGTCACGTCGAACCTCGCGATCGAGAGCTGGATGAATAAACCGTTCGAGGGCATCCGCGGCGCAGGCGGTGACGAACTCGCGGCACGAGTGTTTGGCCACTTGCAGATGTTCGCTGGCGGCTCGCAGCGCGAGTGCCTCATCCCACTCGAACGCGACGCGCAGCGCTTTCTGCTCTTCCCCACGATTCAGCGCGAGTACGCGATGCGGCGGCATCTTGCCGACTGGCTCGGCGTAGTCGAAATAGTCGCGGAATTCGGGATGAGCCTGCTCGGCCGTCTTCGTTGCCAGTGAGGTGACTCGCCCCGTTTGCTTCGCGACGTTGCGGCATTTCTGACGGAGATCGGCGTCGTCAGAAATCCGCTCGGCGAGGATGTCGGCCGCTCCCGCGAGTGCGGTCGCCAGATCTAAGACTTCGAGGTCCGGCCGAATGAACGCACCGGCCGCTTGATTCAATGCCGCCTGTCCGAGGGACTGGTTCCAGATCGCATCGGCCAGCGGTTCGAGTCCCCGTTCCTTCGCGATCGTCGCACGCGAACGGCGCTTCGGGCGAAACGGCAGGTAAAGATCATCGAGTCGCTTGAGCGAATCGGCTCGTTCGATCTCGGCTCTCAACTCGGGAGTCAGCTTCCCTTGGCTGTCGATCATCCTGAGAACGTCCGCCGCACGCTCGGCCAATTGCCGCAGCAGTTGGACTCGCTCTTCAATCGCGCGAATCTGCTCTTCGTCCAAGTTGCCCGTGCGCTCTTTGCGGTAGCGCGTGATGAACGGAACGGTGTTGCCCTCGTCGAGCAACAGCATCGTCTGCTGGACTTGCTCAAGCCGCAGATGCAGCTCCGCCGCAACGCGTGCGAAGTCGATCTCGGGTAGAGGTGATTGCTCGGACATCGACTTGGTTCCGCAGCGAAGGGAAGTTCCGTTTGACGGCGGAACATATCGCATGTTCGCGCAGTGAGGGGAAGCGACGGTGAACGTTCGTTGCGAAGCAATCACATCGGAAACGCGAATTCCATTCGATGAACTCAGCGACGGCTCTCCTCGCACGCACGATCAGCGTGTCACGGGGAATCAGTCGCATGATTAATGGCGTTCTGTCATCGCAACGACACGGTATCACGACCGCATCGCTCCGAATGTCAGTCCGCGTTGCTCACTCACCACGGCATCGCGCTCAGTCCAATTATCGCCAACGGCATGAACGGCGATGTTGCCAAATCTCGCACGAGTTGGCACATTGCCTGCGGCTCAATGGTTCCAGTCGCGGTCGCTATCAAGTCACCTTACAAAATCAGTCGAGATCAGTATCAGTCGAGATCAGTTCAAAGCTTGAGTTCAGTTGAATAACGCCGTTGGAGTTCAGCACGATCATGTCGGTTCAGTCGGTAATGAGGAGTCGCGTCAGAGAGTCAGTCCACAATGCAGGCGGCCTTATCTTGAGGCTGTGAGGTTCTGTCTCTGTTCAGGAGAAGCGCGATGACGAAGTCCTTTGGAAGTGAGAAGCGTTCTGGAAATGTGTCGAGTCGAAGGAGCCACCAGATGGTTGAATGGAGCCGTGTAGGATTGTTGGGCGTGATATTTTGGGGAGCGATCACCTCGACGCTCTTCGCTCAAGAGTTGGCCGCCCCCGACTTGGAGCGGGCCGCAGCAGCAGAAATCCGGCGGCGTGAAGCCATCGGCAGCTTGAGGCGTGACGGTGTCGATCCCACCTTGGAACACGGCTCTCGCACGGTCATCGTTCACGACGAACGACGGTCGCAAAGACAACAGGAGCGAGGTCTCGACGCGGTCGCTCGATCCGTGAATGGTGAGTTGACCGATGTGGCACGCGCCTTTCGTCGGCTCGACCAGAGCTACGCTATCCGAGGGTTTCAAGGCTGCGCGGCCGCTACCGCCGGATCGGTCTTCGTGGACTGGCGAGCCAAGGGGATACGACCTGAAGATCGAGCCGCCGTCCTCCCACCCGAGCCAATCGTACTCGGCCGCCCCAAAGCGGCACTGTGTTCTCCGGTGTGTCCGAGCTGTGGCCGCGCACCTCTCTGTGAACACCGTTTTGGCTGCCCACCGACCACTCACTAAGTACTTCCGACTCAGCCTGATCGTTCGACTGCGGACGAGCCGCCCTCACTCTCCGCCTGATACGGCAGCCCCCCATGCGTCCCTGAGTGTGACGGGGGCCATTCCGACAACCGATACGTTCGATGTCCGGTTC
>JAYTGQ010000709.1:0-10992 GCA_043733345.1 Schlesneria sp.
TTCGTGCGAACGAGAGTGGAACTCGCTGGGGAAGTTGGTTTCGACTGTTTGAAAGTTTGAAAAGGGGTGCGGCATGAGTGCTTTCGCAATCGATCCGCAAACTTTGGGAGTGAGGCTGACCGAAGCGCGCAAGGCGTGTGGGATGACTCAGGAGCAAGCGGCGAAGCATCTCGGAATCAGCCGGCCGACGATGATCGCCATTGAGAAGGGGACTCGGACGGCGACCCCTGACGAGGTGATTCAGCTCGCGGCACTCTATGGCCGATCGGTGCATGACTTCGTGCGTAGCGGTCCTCCAGCGGTTGAGCTGGAGCCGCATTTGCGAATGGCCGTTGGTTCGGCGAGTGATCGAGAAGTCAGCGATGTCGATCGGGCGATCGCGGAACTGCAACGCTTTGCGAACGACTACTTGCAGCTTGAGTCGCTGGTTCAAGCGCAGGCTTTTGAAAGCTATCCGACCGAGGTGGCGGTTCCAAAATGGAATGCCGTCGAGTTCGCCAACGATGTCGCGTTGCGCGAACGAGCGAGGCTCAACTTGGGCGATCAGCCGATTGGCGATTTGCGGCGACTGCTGGAGAACGCTGTTGGCTTGAGGATCTTCCTCTGCTGTGCCCCTTCCAACGTGGCCGGTCTTTACGCTCATGTGGCGTCGCTCGGCTACTGCGTGTTGATCAACGCAAAGCATCCGCGCGAACGACAGCGATGGACTCTGGCGCACGAGTACTGGCACTTTCTCGCGGATCGACACAAGCCGGGAATTGACTACACGACCGGATACGAGCGAATTCCTCAGTCGGAGAAGTGCGCCGACGCGTTCGCAAGATCGTTCCTGATGCCAGAGACGGCACTGCGACGGCAATTCTTTGATGTCATGTCAAACCGTGGTGACTTCCAAGTCGCGGACTTGGTTCGACTGAGTGTCTGCTTCGGCGTCTCCGTTCAAGCCATGACGTTGCGTCTTGAAGGTCTCGGACTTGTCTCAAGGGGAACTTGGGACCACTTGCAAGAAAACGGTTTCAAGCCGGAATCCGCCAAGCGTCGGTTGCAAATTGACGTTGGATTGCCGCCTGCCGAACCATATCCGGAGCGATACAAGTACTTGGCAGTCGAAGCCTATTCGGAAGGAAAACTTTCCGAGGGTGAGTTGGCGAAGCTCTTGAGGACTGACCGAGTCAGCGCACGCGACATTGCCTTGAGATGCCAGACGCGAGCAGACGAAATCTCGGCCGACGGTTCGCCGATGAGGTGGCACGCGCAATTTGAAACTTCGCTCTTCGCGACGGCGCATTGAGGCATTCATGGCAGACAACGTCATTGATGCCTGCAGTCTGATCAACCTCTGCGCGACGGGTGAGCTTGAAGCCTGGCTACGAGTGCTCGGAGGCCAGTGGCATGTTCCGAGGGCCGTTCATTCGGAGTCACTTTACCTCCGCATCGAGCAAGCCGACGGCACCGTCGTGCGCGAAGCCATCTCACTCGAATCGGCCATCAAGTCCAAGGCTCTCGAAATTTGTGAGCCAATTGGTAAAGAGGAAACGGAACTCTATCTCGAAATCGCTGTTTCACTCGATGACGGTGAGGCCATGGCGCTCGCGATCGCAAAGGCTCGGCAATGGATGCTCGCCACCGATGACCGCAAGGCCATTTCTCTTGCCAATAAGCTGAACGTGGGAGTCATCACCACCCCACAACTCGTCAAGAACTGGTCGGAACTGACAGGGACATCGATGGACGCAGTTCGCGAAGTGCTGATGCGAATTCAAGATCGCGCAAGGTTCTTTCCAAATGATCGAAGCCCATTGCGAGACTGGTGGTTCGATATCGTTGAGCCGGAATAGCTTGTTCGATTCTCGCCATCGCGTCACATGTTTCACGCGATGCGATCACACCATGAAGCCTTCCATTGACCTGACGCCGACGATTCTGGATAGAGTGGCCGCGATTGGAGCGTTGGCTGGTTCAGGGTCAGGCGCGTGCTGGGTTTGGGGGGATCGACCTCGATGATCAGTTTTTTGAGTTGCTCGAACGCGGCGGCGCGCAGGTCTTGGGTCGAGAACGGCGTGCTGCCGGTGAGCAGTTCGTACAGCAGCACGCCCAGGCTGTAGATGTCGGTCCGCGTGTCGATGTCCACGCTCCCCTCGGCCTGCTCGGGAGACATGTACTGCGGCGTGCCGAGGAACTGGTCGTGCTGCGTACACAGCGTCTCGTCGGTCAGCCGCTGCGCGATCGCCTTGGCGATGCCGAAGTCGATCACCTTCGCGAACGGCCGGTCGTCCTGAGTGCTGACCAGCACGTTGCCCGGCTTGAGGTCGTCCGTTCGGCGCGGGTCTCCCGACCCCGCCGAAACGTCCGACCGCAGGTCTCCTCTTCGGTTGTGAACCCCTGCGAACGAAGAGGAGACCTGCGGTCGCGGCCGGTGTGGGGTCAGGAGACCCGCGCACAACAGTGATGGATGACCCCCTTGTGATGCGCGTGCTGGATCGCCTGACAGACCTGCTCGAACAACTCCAGCCGTTCGCGAATGGTGAGCTGGTTCCGGTCGGCGTAGTCGGTGATCGGCTTCCCCTTGACGTACTCCATCACGAAGTAGGGCCGCCTGTGCATGTCTAGAACAGCGTGCCGTCGGTCCCCGCGTCGAAGACCTTGGCGATGTGCGGATGGTCCATCAGCGCGAGGGCCTGCCGCTCGGCCTCGAACCGCGCGAGGACCGCCTTGGAATCCATGCCGAGCTTGATGAACTTGAGCGCGACCTGCCGCCGGATGGGTGAACGTTGCTCGGCCCGATAGACCTCCCCCATCCCCCCGCCGCCGATCCGTTCGAGAATGCGATATGGCCCGACGGATTCCGGCATGTTGTTGAGCAGCTCGCGAGCCCGCTTGATGGCGGCTTCGTCGTAGCGAACCGTCGGGAAGAGCGGGTCGTCGCTGGGGTTCTCGGACATGGTTTGGTTCCGTGGTGGCGTGAAGAGGTGTTCAGTCCTCAGTGTTCGGTGTTCAGAAGGCAAGTCTGTTTGGTTGCTGGGGTCGGGTCTACGATTTTTCGAAATTGGCGGGGCCGACGGTTGCCACGTCATCGAAACCTCAACTCCCGCCAATTTCGAAAAATCGTAGACCCGACCCCGGACTAGTTTGGTCGTCCACTCGTCCCGTCGGCGGAGTGACGGGACTACAGTAATTGCGTTTCCCTTCACACCTTCATAACCGCGAACCACAACTGTCTGACAGCGCCGACGAAAGATTTTCGGAAGAAGAGTGATACAGACTGTCAGACGTGCCCGCCTCGCCGGTATCTGGTACTGAGGTGACCCCAATGAACCACGACAACAGTGAGAACGAGCGACCCGCCACGGACTCCAACAACGTCGGTCATTTGACGCGCGCGAGCATCTTCGCGCGACTCGGTTCATCGGGGCCGGGCGAACGGGAACTTGCCTGGACCGAGTTTCGATCGCGGTATGCGCCCATCATCGCCGGGTTCGCCGCCAAGTGTGGCGCGAGTCGGCAGGACATCGACGACATCATTCAGGACGTGCTGACCAACTTCCTCGGGGCCAGCGGCGAGTTCGTTTATGACCCGGGCAAGGGACGGTTTCGCGGATACCTCAAGACGTGTACCGTCCGCGCGGCGATCTGTCGCGCCGGATAGAACGTCCGATACCGCAGCATTCCGCTGGACGAGATCCCGCAGGCCGAACTGGGGGTCGAACCGATCTGGGACGACGTCTGGGAACAGCAGCTTGTGTCGCAGGCTTTGCGGATCGTTCGCGAGCAAGGTCAGAACAGCACCGCCTTCCGCGCGTTCGAGCAATACGTCCTGCTGGACCGCTCAGCCGAGATTGTTGCGGCGGAACTCGGCACGAGTGTGAACAACGTCCACCAAGTGAAGACCCGAATCACCAAACAACTCCGCGACACCGTTCAACACCTGCGCGAGATGGAGGAAAGTTGAGATGCCGACCAAGACGTGGCCAACAAAAGCCAAAATCAGGTGAGCCGGGCGGCGTCGGCCCAATGGCACTCACTTTAGAAAGTAGTAGGCACATTCCATGTGCCGTTTCCCTGCGATTTGCGGACGGCACATGGAATGTGCCTGCTACTTTGCTGGTAAAGTGAGTGCCATTGGGCGTCAGCCCCCGGATTCTTGTGATTGCACCTAAGAATCCGGAGGCTGACGCCGCCCGGCTCACCTGATTGTGACTTTTGTCGGAAACGAATGCGTTGGCATTCGCGGAGCGAATGCACCACAGAAAACCCTCGCTTCGACCCTGTCTGTCACGGGGCCGCGATCCGTTCCAGCGTCGCGCCGAGATACTTCGCACCGACATTGTTCTGGTCCACGATCAGCGTCAGCCGGTTGTTCGACTTCACCTGCCAGACGAGATCGACGATTCCCTTGTCGGTCGGCTCGACGAGTTCCAACCGGTCGCCTCGCACGGCGAACTTGCCGAAGAGATTGTTGCCTTTCTTGCCACCAAGTTTCACACAACCGTCGTCGGTCAACGTCGCTTCCGCCTCAAACACAAAGCCCGCCGGCAGCGTGAGCATCCAGCGCCCGACCACCTTCGCCGCCGCCGGGTCGTTGGCCTTGAGCCGCGAAGCTCTCTGTTTTGCGGCATCGACAACTATGGGTGAAGCCGCCGAAGGGGCCGCCGCATTCCGCTTTGGTGGCGTTTGCAAGTCATCGCGTCGCGCCAGTGGCTCCTCGGTGAATTTCAGATCGACCTCACTCACCTTGCCGTCTTCCACACGAACGACCAAGTCCTTGTTGAGGTATCCGCGCCGCTCGTGCCAGACGGTGAAATGGTGTTCGCCCGGCGGAAGGTCGCGAATCTCAAACCTCCCGTCGGCATCGGTGATCGCGGCGAAAGGATGATCGAGCGCGATGAGGTAGCCCTTCATCCACGGATGAACGTCCGAGACGAATTGATTGGGCAGCGGCTCTGACTGCGAGTACGGCGACTTAATCAGCCTCTCGTCTCGGAAATTCGCCATCACATTCTGCCCCGACGCGTGAATCGGATGGCTGTGGAAATTCGTGGCCTCGCTCATCGAGTTCTTCACCGTCAGCGATTGCCCCGTGCGAATGAAGGCCATGTGAGGCGAAAAGCGATGTTCGATGGCCTCGATCACAATCGGATCGGTTGGCGGAGCGGAGGGCTTCCAATTGTTCGGAGCCTTCTTCAGATAGATCGCCACGTTCGCGACGCCACCCTCTTTGCTGAGGACGAGCGAGTCGTCGGGAATCTCGATGACTGGAGCCGCCTGCTCGCGCTCCTCGTTTCGCAAGTCTTCCTCTCGGTTACGAGGAATGATCGCGCGAAACGTCGGCTTGATCTTCAGCGGCGGCACCACCGGGATCGGCCCGTCGATCCTCACGCGGCCTCGGACGGACAACACCACGCCGTGGCCGGTCTGACCGGGCTTGGGTTCGGCGCGGGTCTCCTGACCCCGCCGAGGCTCCGACCGAAGGTCTCCCTCTTCAGGCTTCTGCTTCTCATCGGGCTTCACCTTCGGAAAAGTACGTTCGGGCTCCGGGCCGACGGGAAGCACGAATACATCCCGGTCGATCGTCGCCGAAGTGCCATCCCTTCCAACAAAAGAGACCTTCTCGGCCGTGACAGCGTGCTTGGCGAGATCAATCTGCATCCGCTCCGCCGTCAACGTGATCGGCTTCGCCTCGGGCTGACGCACGTATTCGAGCGTCACCTTCCCCGTGAGGTCGAGCTTCAGCAGGCTTGAAGCGGGAGACCGAACGGAATTCGAGAAGCCCATCACTTCAGCATCCACGGCACTCGTGAGCGTGGCCTTGTCCGCTTGCAGCCGAAGTCGCGTCCCGTTTCCTTCGACGACTTCAATCTCAACGCCCCCTTCAAGGAGAGTGACTTGAAAGGGCGGAACGACACTTTGGTTCCTCCAGTTCGAGACAGTGAACGTCGCGTTCTTCCCTCCGCGCGGCTTGATCCGCATCTCACGTTGATCGGGACCGAGTGGCTCTTTGACTTCGGCCGGCAACTGCGCGCGAATGGCCTCGACGCAGTGGGGCCATGCGGCTTTGGTCTCGGGGGGCAGGGTGAGGAAGGCGTGGCCGAGCTGGGTGTGGCCGAGTCGTTCGACGGGCGGTTCGCCCGGTTTGGGAGTGGCTCGCGCGGGTGAACTCTCTTTCGAGAACCAGAGCCAGAGTGCGGGTAAGGATTTTGCGGGCGTGTCGGTGGGTGGCTGGAAGAGAAAGTCGCCCGTGGAAAATGCCAAGAACGTCCAGCCCGCAGGCGTGATGGGACGCAGCCGAACGAACGCTGCAGTACGGTCAGTCAATGTCCCCGGTGCGAGCTCAATCGTGAGTGTGTTTGAGGGTGGCAGCAACGTTGCGTTCGGAGGAATGCAGATGACTCGGTTCTCGCCAAACATATGCTCCTTCGGCTTGTCATCACGGCCGACGAAGCGAATCGAGTAACGCCCCGGATGTTCGAGCAAGTACGCCCAATCGAGTCCGGCCTCAGCGAGACTCCAGACTTCGCCCGGTTCGATCTCTTCGCCCGTGTCATCGGGATGCCACGAGTCGCTCATAGACGGGACCACTTTGCCATCGGGTCCGATGATCTCGAACGCCTTCGGATCCCAAGCCTGACCTTGCGAGACGACTCTCGCCCGCTCGGACTCGTTTTTGACGAACAGTGTCACGATGACCGGCTTACCGACCGCGTGGTCTGATGTTCGTAACGCGATCTGAGTCCGCACGCCGTCGCGCGCGGCGGTGCCCCACTTGTTGGAGCGGGCTTCGCGCGGTTTGAGCGGCGGTGGTTGAGGCGGCGTCAGGCTGTCCACTGCGTGGCGCGCCGCTGCGCGAATGGCATCCGGCCCCGATTCGGCGAGCTGCCGGAGTTTTGGCAGTGCCGGAGCGGCAACGCTGTCGCGCAGCATCGACTCAATGGTCTGCCGGACGACGGACGGATCGGGGTCATCGAGCAATCGCAGATGCAGCGGTAATCGGGTCGCTCGATCAGGTGCTGGAATCACTGCTCGCGCAAGATTCAATCGCGTCTCGACGGAAACTTCGGCCAGCAGCTTCGTCAACACGGACTCGCATTCCGACGACTTGTGTCCGGCAACCAAGACATCGGCTGCCTCAGCGGCATCGAGGGCGTTCTCACGGATATGACGGGCCAGCTTCTCGATGACATCGGTCGCATCATGGGGCGTCAGTTGGATGACGAATGTCGCCGCGTCAAACCATCTCGCCTTGAGGTCCGTCTCCATCCGTTCCTTCAATTGTTTGGCTGCCCGCTGTCGGACGGAGTCGCCTCTCAGAAAGTAGAGCGCACTGAAGGCGCGTCGTCGTTCGTTCTCAGTTCCTTCCGCAAATGCGTCGTCGATCAGGATCGTCAGAGCCGTCTCCATGTCGGCCGCCACTTGCGTCAACATCTGTGCCGCTATGGACCGCTCTTCGCGCATCGTGCTGGTTAGAAAGGGACGCAGGATGTCGGCGTATTCGGGAATGGAGTGACTATTCACCAAGATCCTCAACGCGATCCGCCGCAGGTCGGGATTGGTCTCGGCGAGACCCAGCCTGACCAACGTGGGCCGGGGAGTTGGCTCGAGCATCAACTCCCTCAACAATCGCCGTCGAAGTTTGTCCGACCCGTTGCGATAGGGTTCTTCCAATCGGAATGACTCCGAATCGCCTGTCCCTGCAAACAGTCGAGAGATGCTGCCGTCTGTGGCCTCGTCCTCGCGCACCATTCCGGCAAGGATGATTGGCAGAGTGCTGAAGTCGTCCTGCCCGATTTCCGCGAGTGCCCGATAGGCCACGCGGCGGAGAACGATGTCCGTGTGTTGCGTCAGCTTCTCCAATCTCGGCACGGCCTCCTTTGCTGAGTCCTTGAAGTGACGAATGACACGGCACGCCTCGACTTGAATGGCAGGATCGGCGTCTGACAGTCCGTTCAACACTTCACGCATCGTCGAGAGATCGTCCGGCAGCAGCGGTTCGCCTCGACGCAGCTCGTACCAGCGGACACTCGGGTACTTCTCTTTGAGTCTCTTCAACAAAGCCGCTCCGTCATCCGGTGGCGTACCGCCTCGGCGACGGACTTCATCGGGCGTTGTGACCAGCAAGTGATCGGCGGCAAACATGTATGTCAGGCCGAGGGGGGACAGTATTTGAGAGAGCGCGAATCGCAGTTCTTCACCCTGAAGGTTGAGCGTCACTTGATCGCGATTGGCCAAGTCCGTTTGTACGGCTTCATCAATGACAATCTTGATGGCGTGCAAGTCTTCGAGATATCGCAGCGCGTCGCCCAACGGAGTCTCTGTAAAAAGGGTCTCAGTCTGCTCGTCCAATGCGGCGCGCGTACGGCGGCGGTATGTGAGAGTTGGTTCATCCAAAAACGTCTCGACCGTCCCCGCTGCTTCCGTGGTGACAACCGCCTCTGCGGCAGAAGCAGCAGCGCCAACCACAACCGGCTGATCCGCCTGTGCCAAGGGATCTGTCCGGTCTGGCCCCTCCGATGCTGCGGCGTTCGTCGAGGGCGAAGCCGCATCCCTCGGTTCCGCGTTCGCTGGAGTGAGTTGCCGTGATGCGAGTGACCAACCGATCAGGCACGCGAGGGTGAGTGGGATCAGGCCGGCGAGCCACGCGGTTGTGCTGCGGTCTTGGGGTGGCGGCGTGAGGATCGCTCGGATGCGGGTGAGGAGGATGTTTCGCGGGCTGCCGATGGAGACGGTGAGTGTGCTGGGAGTGGGGAGCGATCTTGATGTGAGGTTGCGTCTGGCGGAGTGATCCGTGTTGGCGAGGCTGAGGCGGCCGATGTGTTCCAGGGTTTCGGCGTATCTCAGCGGGTTGTGCAGCGTGCGCACCACGAGTTCGTCGCAGCAGAGTTCTCGGTCGATCCGCAGGCGGCGCGACAGCCACCAGACGGCGGGGTGATAGAAGAGGAGCGTCTCGACCAGCCGCTGGAGCAGGTTCACCCACAGATCGCCGCGACGGATGTGAGCCAGCTCGTGGGCGATGACCGCCTCGATCATGTCGGGTTGCAGTTCTGTGACCCACGCGACGGGCAGCAGGATCATCGGTTTGAGGAATCCGACCGCGACCGCCTCCGTCACACGCTGGCTCAGATGAATGAGCGGCCTCGTCACTCGCAGCGCTTGTGAGAGCGAGCGAACTCGCTCCGCCAGCCACTCGGGAACCGGCTCGACACGCCGCCTCAGACGCCAGACGCCGAACCAACCCAACAACAACCGAATGCTGAATGCGGCGACTCCGACCAACCAGCCGCTCACGATCCACGGCTGAACCCGCGACCAACTCGTTCGCACACGAGTCGCATCACGCGCGAACGGTTCGATGGGGGCATCGGCCTGCTCAACGGTGAAGTCCGTCGCGTGGGCTGGACGCGAGTGAGGTTCGAGATTCTCTGACCCGAACAAATCGGCCTCGAACTCCAGCGAGTCTCGCGGTGAAGCGCCTTTCAAAGTCGCCATCATCGCTCCGCGTGATGAGCCTGCTGTGATCGAACGTCCACTTGCGAAAGGCTCATCACGCGGAGCGATGATGGCGACTTTGGCCTGATCCAAGGACGCCGTGACCGCCGCATCTCGCGCGGGCCGAACCAACCCGAACGTGATGACCGGACAAGCCACCATCACCGCGAGGGCCACCAGCCCGCAGGCATATCGCACTGCCGGACGTTTCACGCGCCCCAGCCACAGCGTCAGAGCCAACAGCCCCGCGATTGCGGCTCCCTGCCAGACGAAGTGAACCAACACCCAAGCCAACCGCGAAGTCACCTGATCCGGCAACCCGATCAGCGGCAGAGAAGCGAGCAGAGCGTGCATCAGAAAGCTCCCGTCGTCAGTTGTAGGTTGGGCACTCGTGCCCGGCTGTATTTCGTCACGGCAAGCTTGCGACCCGCCCCAAATCAGTTCGTCCTTAATATCCGTGTGACACGTCTGCTGTTCTTCATTCGCGCTCTCCTCAATTCGCGCGGAACAAATCCTTGAGCCGCGCGAATTGAGGAGAGCGCGAATGAAGACGAAAGAGGCACACCGCCCAATGGCTCTCACTTAACCAACCCGCAGCGTGAGCGAGGGCGAGGACAAGAGGGTGTTCCATTTGTTTCCTTCGCTGACGCTTCGGGTGACTGACACTTGGCCGGTGACTTGGTCGATATGAGTGCCATTAGGCCTCGATCAAGCGACCCCACCGGGCTTGCCCCGGTGGCTCGCGGGTTTCTGCACTACTCACGTTGGGTTTCAAGTGAAGTCACAAGTAGTGCAAAAACCTATTTCCACCGGGGCAAGCCCGGTGGGGTTCGCTTGTTTTAGGATTAGGCACACCACCGCATCACCCGCCCTTCTGCTTGAACTCGTCGATCAACTTCCGAATCTCATCCAACTCGGCCGACGAGGGCTGTGACTGTTCGAGCAGCCGCGCGACGAGAGCCGTCGTCGAACCGTCAAACACCCGGTCCAAGAGATGCCCGAGTATCTTGCCTTCGGTCTGATCGGACTTCAGTTTCGCCGTGTAACGAAACGCCCGGCCCTCGGCTTTGCGCGTGACCAGCTTCTTCTCGGTCATCACGTTCAACAGACTCATCACGGACGTGTACGCCCGCTCCTGCGAAACCAACTCCAGAACTTCCCTCACCGTCGAGGGACCGCGATTCCACAGAATCCGCAGGATTTCCAACTCCCCCGGCGTCGGATGCGGCTGTTTCGGTCGAGCCATCTGTCACCCCCTCTCACATGCACGATCACATTCAAACCAGAGCACATTTCAAAACGAGCCCGACGCGCCAGCTTCACTGTCATCGAATGTCCAGCCCTCGCTGGCGCGTCGGGCTAGGCTTGGTCGGAAAACGATCAGCCGGAAGTCCGGTTTCTGCGGGAAACCGTGGGCTAGCGCCCAATGGCACTGACTTTAGACCATCAGCCGGAACGCGCTAGCGTCCGGTTTTCAAATTCATCGAGAACCGGACGCTAGCGCGTTCCGGC
>JAYTGQ010000710.1:0-10986 GCA_043733345.1 Schlesneria sp.
GAGGGCGAGGCTCCTGCCGAGCCGCGAGAAACAAGCGACTTTCCTCACGCACATGGCTCGGCGGGAGCCTCGCCCTCCCTTTTTCAACAGGCTGCTAGGAGGCTGCCGAGTCATCCCCAGAACCGGAAGCACCGATGGTGCCGGTCCTGCGGGGTGAGTGTCTGGAGGAAAAACGGCTTCACACAGACTGGCCACTCGCCTTGGGTTGACTCGGCCGGTAAACTGCCAGCTCGTTTGGCCGTGTCCGGAGAGGCACGGCCAAGTTTGTCAACCCACCTCTCCGAACGACTTGTTTGAGGACCGTGATCGTGGCGACTGCAACCTGCACTTTGACTTCCCCGGCTCCGGCGTCCCCGCCCGCCCCAACAACACCGCCCAAGTTGAACGGGGCCGATGTGTTTGTCGAGTGCCTCATCCGGCAGGGAACGGACCTGATCTTTGCCTATCCGGGCGGATGCAGCATGCCGCTCCATCAGGCTCTGACGTACCGCGCGGCCGACATCCGCACGATTCTGCCTCGGCATGAGCAGGGCGGAGCCTTTGCCGCGCAAGGCGTGTCGCGCACGACGGACAAGGTCGGCGTCTGCATGGGGACGAGCGGTCCCGGTGCGACGAACCTCGTCACGGCGATTGCCGATGCCAAGATGGACAGCATCCCGCTGATCGCCATCTCTGCGCAAGTTCATACGCACCTCATCGGCAGCGACGCGTTCCAAGAGACGCCGATGGTCGAAATCTGTCGCGCGATCACGAAGCATCATTATCTCATCACGAAAACGTCGGACATCCCGCGCGTCATCAAGGAAGCGTTTCACATCGCGCGCACCGGACGGCCCGGCCCCGTGCTGATCGACATCCCTAAAGATGTGCAGATGAACTGGCTCGACGGCAAGCGCGTCGATGGCTCGTCGTGGACGGACGATGGTCAGCCGTGGGTTGTCGATTACGACCCACCGATGAATCTCCCCGGCTATCACCCCGAAGTCCGTCGCGTTCACCCGAACCAGATTCGCGCGATCCTGAAGATGATCGGGGAATCCAAGAAGCCGCTGTTCTACGCGGGTGGCGGCATCATTCAGGCCGATGCGAGTGAAGAGTTCCAGAAGTTCGCTCGCAAGACGGGCATTCCCGTCGCGACGACCTTGATGGGGATTGGTTGCTTCCCCGCCGATGACGATCAGTCGCTGCACATGCTCGGAATGCACGGCACGGCGTACTCGAACTTCGCCATCGACGATGCCGATCTGCTGATCGCGTTGGGAGTGCGGTTCGACGACCGCGTCACGGGCAAGCTGAGCGAGTTCGCCAAGCACGGCAAGGTCATCCACGTCGATATCGACCCATCCGAGATTCATAAGAACCGAATCGCTCAGATCGCCGTCGTGGCCAATGTCAAAGAGGTCCTTCAGGGCCTGAACGCGATGATCGAGGACTCCGATGTCCCCCAGATCGATGCGTGGTGGACGAAGGTCAACGAGTGGCGAGACAAGTACCCGCTGCAGGTCCGCGATTCGGGCGACTTTATCATCCCGCAATATGCGATCTCGGAGTTGTGGCGACAGACGATTGACCAAGACCCGTTTGTGAACGTGGGCGTCGGCCAGCACCAGATGTGGGCGGCTCAGTTCTACAAGTTCCGCAACGCGCGCCGGTGGCTCAGTAGCTCGGGCCTCGGCACGATGGGATTCGGTCTGCCCGCCGCGATGGGCGTGCAGGCGGCGCATCCCGGTCGGCTGGTGATCGACATCGACGGCGACGGCTGCATGTTGATGAACGTGCAAGAGCTGGCGACGCTGAAGTGTGAGAACCTGCCGGTGAAAATCCTGCTGCTCAACAACCAACACCTCGGCATGGTGGTCCAGTGGGAAGATCGCTTCCACGCCAAGAACCGGGCACACACATATCTCGGCCCGGTCGATCATCCCGAAGCAACCGGTGCGGGAGCTGGCCCTCACTACGAAGAGACCTACCCGAACTTTGTCCAAGTCGCGAAGGGTTTCGGACTCGGCGCGGCTCAGGTCCGCAGCAAGCAAGAATTCCCAGCAGCTCTCAAGACGATGCTCGACTACGACGGGCCGTATTTGCTCGACGTGATCTGCCCGTACCAAGAGCACGTCCTCCCGATGATCCCCGGCGGGAAGACGGTCAAGGACATCATTCTCGACCCGCTGCCGTAACCTAATCGGCTCCATGAATGGACCCAATCGGAACACTGATTGACGCTGATCCTCGCTGATTCAAATCAGTGTTGATCAGCGAAAATCAGTGTTCTTGTTTTTGCAGCGACGACTCCATTGAGGCGTGACTGGACCGGCGTGAGTCCCCGAACCGAGCGCGAACGCGGGGATCGCTCACGACTGGCCGAGTTGTTGCGAGCGTTCGGTCGCGGCTTGAACGGCGTTCATCAGGATGCCCCGCAAGCCGCCTTGTTCGAGCGCGTGCAGCCCGGCGATCGTCGTCCCGCCGGGACTTGTCACCGCATCCTTCAAAGCGCCGGGATGCTGTCCTGTCGTGAGGACCATCTGCGCCGCACCGAGCACCGTTTGAGCGGCGAGCTTCGTGGCAATGTCGCGCGGCAGGCCGACTCGCACGCCGCCGTCACTCAAGGCTTCGATGATCTGGTAAACGTAAGCTGGCCCGCTGCCGGAAAGTCCCGTCACGGCATCGAGTAACTTCTCGGGGACTTCCACCGCGAAGCCAACGGTGGACAAGAGGTTCCGCACCAGCTCGCCATCCTGCGGCGAGGCCGCTCCTCCACGAGCGAACGCGCTGGCTCCACTGCCCACGAGGCAAGGTGTGTTCGGCATCACACGGATCAGTCGCGCTGAGGCACCGAGTCCGTCCACCATTTTCGCCAGCGAAACTCCCGCTGCGATCGACACGATCAGATGCTCGGGCTTCAAATTAGGTCGCAGGTCGAACAACACGCCGCTCATGTGCTGAGGCTTCACTGCGAGAAAGATGACCTCGGCGCGAGAGAGAACCTCTGCACCAGTGGCACCAATCCCCGCACCGGTCTGTTCGGTGAAGCGTCGCCCCGCTTCGAGGCTCACATCACACGCAACGACGCGGTCGGGTGTCGCCACGCCCGCCGCGATGAACCCGCGTGCCAACGCCGTCGCCATCTGTCCGGCACCAATGAAACCAATTCGCACAGCGGAGTCAGTCACAGAGGAGTCTCAATCAAGAGGGAGAACGTCACGAGCGGTTCAGACATCCGCTGATGCGGCAGTGTAGAAAGGCCGTCCTCATTTATGCCTCGCACGGTCGCAGGTGAGACACCTAAGCGGGGCGGCGTCAGCCCGTTTCCGAAGAATCGGGGAGCTGACGCCGCCCCGCTCAGAAAAGTCTCACGCTTGGCCGCGCGAGCAACAGCCGTTCTCACACCGCGCGAATCACCGCCGCCGCGCTCTGGCCCATGCGTGTGCGGTTCACCGAGAGGGCGACGCTGTTCGTGATGTCGAGCGGTTCGTCGCGGACGATGTTCAGCGGGCAGAGCGGATCGGGTGTCCTGTAGTTCAACGTCATTGGGAGGCGACCGTAGCGCATCGCCAACATGCTTCCGGCCAACTCGACGGCACCGGCACCGGCGTCGAAGTGACCGAAGTAACTCTTGAGGGCAGTCACGGGGATCGACTCCGCGACCATGCCGAGGGCCGTGTGGTAGGCCCGTGCTTCGGCGATGTCGTCGCGGCGAGTTCCCTTGCCGTGCGCGTTGATGTGGCCAAGGTCTCGTGGCGAGAGTTCCGATTGTCGCAGTGCCGACTGGATGGCGCGCGCGAGACCGAGGCCGTTGGATCGATTGGCTACATCGCGACCATCGCAACCCGCTCCGACACCCAAAATCTCGCAGTAGATCGGTGCGCCGCGACTGACCGCGTGTTCGTAGCGTTCAATGACAAACGCTGCGGCACCCTCACCGGCAACTGTTCCATCGCGATGGAGATCGAACGGGCGGCAAGCGTGGGTTGGATCGTCGCCGCGCGAGAGGCTTTCATATAGGTTCAGTCGCGCGATTTCGAGTGGATGAATGTACGAACTGCATGCGCCGACAATCATCACGTCGGCCGCATCACGTTCGATGGCGCGAACGCCTTCGGCGAGAGCCAGCAACGCGGAGGACTCACAACTGGTGATCGTGTTGTTCGGACCGCGGGCATCGTGTTCGATGGCCACATGGCAGGCGGGCATGTTCGGCAATTGCTTGAGCAGCCACAGGGGAGCGATCTGTCCGAGACCGTCTTCCGCCCATTTTGAAAACGTCTGACCTTCGGCCATCAATTGCAGGTGCTGAGCGGCATCGGCCAGTTCTTCGGGGGTCGTCGAAATGTGACCCGCTCCGAATTCGACACCCAAACGCTCGGGATCGACATCACCACGATTCAGCTTTGAATCCTTCATGGCCATCGACGCACCGGCCACACCCAACTGGATGTCGCGGGACATGACCTTCAGGAACTTCCGCTGGTAAATGTGTTCGAGTGGGTCGAAGTCACGCACTTCGGCCGCCAATTTGGACGGAAGATCTCCAGCGGGAAACGCCGAAAGGGCCGCAATGCCCGAGCGACCCGCGATGAGGCTCTGCCAAAAGGAATCGACCCCGATCCCGATCGGCGAAACAACGCCTACGCCCGTGACGACCACGCGTGGCAAACTGGTTGAAGCCATCATAGCTCTCCCCCGTTGGCTGTTGCCTGCGACTCACAGTCCGCGCATGCTCCAGCACCCAAGTTGAGCGGCACTCCCTGCCCTCCGCTGCCTTACCAACCAACCAGTCCCACCCGGTCAGTGTTCGCCCGTTCCGAGCGATCAGCAGCGTGTAATTACAGGCCCGATGTGACACGTATCGCCAGACGACGAACACAACCACAGACCTCGCGGTCAGCAGACCCTGCGATCCAATGGTCGATTATCGGTTGATCTCGTCACGTTCGGTGAGTCACTGTCGAGCGAATTTTGAAAACAGCATTCGCTCGATGGTTCGGCCTCGTTTCGATCAGTTCAACCTCTTTGTGAGGTTACAACTTCGGGAAAACTACCGACGCTCCGCCCGAAATTCGGCGACTCATCAAAAACTTCAGTACACCCAAAAATTCAAGGTCTTTCTCTCCTCGACGGAATCAGGCAGAAGTCGGACTCAACGGCCGCTCGCGAACAAGCAACCGTCCCAGCGAATCCAAACTTCCACATTTGCGGCCCCCCGCAGAAAACCGGTCGAGTGAGGAGCGGGATTACAGTCGAATTCCGAGGCAAAGTCAAGGTGTGAGTTTCGATGCGAGCTGTGGCGCAACTCGTCGAGCGGCCAGAAAAACAGGCCCCTCGAAGCTTGGCGTGCAAGCGAAGAGGGAGTTCTGAAGCATCCTTTGCTTGCGCGTCAGGATTCGATTTTGGTCACGCCTTGCGAATAAATTCGGCCGCAAAACTGCGGACTTTCTGGCCATTGAGGACGTGAAACATCCGGAGTTGCTGGACCGTTTCCTGGCTGAACTTCCCAAGGGGAACGTGGATCAGCTTCTTGCCGTACTTCTTGGCAAGGCGTCTCCACGCGGGGCCGGGTGGAGAGTAGCTGAGGAGTGCGACGTGACGTTCGTCGGCGTGATAGCAGGCGGCGGCAAGGAGCCGTTCTTCCAATGTGTCGGTGAAGTCGAAGCGGTGGTTCGTCCAGATATCGGGGACCGGACGCGGCGGAAACAAGAAGACCGCTCCACCATAACTGGCCTGACCGATACCGGGACCGACGAGGTTCTCCAAATAGTTCGTCGCGAATAGAGCGAGGGTCGATTCGTCGTGATGCTCGGCGTGCCAGGTGACGCGCCACGGATAGTCGCGCGGATCGGCCGGGCTGTCGAACAGCATGACGACGCAATCGAGGCTGCCGCGCGTGGGTGGCAACACTTTCACGAATAGATCGCCCGTGTGCCAGTTCCGCAGCGTCTCACGGATGTCGAGGCCGTCCTTCAGGCTAGTCGTGAACTTCTCGCTGCGAGCCAAATCCGTGCCGAGCAGTCCCAACGCGGCGTCCTTCACATGAGTCCGAAACCGTTCGATCGAGACATCTTCGGGAGGCCAACTGCACTGGTGATGCGGGTTCCACTGCATCTGCCACTCGTCCTGCTGTGGCTTCGGTGGCTGTGGCCTCAATTTGCAGGACCGCCATTCGATCGCCTGTCCCGGCAAGCGGCTCTTCAAGAAAGCGGCATCGCCGTCGGGCAACCGGCCGCGATTGATTCCCAATCGAATCAGCGGGAGTGGAAGCATCTCGTGGAACGGGTACAGACTGGCCGTTTGAGCCAACGCGATGGCGAACTGATCGCCACCGACTTGCTGAGCGGCGACGATCAGTGAGTACAGTGTCGGGGTCAGTCGGCGTTCGAGCAGCGTCAGATTGCGGACGTATTGCAAGTAGACGCGCAGCAGCTTCGGCGTGATCTTGCGTGCCCGTTTACCGAGATCGTGTTTGTACTGATCGCGTGAGGCGAGCAGCATTGCCTTCACGCCGTCGATCGACAGATTTTCGTCCGCCTCCAAATCGGAACGGGCGAGTTCGTAGAGGCCCGTGATAAACGGCAGCTCTCCGAGGCCGAAGAGGAGCGTGTTCGGATCAGCTTGGTAAATCTCGGTCTCTTCGACGAGATCGTCCAATGTCAGCGCGGGCGTGCGTTCGACGAAGGCTTCGCGCACCCACGGCCAATCGACGATTGAACAGACGAACAAAACTCGCTCGTACTTCATTTCGAGCTGCCGCAACCGAGCCGCCATGTGCAGCACACGCTCCTGTGGCTGTCCTTCAGGAGGGCGGTCGAGACACGGCAACACGGCTGCCGCGAACTTTTCAGACGAGACCTGCTTCAACGCGTAGGGATCGGGCAGTCCAGCGAGATAACTGTCGAAGATCGACGTTTCAATATCGATGAAGGCTCGCGGCATCCGTTCTTGCAGCGCGATTCTTAGGGCCGTGATGACTCCCTGACACGGGTCAATCGGAACGTAACTGAACGTCGTGTCGCAGTCGTCTGCCATGTCATCCCGCTCGTCGTCGTCATTGTCGCCGGTCCAGTCCTTCGCGGCGATGTCCTGTGGTTCCTCCTGCATCACCAGCGTGATGCTCGGCAGCGATGTGATCGCTTGCTCAACATCGTGCTGAAACGACGGCGGCAGCGGCACCGCCAGACAGTCGAACCGCTGCGACAACATCACGCGCCGGACCTCAATGGCGAAGTCACCGCTGCCGTGAATGATCGGCAAACAGAACACGCGGTCGCTGAATTGAAGTACGGGGGAAAGCATCGTTGGTCCGCGAACAGCCCGTTGAAAAGGGGGGCAGAATTTGAAAAAGAGATCAGACCCTTGGGAGATCGTCAAAAATGAACGACGCCTTCGTTCACACTTCGGGTTGGTGTGTCCGGGTAAGCCATTTCCTTCCAGTCGCCTTACGGAGTCTCGCCGCGTTGAGCCAGCAGTTGCTGGAGCCGGGCCACTTCCGCGAGAGCCGCTGCCGTTTGCTGCTCCGCCCGGCGGACCCGCTCTTGCTCGATGCGAACTCGCTCCTGTTCGACCAGCACGCGCTCCTCTTCTCGATGCTTCAACTCTTCGTCCGAGGGAACAACGACCCCCTGAGTATCGAAGAATCGCAGCCACCGTTCGGGGTCGCCGCGATTCGTTCCCTCCCACACACCGAGCCAAAGTTGAAGTTGCTCACTCCACAACCAGCCTCGTTCGTCCAAGGGGAGTGGGCGATACACGCCATGATCGTCGAGCCGCCAGCCATCGAGTCGTTCGGTCTGCCGGTCGTACAGGAAATACTCGGGGGTGCGGAACGTCTGTTCGTAGATGTCCTTTTTCGTGGTGCGGTCCACGCGAATCGTGCTGGGTGACGCCAACTCAATAATCACGTTGGGGTACTTGCCCCCTTCCTGCCAGACGCACCAATAGGGCCGCAACCGTCGCTCGACATTCTTGACGAAGAAGAAGTCCGGCCCGCGATAGTCGAGATTCTTGGCCTGCGATTCCGAGAAGTAGATGAACGAGTTGCCATTGGCGTAATAGTCGTCGCGGCCGCGCAGATGGTTGTGCAGGCATTCGAGCAGCAGGTTGATCACGATGCGATGCCAAGCGGTCTCCAATTTTTCACCGTCCGTTTCCAACAGTTCGATCTTGGGGAGCAACTCCTCAATGGAAGGGATGTCGAGATCGAGGGTCAGTCGAGCGTGAGGAAACTGTTCCAGGACTTCAGACCGAGGCGGCGGCTTCGATACTTCTGCGGTACTCATGTCTCGACTCCTCTCTTGCGAGTGAATGCCCGTCATCTCGGCCCAAGCTACTGCGACTGGCCATGACGCACCAGACGTTTAGCGATCATCATCTTCATCATCGTCATCTTCTCCGCCTTCGTAGTCCGGGTGCAGTGGATCGTCGGGGTCAAAGAAGAAGTCACCCAGTCCCATCGGCATCATGTTCCCACCGAGTGATCCCTGCCGTCGCTTGGCTGCTTCGTTGAGATCGGTCGCTTCAGGGCCAAGACAATTGACGAGTGCCTCCTGCCAGACGGCGTCCTTGCCGACCGGATGCGTCTTGTCTTGAGCCAGCCGCTTCATCGCGTACCTCAACACGTTGATGCCGTCACGCGTCGAGAAGTCGAGATTGAGTTCATGCGATTGCTGGAGGAACTCGACCGTCAGGTTGAGCATCTCGGCTTCGGCGAACGGGAGGTGGTATCGCAGAATCGCCAGCTCGTCGTCACGGTTGGGATGGCCCAGCGTGAGCGTTGGCTGCAAGCGGCTGAGAATGTAGTCGGGGATTTCAAACGTCGATTCGTCGTCGTTCATCGTGACCGCACAGCGGAAATCACGATGGGCGTGAATCTTGATCCCCGCCACGATCGACTCGACGTACCGACGATGATCGAGCAGCGGAGCCAAGCTGGCCCACGACTTCTCGTTCATGCGGTTCCCTTCGTCGAGCAACACGATGCCGCCGCGAAGCATCGCCGTCACCAGAGGCGAAGCGTGGTATTTGATCCGCCCGTCCTCAGCCAACACCGGCGTGACGAGCAAGTCTTCGGGACGCGTGTCAGCCGTGCATTGGTAGATGTAGAGATCCTGCTGCCGAACCCGACCGGCCGCGATCCCGAGCGAGGTCTTGCCAATGCCGGGACTCCCCACCAACCGCGGCGCGAGTGGCAAGTCTTTGTCATCGACCACCAGCCAGCAAGCCAGCAGTTGATGCAGCACCTCGCGCTGCCCGATCCATTCGCCGGGCGAATCGTCGGGCTGACTGAGATGCAAACGGACGCCACTGATATCAACGTGATTGCTCGTGTGATCGCTCATGAAGTCTGGGGTACTTCCAACAAAGGAACGGACGAAACCATGCAGAGGACAGCGGCGAACGGTGCCGCAAGGCCGCGTCGAATCATATCTGCACGACAGGCCACCCGCACGGGTGGGGCTGGATCGCCTCGACCGCTGGCCGTCTGTCGTCTCTCACACCGCTCGGCCACAATTTCTCAATCGACCCTGACAATCCAATTCTGCACGGCGGCGATCAGCGCTCCGAGGCACTCTTCGACGCGACGTTTGTCGGGCGTGATGTTGAGTGAGGGTGCTGTGCGGACGAAGCCGTAGCACTTGATTTTTGGTTCTGTTCCCGAGGGCCGGACTGCGAGAGTCACGTCACACTCTCCGGTTGCCCCGTCCGCGAGCTGATTAGCGCGGCCATCGAAGATGAGCAGGTCGCTCACGGGCGAGGGCAAGTCGGCGGACTTCGTGTTTTCTGGGAGCGAACGTGTCTCATGCCGTTCGTAGTCTCGCACCGACTTCCAAACGGCCGGTCCCATCGCGCAGGCGGGCGTGTTGCGGAGAGCCTGCATGATGCGAGCCACTCGCGCGCGGCCTGTCGATCCGGGTGCCATGATCGAGACGGTTTGCTCGACGTGGACACCGTGCCGCGCATGCAGTCGATCAAGTTGGTCGAGCAGCGTCTGGCCGCGCTGCTTCAGCTCGGCAGCCAGCTCCAGCACGTAGATCGCACCGACTGCGGCGTCCTTGTCCCGACAGTAGTTGCCCGCCATGAAGCCGATTGATTCCTCGGTGGCAAACACGAAGCGGTCGGGACCGTGGCGATCGATCTCAAACGCGATGTGCTTAAAGCCGACCAACACGTCGGACACGACTTTCACTCCATAATGGTGGCCGATCGCGGCGACCAGCGGCGTCGTGACGAGCGTCTCGATGATGAAGTGGTCGGCTGTCAACGAACCGTTTGCCGCGCGATGGCTCAACACATGGTCGGTCAACAACGCACTGAGTTGGTTTCCTGTGAGACAGACAAACTCGCCGGATCGGTCTCGCACCGCAACCGCCATCCGATCGGCATCCGGGTCGGATGCGAGGACCAGTTCGGCTCCCATCTGTTTGGCGTGCGCGATCGCGGGGCCGAAGACTTCAAACCGTTCGGGATTCGGCAGTTGATCGGGGACATTTGGGAACGAGCCGTCGAGCGAGCGTTGTGGCTCGAAGATCGAGACGCCGTGGAAACCGAGTTGCTTCACGACGCGATAGACCGATGACTCACCGACGCCGTGCAGCGGTGTGTAAATCGCCGTGATGTCTCGCGCTATCGAAAGACTTTGGAGACAAACGGCTCGTGTGTAAGCCGCGTCCATGTTCTCACCGAGTAGTTTGATTCGCCCGTCGCGCACGGCCGCATCGAAATCGACGGTCGGAATCTCGGTGGCGGCATCGACGCACGCGATGATCCCCGCATCGTGCGGCGGCAGGATCTGGCCTCCCGTGGACCAGTACGCCTTGAAGCCATTGTCCGACGGCGGGTTGTGCGAGGCGGAGATCACGACGCCGGTCTGACAGCACTCGGCGATCACCGCGAACGACAACTCGGGCGTGGCCCGCGGCTCGGGAAAGAAGAAGACTTGGAAGCCGTGTGCCGCCATCACGCAAGCCGTCCGCCGCGCGAACTCACGCGACCGAT
>JAYTGQ010000711.1:0-4163 GCA_043733345.1 Schlesneria sp.
TCAGCCGCAGGGCGCTAGCCCCGGTTTGTGTCATCCAAACCGGGGCTAGCGCCCTGCGGCTGATCGGGAAGTGATTGCGACCTCCTCCCTAAATCTCGAACAGGTCCGTGTCTTGAACGAGTCCCCCAATCTTACTGCGTCGTCGGTCGAGGGCTGGTCGTCCGCCGAGCCTGCGTTGCGGCGGTCGATCGAATCGAAATTGCTGCCCGGCGAGACCGTTGTCGCCTGCATGACCTCCGACATCGACCACGAGCGTTTCTATCGTCCGACGTTGCTCGTGCTGACGACGCAGCGTTTTCTGAGTTGCTCGACGGCGGCAGGTTTCCACGAGTGGCCGCTGGCCAGCATCGACAAACTCAAAACGAAAGATCGCGCGGGACTGGGCACGCTCGAATTACTCGGCTTCGATCAACGACTCGCGGTCTGGCATTACACGATTGCTCAAGGACCGTCGGCGCTGGTGTTGGGAGACCGTTTCGAGGACTTCAAAGCCAACCGAACGAGACTCACACGCGACGAAGAGGAAGAAATTCCCGAGACCGACGAGCGTGAGCGTGCTCCCAACACGATGGCTTTGCTGCGACTGCTGCCTTTCGCGCGACCGCATTTCAATTGGATGGTTGTCTCCTTTCTGTTGTCGATGACGGCGGCGGTGTCGGCCTTGATGACCATCGACCTGACCGCACCGCTCGTGGACCATTTGTACGCCAGCGTTTCGGGAGGCTCCCGCGACTGGACGGTGGCGCGCCACTACCTGCTGCTGATGCTCGCCTCGGCCACAATCGCGTGGCTGCTCGGATGGGCACAGGGAGTGATTCTGGCGTTGATCAGCGAACGGGTCACAGCGGATTTGCGACTGCGGACGTACTCGCACCTGCAAAAACTGTCGCTCGAATACTTCGGCGGCAAACGCACCGGCGACTTGATGTCCCGCATCAGCAGCGACTCCGACCGGCTCTGCCAGTTCCTGTCGGACAGCATCGTCGATTTTCTGGCCAACGGGATTTTGCTGTTGTCGATTGCCGGATTTCTTTATGTGGCAAACCCGCGCTTGGCACTCGTGACGCTGGTTCCCTTCCCGTTCATCGTTTGGTTGATGTACTTCGCTCGCGATCGATTGCAGGTTGGCTTTCAGGCCGGAAGCCGCGCTTGGGCGAACATGACCAGCGTGCTGGCCGATACGATTCCGGGCATTCGCGTCGTCAAAGCGTTTGCCCAAGAGGACCGCGAGATTCAACGCTTCAAACTGGCGAACGACACCGTTTTCAACGCGAACAACCGCGTCAATGCCTTGTGGACGTTCTTCTGGCCCTTGATCGCGTACCTCAATCATTTGGGCGTGTTGGTGGTGTGGACGTGTTCGGTGTGGCTAATCTTTCGCGATGAACCGGGCTTCTCGGTTGGAACGCTGACGAAGTGTGTCGGCTTCGCGGTGATGTTCTACGGCAAGCTGGAAACGATGAGCCGCATCGTGAACTCATCCCAACGAGCCGCCGCCAGTGCGCAGCGGATCTTCGAGATTCTCGACCGCGTCTCGAACGTCCCCGAACCCGCCAAGCCCGCGAAGCTCGACAAGCTGCGTGGCGAGTTGGAGTTCAAGCACGTCGGCTTCCGTTACGGCAACCGCAAAGTGATTCGCGACTTCTCGCTGAAGATCGAGGCGGGCGAAATGATCGGTCTGGTAGGGCAAACGGGGGCCGGGAAGAGCACGCTGATCAACCTCGTCTGTCGGTTCTTCGATGTCGCCGAGGGCGCAATCTTGGCGGACGGAATCGACATCCGCAGCTACAAGGTCGAGCAGTACCGCCGCAACGTGGGGATCGTCCTTCAAGACCCGTTCCTCTTCTACGGGACGATCGCCGAGAACATTTCCTATGGCCATCCCGATGCGACTCGCGACGAGATCATCAACGCCGCGAAGGCCGCTCGCGCCCATGAGTTCATCCTGCAACTGGCCGACGGCTATGACTCGCTGGTCGGTGAGCGCGGCCAATCACTTTCCGGCGGCGAACGTCAGCGAATCAGTATCGCCCGCGCCTTACTGATCGACCCGCGCATCCTGATCCTCGATGAAGCCACTTCCGCTCTCGACTCCACCACCGAACGACAGATTCAAGAGGCGTTACAAAACCTCGTGAAAGGTCGCACGACGATCGCGATCGCTCACCGCCTCAGCACGCTGCGGCAAGCCAGCCGCATCATGGTCATCGAACGCGGCCGCTTGGTGGAAGTCGGCACACACGAGGAACTCCTCAAACTGGACGGAGCGTATGCGGCACTCCATCGCGCACAACAAGAACTGACCAAAGGTATCGGGTGGTTATAACGGGTTGAAACCTCAGCGGTGCATCAGGTGATTGGCAGGAGTTGTCCTGCCGGCAATTGAAGCCTGGCGCGCAAGCGAAGATTCGGATGCCGAACGTCCTTCGCTTGCGCGTCAGGCTTCGATGGGTACGCTTTTTCTTGCCGCTCGCCTTAGTGGAATTGTCAGCCGAGAAGTGCGCAATCTTCCCTTCGAGTCACTTTACTCAAAAGCACGACTCGGGTGCGAATGCGCGACGAATCCTAATTTCGATGGGACCGACAGAAGTAACGAGCCGCTTGCTGTCAGGCCCCGGTTTTTTGACTCCTGTTGGAATCTTTCTGTCTCACGCCACGCGGCTGGTCTAATTTTCGTTGTTTGTCGGATGCGTCAATTTCACGTTATTTTTTGTTAGGACACACAGTCGAGTTGCCTGTTGTACAAAGCGTGGCTAAGCTCAGCCGCATCTTTTGCCTCGCCTGAATTCTGTCAGGCATTTTTTCAGCGGCAGTTCGCTTCCATCCAGCCTTTCCTTTTCTGCATACTGTTTGAGCGGGGTTTGCATTCCCTTGTGTTGGAACTGACAGTTCCGGTTTCTCAGTTTGTATGTGTTTTGTGTCCTTTGTCTTTTTGGAGAAAGAATCATGGCGAAATCAAGTCGTCGCGCTCGTGGGTTTACGCTCATTGAGTTGCTGGTTGTGATCGCGATTATCGCGGTCTTGATTGCACTGTTGTTGCCCGCTGTTCAGCAAGCGCGTGAATCCGCTCGCAGGACACAATGTAAGAATCATCTCAAGCAGTTTGGGCTGTCGCTGCACAACTACCACGACACGTTTTTGGCGTTCCCACCGGGGGCCGTGCGTCGGTACTACACGCCGCCAGCCTATCCGTCCTGTGGTGGAAGTTGGTGTACCAGTATGATGTCTTGGGGGACGCGTATTCTGCCTTATATGGATCAATCCTCGCTTTACTCCCAAGTCAATTTTGAGATTGAGCCAGGCATGACTGCACCCAACACAAATTTGCGTTTGAAGGCAATTCCGGCATTTCGCTGTCCTAGTGATCCTGGTCGGGGAAGCAGCACTGCTTACGCTCCGAGTAACTACATGGCTTGTATCGGAGACACTACCCGAGATCGTCAGCAAAATGCGACTTGGAAAGGCGTTCTCGATACCAATTCAAATTCAAGTATTCGCGATGTCACGGATGGCACTTCAAACGTGATGGTGTTGTCTGAAATTCGAGTCGGCCATCCGGCCGATCAGACACAGAATCCTTCGGCGACCGGTGTTTGCCCGGCCCCTGGAGCGATTACCAACCCGAGTACTCGCGGGTATTCTTGGATGTACGCGGATCGTGCTCCGACCTATGCGTTCAGCACTCTGTATCCACCGAACAGTAACTTGCAAGAGTGCTGGTTGAACTCCGACTACATCATGGGGGGAGCACGCTCATTCCACACCGGCGGCGTGCATGTGCTACTGATTGACGGGTCAGTTCGATTCGTCGGTGACAACCTCGACCAGACGACTTGGATCCGCTTGGGCAACAAGTCCGATGGTGCCGTCGTGGGTGAGTTCTAAAATGCAACGAGTCGCGGGAAGGCCACAAGCCTGTCCCACTGAGTGAACTTCGGCAGCCGTCGGTATCTCACCGACGGCTGCCGTTTTCGTTCCTCGTATTTTGGGCCTTACCCGGAAGTGACCCGGACGCTCCGAAGCGTCCGGGTCAGTGGGTAAGCTTTTTCATGCCGCTCGCCTTATCAGCCTGTTGAAAAACGGCTGTCGGGAGGGCGAGGCTCCTGCCGAGCCGCGAGAAACAAGCGACTTTCCTCACACATGTGGCTCGGCGGGAGCCTCGC
>JAYTGQ010000712.1:0-10965 GCA_043733345.1 Schlesneria sp.
CAGCCCCCCGGTTCTGGGGCGTAAGCCCGCTTGGGAAGAACCGGGGGGCTGACGCCGCCCCGCTCGGATGTCTTGTCGCTAGCTGCACATCGTCCTCATTTCCCTTTCTGGAGACCCGACTCATGTCAGACCAGACCTTCTCGGTGGATCGTCGTCAGTTTTTGCAGTCGTCCACGTTGGCGGCGGCAGCCACGTTGGCTCCGGCTCTGTTCAACAATGTCTCGGCTCAGGAGAGTCCGAGTGACGTGTTGAATGCCGGAGTGATCGGGACCGGGCGCGGGATGGCTCACGCCAACGCGGTCATCAACGGCAAGGGAGTGAAGCTCAACTACGTCTGCGATGTCGATCAGAAGCGACTCGACATTGCGATGAAGACCGTCACGGACAAGGGGGCGAAGGCGCAGGGAATCACCGACTTCCGCAGGATGCTCGACGATCCCAAACTGGATGTCGTTTTCATTGCGACCTGCAATCACTGGCATGCACCGGCGACGATCATGGCCTGTGCGGCAGGCAAGCATGTCTATGTTGAGAAGCCCGGCAGCCACAATGCTCGCGAAGGGGAGTTGATGGTCGCGGCGGCTCGCAAGCACAAGCGCGTCGTTCAGATGGGCAACCAGAGAAGGACTTGGGCCGGTCTGCGCGAGGGGATCGCGAAACTCAAAGAGGGTGTCATCGGTAACGTGCTGTATGCCCGCTGTTGGTACATCGCGAACCGCACCACGATCGGCACGGGGAAGCCGGTGCCGGTTCCAGAAACGCTCGACTACTCACTGTGGCAAGGCCCCGCTCCCGAGCGCCCGTACCTCGACAACCTCGTCCACTACAACTGGCACTGGCGCTGGCATTGGGGTGGTGGCGAGTTGGCGAACAACGGCATCCATTCGCTCGACGTGGCCCGGTGGGGACTCGGCGTCGAATACCCGACGCAAGTCAGCTTCCTCGGTGGCCGCTATCACTTCACCGACGATCAAGAGACACCCGACACCGGTGCCGCCGTCTTCCACTTCGCGGGCGAAGGCAACAGTCCCGGCAAGGGGATCACATGGGATGTCAGCAGTTGCCATCCACGTCGCGACGAAAAGAACAGTTTTGTCACGTTCTACGGCGACACGGGATCGATGCACCTTGATGGCGGCAGCGGCTACAAGGTCTACGATCTCAAAGGGGCCGAGATTGCCAAGGGAGGCGGCGGTCACGGTGGCGAGCAAGACCA
Organism: Schlesneria sp.; assembly: GCA_043733345.1. Classification (GTDB taxonomy): domain Bacteria; phylum Planctomycetota; class Planctomycetia; order Planctomycetales; family Planctomycetaceae; genus Schlesneria. Next base: position 1,217 of record JAYTGQ010000712.1, read on the forward strand.
CATCCAGAACTTCCTCGACTGCATCAAGAATGGCGAAACACCGAACTCAGAAATTGGCGAAGGCCAGAAGAGCACGCTCCTCTGTCACCTCGGCAACATCTCGTACAAGCTCGGCCGGATGGTGAAGTTCGACCCGGCCACGAAGCAAATCGTCGGTGACAAGGATGCCACCGCACTGTGGGGCCGCGAATATCGCAAAGGCTGGGAGCCGGTCGTGTGAGGGTGTTGATTGTGGGGTGGTGCGGGATGTTTGAGGCAGTCGCGGCGCGAGCGGTTAATTGAGGGCGTTCCAATCAGCGCGACAACCCGATCATTGTCAAAAGGAGAGAAAATCATGTCGATCGCCGTACCCGATGCTGTAAAGCAACGCATCCCTCCGCTGCGTGCCGGTGACAGGCTGACACGCGATGAGTTCGAGCGGCGTTACTTCGCAATGACCAACGTCAAGCAGGCCGAGTTGATTGAAGGGGTCGTCTATATGCCATCGCCCGTTTGCACCGATGAACACGCTAGCCCGCACTTCGATTTCATCACATGGATGGGGAACTACCGCGCCGTAACTCCCGGCATTCAAGGGGGAGACAACGGAACGCTGCGGCTCGATCTCGATAACGAACCACAGCCGGATGCCTTCCTGCGCATCTTGCCCGAGTTTGGTGGGCAGTCGAAAACGGTGAAGGGCTACGTGGAAGGTGCTCCCGAATTGGTCGCCGAAGTCTCGGCCACCAGCGCCAGTTACGACTTGCACACCAAGCTGAACGTCTACCGCCGCAATGGCGTCTGCGAGTACATCGTGTGGCGAGTCTGGGACGCGGAGATCGACTGGTTCGTACTGCGTGCAGGGCAATACGAACGATTGGCTCCGGCGAAAGGAGGCGTCATCCGCAGCGAAGTCCTGCCCGGCTTGTGGCTCGATCCGAAGGCCCTGCTCGACGGAGACCTCGCGCGCGTGCTGAGTGTGTCCCGCCAAGGGACCGCGAGCCGCGAACACGCGAAGTTCGTGAAACTGCTGCAATCGCGCAAAGCGACAACGCAGTAGGGTGTGTGCCACCTTTGGAAAGCCTTCTCGGTTGGAATACCAAATCACTTGGTACGGACCTCAACTGTGACCAGCCACGACGCTCTGATCCCAATCCGTGCGGCATGGCGGTGACAAGAAACGGTCGAGGTCCGGTGACTTTGAGTCACGGTGTGCCGGGAGGAGTTGCTGGTGGCGTTCCAGCGGGTTCCGCAGGTGGCTCAGTGGCGACCTTGGCTTTGACGAGCGTCTTCTTGCCTTGGCGCAGGTTCTCGAAACTCTCGCCAGAGACCACGTAGTACCAGTCGGCGAAACGGGCGTTCAATTCCTTGACGAGCTTCTCGCCGTCTTTGACTTTTTGCGCGAACGCCTTGGAATCGGCCTCGTACTTCTTTTGATCCGCGCCAAATTTAGCGAGGGCTGCTTCGTGGACCTTCTTCGGGTCTGGTGCCGTGTTGGTGGGAGCGGCCGCATCGGCGACCGCAGCATCGGTTGCGGCACTGTCCGCAGCAGGATCAGCGAGCGGCTCTGGCTTTACGGGTGCTTCCGGCTTGGACCCCAGCCCCACTTCGTCGAAGTGGACCATCACAAACAAATAGCGACTTTTCAGCTTAGGCTTGTCGGAGTCCAACGGCTTGTCGGCTTCTTTTGATTCCGCTCCGTCCTTCTTTTCTTCGACTGCCTTTTGCTCGGCGACACCTTCCTTGGCAGCGAAGCCCGCTTCGACTTCCTGTTCGTTGCCGCTGAAGATGTCTCCAAACTTCAGGTCATACGCGACGCCCTGATTGGTGATGGCGATCATCTGTCCCTCTTTGGGAACCAGCAGCGTGCGGTTGGATTTGCGGTCAGTCGCAAGGAAGAAGCCCTTGTCCTGAAGATCGAGCGCCGAGAATTGATCGCGTTGCAACTTTCCTTCACGCAGACCCTGCATGAGCTTCGCGGGCTTCTGTCGGACACCGACGATTTTGAGGTCATCGAGCGACTTGATCAACTTGTTAATCTCGTCCTGGTTTACCTCTTCGGTGGCTTCATCCAGACCGGCGAGCTTCCACGGATCGCTGGAGACTTTGCGCGACAGCTTGCTCGTCTCTCCTTCGACAACGGCTCCCTGCGCGAGATCGACGGAGCTGGTATCGATCACGATGTCAGAGAGACGCGTCGCGTCGAGTTTCAACAAGTCAGGCTCGATCCAGTCGGCGAACTTCGTCGAGACTTGAATGTCGAGCTTCGCGAAGTACGTCGCCTTTTCATCCGGACGACGAATGTAGAAGTTGCCCGGCCGACCCTTGAGTTCCTTGCCGATGATGTAATCGGCCAAGACTTTCCCCGCCTCATCTTTCAGTGTGATGCGGTTGCCGATCCCTTTCAGGTCGGCGTGCGAATCGCCCTGGGGATCGAGGACGCCAAACTCGGCGTGTTCGTTGTCACGCGGTCCAGCGAAGCCTTCCCGCTTGATGCCAATCATGGACGTGGCGGTCTTGGCCAGACGCTCCTGCCCATCCGCCGGATAGTTGTTGCGAGTGGGAATGCGCCACAGGCCGTCCTTCCCTTGAACGACACTGAACGGACGAACTTCGGCCGTCTCCGCGTTGTAGCTGGAGACTTGCAGCGATTTCGCCGCGTCGGCGTCCTTGAACTCGGGGAAGAAGACCTCACCGACACCTGTGATGGCGGCGGTCTGCTGGGGTGTCGAAGGGCCTGCGAAACGAGCGGCCACCACGGAGACGACGGCCACGGCGACAAAGGCGAGAGTACGTTGGAGTTCGTTCATAACGACGCTTCTGCTGGAGGAGTCCAATTTCAAATTCAATCCAAACAACCCGGTCGAACTCAATTCCGTTCGACCGCTTCAATCCAAAACATTTACTTCGCTTAACCGCGTGGGCAACGCCCCGCGCGTCGAGTGACGCTGAAGCCTGTCACTTCCTATCGACGCGCGGGGCGTTGCCCACGCGGTTAAACGAAAGTGTCGTGGCCGCGTGAAAGACAACGCAATCTTCGCGCGTTGGCCAATCACTTTCCGACCGGAGCGCGTCTCGACGGAGCGATGTCCTTGTACTCGTCTTTCAGCCGCAACACCCAGACGAGCAGTCCAAGAACAATGGCGGGGATCGGCGGGAACAGAAGTGCGGCGGCGTAGTAGCCTCGCTCAACCGCGCGCACATTTCGGTCAGACTCAATCTTCCCCTTGTCGATGCTCTGTTCCTTCTTCTGGTTGATCGCCGCTTCGGCGACTTCCAGTTTGCGAGTGGTTTCGGCTTGAGCGATGAGCAGCATTTGCGTGCGAGTCGAATCGTCGAGCGAAGCATCGTTCTTGATCTTCTCGACCTTTTCGGCGAACTGCTTCTTGGCATCCTCCAACGCCGTCTTCGCCTCTTCGGCGGCCTTCTGGCGTTCCTTGGTCGCGTGCTCGATGAAGCGTGCCGTCTGCTCTTCCACACGAGCCAAAGTGCGGTGCTTCGGACGGCGTTTTCGCAGGGCAATGTAGGCCTTGTCGTCGGCCAGCGAATCGACCGCGTTGAGCACGAAGGTGACGTTATCGAGGCTCAGGTGGAACTGCTTCCGTTCGCGGACAAAGAAGAACCAGTCGGAGATGATGTCGGCATCGGCGACATAGATCACGTTGAACCGGTCGCCCGTCGCGTTCTTCGGTGAGGCGATTTGGGCGGCGATCACATGGGCAAATTCGTCTTCAATGCGCAATGGATCGTCGTCGATCTGAATCCCCATGAAACTGTTCTTCACGAGGTCTTTCCATTCGAGTAATCCCGAATGGACGCCCGTGCGAAGTAGCGGCGTGAACTCCAGCTTGCTCCCTTCGCGCGGCTTAATTGTGCCGGAGAAGAACAAAAACATTTCCTGCAATCCGCTGGTGACTTCGCTGTCCGGGTTGAAGGCTTTGGCCAAGCCACTCTTCGGAGTGATGGCCACGATTTCGGGACGCAACAGTTCCGAGTACTCGGGATGAACCTGCATTGCCGTGTAGTCGAACACGACCTGATCGTAGTTCCATTGGATGCCGAGGGCGTTGACGAGCGAAGTGGCCTTGCCGCCATCGGCTTTCTGTTCGGGAGGCTGTCCCATCTGCATCATTGGATTGCCGCCGCCCGCGCGTGGCTTGGGTTGGCTCGGGGAGAGTTGCGGATTCGTCGCTGGCAACGGGTCGTCGAAGATCAGGACGGCTTTGCCCTTCTTCACGTAATCGACGAAGTTGCTCATTTCGTTCTGACCGAGCGACGAGGGCAGCACGGCGATCAACACGTCGTACTTCGACTCATCAATCGGCCCCGCTGGAGAGACCGCTTCGACTTCGTACTGCTTCTTGAGTTCCGTGACGATTCGCCACTCGGGTGAGCTGCGGAACGACTGCATGTCGAATCCGCCGGTCAGCTTGGCGTCCGTTTCGAGGATCCCCACTTTGCGACGTTTCTCGGCGGCGACGGTGTTCACCGAGCGAGTCAACTCGTACTCCAGTGGTAGTCCCACGTCGAAGAACGGGATCACCACTTCGTGCGCACCACTGTTGATGACCGCGCCGAGATAGACCTCGTCCACCTGCGTTCGCCCGGCGCGTTCCGACTGAACTTTGCGGCCTTCGACCCCGAACTTCTTGGCCTCTTCGGCTTGAGGACTGGCCGGATCGACTGAGACCACTCGCACCGTGATGTTGCCGTGGCTGGCCTGTTCGTACTGAGACAGCAGCCCGAGGAGCAGCGTCTTGACGGGCGCGTAATCGCGGGGAACTTCCTTGCTGACGAAGGCCTGGATCGTGACGGGACGTTTGGCGTTCAAGTTGCCCAACAGTTTGTTCGTCGTCGGGGCCACCGTGAAGACTTGCTCACCGGTCATATCCACCGTCTTGCTGCTTCCCGAAAGAAGTGCGTTGCCGCTGACGAGGATCAGCGCCAGGGAAACTCCGCGTGCGGCGTACTGCCAGCCCATGCTGGCTCCGCGCACGCCACCCTTCCAATGCCGCTGACCAATCAGCACCAGATTCACGTAGAGCATGAACCCGGTAAACGACAGGAAGTACAGGACGCTTTTGGCTTCGATGAGGCCGATGCCAAACGGAGCGAACTGGCGCGGCAGGCTCATTTGCTCGAAGAACTGGTCGTTGCCGACGAGCGCTTGCAGCGGAGCCGGAATCGGGACCAAACCAATCACGATTGGCAGTACGCAAATCAGTGACGCCAGCACGAACGCGACCGTCGCGCTGCTCGTCAGATACGAGGCCACCATCCCGGCACTCAGCAAGGCACAGCCCGCCATCCAGTAACCAAAATAGTTGGCGAACAACAGCCCCGCATCAGGCTCACCGATCCAAGCCAGCACGACGGCGTGAGTGAGCGAAAAGAGAAGTGCCACGGTGTAGACGGCCACGACCGCCAGATACTTGCCGAGCAAGACTTCCAAGTCAGAGACCGGGAGCGTGAAGAGCAGTTCTTCGGTGCCGAGTTTACGTTCCTCGGACCAGACGCCCATCGTGATGGCGGGCACGATGAACAGCAGCAGTTGTGGGAACCACTCATTGAGCTGATCGAGCGTCGCAAGATTGTTCGTGAAGAACTTCTCTTGGAAGGCGGCAAACGCTCCCACGAACACAAAGGCCACGATAAAGAGGTAGCCGATCATTCCGGAGAAGTAACTCCAGAAGTTGCGTTTGAAGACCGCGAGAACAACATGACTTCGCATCGTTGGGAGACCTCGATGAATATCGTAGGACGGGCACTCTTGCCCGTCTTTCGGATTGAAACGGACGGGCAAGAGTGCCCGCCCTACGTTCTTCGGCAGGCGGGAACTAACGCCCGGCACCCGTCAATTGGCGGAAGCGACCTTCCATGCCTTGGCCGCCCTGATCCAAATCCTCAACGCTGCCGTCGAGGACCACACGACCTTCATTGATGAGGATCACGCGGCTGCACACCGCTTTGACCTCTTGCAGAATGTGGGTGGAGAGCAGGATCGTTTTCGTCTTGGCCAAGCTCAGGATCAGCTCGCGCACGTCGTGAGTTTGATTCGGATCGAGACCGCTCGTCGGCTCGTCGAGGATCAGGACTTGCGGATCGTGCAGCAGGGCTTGAGCCATGCCGACTCGCTGTCGAAAGCCCTTCGACAACTTGGCGATCGGCTTGCCCCAGACACCCTTGAGCGAGCACTTGGTCGCGACGAACTCAAGGCGATCCTTGAGTCGCTCGGACGACATGCCGCGTGCGGCTCCCAAGAATTTGAGGATCTCGGAGGGTGTCATCTCCAAGTAGAGCGGCCCGTTTTCCGGGAGATATCCCAGAATCTCGGCCGCCTTCAGGCGATCGGTCGCCACGTCGAAGCCACCGATTTTCGCACTGCCCGAAGTGGGTGCGAGAAAGCCGGTGAGCAGCTTCATCGTGGTGGACTTGCCTGCACCATTCGGTCCCAAGAACGCCGCCACTTGGCCACGCGGGACGGAGAACGACACGTTTTGTGTCGCTGCAAATGGTCCGTAAAACTTGCTGAGGCCCGTTGCCTCGATCATCGCCACAGACGTGTCACTCATGGAGTCGCATTTCACCAAATCAGGTCGGAAAAATCAGTCGGCCCATCGGCGTTGCACACAACAAAATCTATTACTGGGATCGTCAGAGAATGTCCAGCAAGTCAGCCTGAACTGCAGGCCATCGCCTTTTTCAACGTAGGATGGGACCAGCTCGCTTCCAGCGCCGGCCCACCATCATGAATCTTCGAGAATTGCTGGTGGGCCGGCGCGGCGAAGCGCCGCTGGTCCCACCCTACATCTTGTCCAGCTTCAAAAAGGCATTGGCCCTGCCTGAACTGTGGAATCACTCTTCCTCCGAGACCAGCGCCGTGTTCGATTCAAACTCGATTCCAAATCGCTGGCGGAACCCGGCACGCCAGCGGTTGTCCACGATCGCCTGAATTTCGGCTCCGATGAACTCGTACGGCGTCGGCAAGAAATTTGTTGAGAACTGTTCACGCAGAAATTGTTTCTGCAAATCGGCGAGGGTCGTGACGCCTTCCGCTTCGCTGGCGATGCCGTCGCGGTCGTGGACTCGCACCACGTAGAACGCATTCCGCGATGCCGTTGAAACAACACTGACATCACCGTTGGCCATGTCATCGAAGATGGCCTTCATGAATTGGTAGCCGGGCTGACCGATCCCGTCGATGGTCGATTCCGTCGGCTGTTGCAGGCCGAACTGAGGCAAGCTTTGGGGAAGCCGGAGCCACGAGAACTTGGTGGTCTCGCGAATCGACGCGGCGGGCGAGTCGTTCGTGCCGTTGATCGTCTGGCCAGAGAGCGCGGCCGCGATATCGGCCTCACCCTTTTTGATGAGCGCGACCAATTCGTTGGCCCGCTTCTCAGCCAGTGGCCGAGCCTTTTCAAACTTCCAAGCTTCAAGCACTTTCTTGTGGACGAGGACATCCTTGAAGTCAGGAGCCTTGGCGGGAATCTCAGCCGTTTTCCAAAAGGTGTACCTAGCTCCTCGTTCAATGTCCGCGCGGCGTGGCGAGAACTTCGACAGCCGATAACCTCTGCCCGAGCCTTCCATTTGAAAGACCTCTTCGGCCACCGAAGTGCGACTTCGGGAGGCACCGCTCGCCGAAACAGGATCGGTTGCACTGCCGACCCGTTCGTCGAGTGAAGTCATCATTTCCAGTTGAGACATCTCCTTTGTCTCTTTGTACTCCAGGCCATGCTTTTCAGCATATTCCTTTAGCTGCGTGGAGAATTCGGCGGCGGCCTGATCCCGAGCCTTCGGTTCCAGCGACTGGTAGCCGAGGCTCAGGTCCATCATCATTTCTAAGGCCCCGTCCGACACTTCGCTCATTTTGACGAGTGCCTTTTGGGTGCGAACCGTCTCCCGAATCTGCTCTTTCAGATCGTCATCGAGTTCGCGGTAGCGAGCTGCGAGAGCTGGCATCGGAAGCGAGTCTAATGAGGGCAGCTTCACCGCCGGATCGGTGGCAGTCGGGTTGTCGTCCGAGGGGAGCGCAGGGGCGGGTGGCGACTTGTCAGCAGCCTTTTTCTCGTCGGCTCCCTGCACTTCCGGTTTCGCCGGAGCATCTGCGGGTTTAGCTTCATCGGTCTTTGCGCCGTCCGCATCGGATTTGGCAGCAGCAGCAGTCGTTGGCGCGGCCTTCGGTTCCTCTACGGCGTCATCGCACGGAGTCCCTTCCTTTGAGTCTCCCTCTTTTTTGGCCGGAGTCTTCTCTGCGGGAACGTCTTTTCGCTGCTCAGTCGCATCTGGCAACTTTGGCTCGGCAGGCTTGTCCTCGGATTTGGCATCGGTTGCAGGGGGTGCCGTGTTCTCGTCAGGAGTGTTGTCTGTTTTAGTGGCGTCAGCAGGGGCGGACCCACTTGGGCTATTCGAGGACGCGTTCGGATTCAGGTCAGGCAACTTCGAGGATGGCTCAGGAATGTCGAACACGCGGTACGACTCTTTGTTGGCCAAGTAGTGGTCGGCAACATCTTGGTCCGTGATCTCTGGCACTTGCTTCTCGTAGGCTTCCAAGTTGGAGGCGACAAGATAGGCGAGTTGAACTTTGGGTGGTTCCAGGAAGCCGGGCGTTCCTCGTTCGTCGGCGAAGCTGTTTTTGTGCTTCTCGAAGAAGTCACGCAAATCGCCCTCGGACGGATCTGGAACGAGCTTGGCAAACTCCGCGATGGGGACCGCAACAGCCGAGAGCGCTTGTCGCACATGTAGCTTTTGGAACGACCGCCACAATTGTTCGGGCGTCTGTTGAGCGATGCGACCGCTGTAAGCGCCTCGCGTGAATTGGGCCATCGTCGGATGAGCTTCAGCCGGAGCCGAGATCAACTGGGCAACCATCTGCACTTCCAGCTCTTGCCGCACGCTGTCGAACAGTTCCCCCTCGGACAACCCGGCCTCGCGCAGAGCCGCTTTGTAATCCTTCTCGCTCAGCTTTCCTTGAGTGGCCTTGGCGAGAAAGTGATTGACCGAATCATCCTTCAATGAGACGCCCATGCGGCGGGCCTCGCGCTGCAGCAGGGCGAACGAGACCATCGAGCCATCATCGACTGAGCCGAACCGTGGAATACCGCGCTCATTCGCCGTCGCTTTGGCCACTGCGGTGAGGAAGTGGTCTACTTTGAGCCGCTTCGATCGGAATACATTGAGGTCCGATCGCGTGTAGCTACCGACATTGGTCTTGACGATGACTGGAGGGCCAGACGCCTTCATCGAGATAAAGGCGACCAAAGCACCGACCACTAATCCGGTCACCGCGAACTCGGTGGTCTGGCCGCGCCGATACCCGAGAATCGCCATTCCCCCCGCACAGAGGACGGCGAGGAAGATCACGTTTCCACCCGCTCCTGCCTGCGAGGTGCGGGCAAGATCGTCGAAGAGAAATGCGAACACCGCGAGAATGGTAATGACCACCATCCACTGCTTTTGATTGCGTCGGACGGAGGCTGAAAACTTGTTGATCATCCAGGCATCCTTTACCTACAACGTCGGTCACAGACTGGGGTGAGGCGATCAAGAATGACCGCCTCACGACGGAGAGCGTCGCTTGACAGACCGGCGCACAATCCCTTATTGGAAGCCCCCCCGTGCAAGCGGGCGGCATTGTAGCTAGGTCGATTGACCGCACAAGAGAAGCGGCAATTAAGAGTTGTGGCGGGCCACTTCTCGCGAGTTGTTGGTCCTACGTTACGAGTTACCAGCCCCACACCAACCCGCAGCGTGAGCGAGGACGCCTGTCTCGC
>JAYTGQ010000713.1:0-1341 GCA_043733345.1 Schlesneria sp.
GCCCCCCGATTCTTGGGCGTAAGCCCTCCGCTGGAAGAACCGGGGGGCTGACGCCGCCCCGCTCAGAAATGTCTCACGTTGTCCCGCGCGAAGTATAAATCGGTGCCGGAAACCCGTGGCTTGGCGGCACACGGCTCGCCACAAGAAGACCTCGCTCATGACCGCGTGAGGTATCGGAAAAGCAGGGCTTCGAGCGGGGCACAATGCCCGCGAGGCACCTGTTGCGGCACTATTCAACGCGAGCTATACCGCACGCGGTTGAAGCTGACACTAACCCGAAGCGTAAGCGAGGAAGCAACACTAACCCGCAGCGTAAGCGAGGAGGCACCACCAGTCCTCGCTTACGCTGCGGGTTAGTGTGAAATGTGCCATCCTCAACTGTCTGCGAACTAGAGTCGGTCGCTGGCTTGACACATTTCCGGCGCGTACGTCACTTCCATCGACTTTTCGACTGTCCCCATGAGGTTCTGCGATGCTTCGATCTGCTGCACGAACGAGTTGCCTGTCATGGATGTTCGCTCTCACCATCACGTTCGCGATTGGCTGTCGCGGTCAGGTTGCCGAACCTGCGAAGCCATCGACACCACCTGCCGCCGAAGTCAAACCAGTTGCCGCCGTGAAAGCGGTTCCGCCCGAGCAGGCGTTCGTTCTCGAAGACGGTTTTGAATCGCTCGTCTTCTCAGACTTTGAAGCCTTCGCCGCAGAAGCCGACACATGGTCGGCCACGGCTGACGGACTGAAGTGTGGCGGCAAGCCGAAAGGTTATCTGTACTCGAAGCAGTCGTACCAAAACTTCACGCTGCGAATCGACTACCGCTTCCCACGGCCCGACAACCTCAAGGACGAAGCCAAGTTCAAAGGGAACACGGGCTTCTTGGTCTACATCACCGGCGAACACAAGCTCTGGCCGATCTGTCTCGAAGTACAAGGCAAGCATGTGCAGATGGCCGCGATCAAGGAGAACGGCGGTGCGGAGCCAGTGAAAACGGAAGACGATGACGCGGCGAGACAGCAGGCCCGCAAACCCGTCGGCCAATGGAATAGCCTCGAAATCGTGTCGAAGGACGGCGCGTTGACCGTCTCGCTCAATGGCACGCCGATCAGCAAGTGCGACCCCGACTTCATCAGCGAAGGTTCGATTGGCATTCAGGCCGAGGACCACCCGTTTGAGGTCCGACACATCCGCCTGAAACGAGACTGACACCGGTACTCGGTGTTACACCTTACTTTAGACCATCAGCCGGAACGCGCTAGCGTCCTTACTTTAGACCATCAGCCGGAACGCGCTAGCGTCCGGTTTTCAAATTCATCGAGAACCGGACGCTAGCGCGTTCCGGCTGA
>JAYTGQ010000714.1:0-4149 GCA_043733345.1 Schlesneria sp.
GCCCCCCGGTTCTTGGGCGTAAGCCCCCTTGGAAAGAACCGGGGGGCTTACGCCGCCCCGCTCGGAAACCTCTCACTCTGTGCCGCGTGAGGTACAGCCAGAAAGAACCGTACTGGCATCCCTTCAGGATGCAAATCACGTTGACCTAACGCTTCCGGGGGTGTCGCTTCGCTCAACTCCCGGCTAATGGCTGTCATCCCTTCAGGATGAAGACTCGGGCCGACATCCGTTTGTCCTCTTCCAACCACCGCCCCAAAGCCTCGGATGAATCAGAATGACGGTCACCAGCCTTTTCGATCCACCATCTACTGCCCACAACTACTGCACCAGGCCCTTGGTCAGCGCCATGAACGCCGTCTCCAAGTTGACCTCTTCCTCGCGGAACAACGTCACTTGAAAACCGGCTTGAACCAGCACGGTGGTGAGGTCGCTGTAGTCGAGCGACTCCTTCTTGAGGGTCGCTTCAATGGTCCCCTTGACGATGTCCACTTTGTCGATCGACGGGTGTTGGGCCAGCAGCGCGGCGGCTCGGTCCTGATTGGACTTCACGCGGATTTGCAGCATGAGTTGCTGCCGAGCCTTCCGCATCACCTCGTCCACGTAGCCGTCGATGATCAGGTTGCCCTTCTCGATCATGCCAACGCGGGTGCAGACATCGGCCAACTCGGGCAGGATGTGGCTGGAGACGATAACGGTCTTTTTCAACTCGCCCAGCTTCTTGAGCAGGTTGCGGATTTCGATGCGGGCGCGGGGATCGAGGCCGCTGGCCGGTTCATCCAGCAGCAGCACCTGCGGTTCGTGCAGCAGTGTCCGGGCGAGGCCGATGCGCTGCGTCTGACCGCGCGACAACTGGTTGACCATCGCGTCCCGCTTGAAGGCCATGTCCACGAGTTCGAGCTTTTCTTCGCAGATTTTTCTCCGACCGGGACCGTTGATCCGGTAAGCGGCCGCGAAGAATTCGAGGTACTCGATCACGGTCATGTCATCGTAGACACCGAAGAAGTCGGGCATGTAGCCGACGAGCCGCCGGATTTCGCGCGGGTTGGTGTAGATCGACTGACCGCAGACGTAGGCCTCGCCGTAGTCGGGGCTGAGCAGTGTGGCGATCATCCGCATCGTGGTCGTCTTGCCGGAGCCGTTGGGACCGATGAAGCCGAACACATCCCCTTCCTTCAGCGAAAGGTTGATCTCATTGGCGGCGATCAGGTGGCCGTAGCGTTTCGTCAGTTGGCGTGTTTCGATCATGGGAAAAGCGGAGAGCCTTTACTGTGGGATCGGGCGTGAGATGGTCTGAAGTCTGTTCCGTCTGGTCTTTTTATAGCGCACGCGGCGGTTGATGAATCTCTGAGCGGGGTGGCGTCAGCCCGCCCCGGTTCTTCCACAGCGGGCTGACGCCCAAGAACCGGGGGGCTGACGCCGCCCCGCTCAGATGTCTCATCACGGATCGCGCGAGGCATTGGGGCTGCTAAGGCCGCCCGCACGGAAATGTCTCACTGTTGCCAGCGTGAAAGAAAAAGACGGCCTGCTTGCTCACTGAGAATGGCCTCACGGTTTCTGTTTGTTCGGGTCGAAGCTCTCCAATTCCCGCGATGCTTCGCTGACTTTGGTCACGGGCAAGATGAGTCGGACAAAGGTCCATTCGCGGTCAGGCTTCACGGATTTGGGCACGCTGGTGGACGGTGCGTGGCGATCACTCAGCGCGAGTGAACTGGCCGATCCATTCAGTCGCCCGAACAGGACGGCTCGACCGAGCCTCACCAAGTGCGACAGGTCTTCCTCTTCAAGCAATCGGTTGGTCAGGCCGGTGTACTTGGATGCTCCGGCCTCGTCGTGAAACGTGAGTGCGCGGGCGAAACTGGAGGCGTCGAGAGACAAGGGATCGTACTGAGTCTGTCGATGCGAGATGTTGGCGTGCTGTCCTGCTCCCTCGCGCGTGGCAATCGTGATCTGGCCCGTGAGATACGGACGCAATTCGCGTTGGAAGACGTTCGGCTGTTCGACGCGCCACAGTTGGCGCGTGGGCAGCGGGATGGTGACAGGATCGTCGCGCAACTTGCTCTGGCGATAGACGCGGTTGCCGAACACGAGCAGCCAATCTTCGAGCGCGCCCGGCAGGCGATGCGTCAGTGTTCCCGTCAGTCGTCCCGAACCGGAACTGATGAGATCACTCTCCACAAGCGTCGTGGCTGCTCCTGAACCTTCCGTCACCAGTTCCTTCGATGTCCACTGCACCAGCGGGAGCGACTTCACCGCCGCAACGGCTGTCTGGGGGAAGTCGTTCGCCAACGTGTACGCACTCCGTCCGATGTCGATTCCCGCCGGTCGATACATCCCACCGAATGCGGTCTCCGGGGTGCCCGACCAACTGGGAAGGCTGCGTCGTGACGCGATCTCTTCCGTGGAACCCGGCAATACTGTCGAAGCCTCAACGGCAGCGACGGATGTCGTGACGGGACTGTACAGGTTGGTCCACAGTCGTGAGCGGACGGTCGCTGTCGCGGTATCGACGTTGATGAAGTGAAACTGGTTCACGCGCAGCGTGGTTCCATTCCACGCGGCGGCTCCTTGCGCGGCCGCAATCGCGACCACGGCGATCCACACGGGAAACGTGACCCATGTCGCACGCGGGCGTTTCAGCAGGCGATGGACCAGCAGGTAATCGACCGGTCCGATCAAGATGAGAAACAGACCGAGCAACCCCATCACGAACCACGGTGAAACGCGCGTCACGCCCGCGAAGTCGTCTTGAATCGCGTGCAGTTGAGTCGCAAGATCGGTCACGCCGGTCGAACTGAGTTGCGCGTGCTTGGCCGTCTTCGAGTCACCCAAGTCTTCGGACGAAACGACATCGCTGAGCAGGTGTCGCCCCAGCGCGCCGACTCCCGCCCATCCGCTCAACGGGGGCTGAGTCAGGTCGAGAGCCAGCACCGTGACGGAACCCAAGCCATACGGCGCGCGAACGAGCAACGCGTTGTCGCGACTTCCGGCCAAGATCGCACCGTGAGTGACGCGGACCTGTGGGATCGAAAGCCGCCCGGTAAACGGCACGCGCACGTTGCGCCCTGCGTAGCTTTCGAGCGACGAAAACTCACGCACGACAATCGCTTCGTCGGAGACCGTGACCGGGAACCAGGCGGCCAGCGGTGCGATGATCTCGCGCGCGGCGGCCGGATCGTTTGGCAGTGACAGCGCGAGTCGCCCGCCGCGCGCGATCCAGTCGCGGAGAGCGGTCGCTTGGTTGGGCAACAGGTTCAACGGCCCCGATAGGACGAGCAGCGAAACGCCATCGTAAGCCCGTCCTTCGTCAGGAAGCTGACTCACCGTCGTCGGCAACGCGGTGACCTTCAAGGCGCTGGACTTCGTCGCAGCCGAACCGCTCTTGGAAGCTGCCGATTCCGTCGCGATCGTATTGCTGCCGGAGACCTCGCCGCTGGAGAATCCCGCTGGCTCACCCACCGCGAGCACGAGTCGCGTCCCCGGTGCGAGGGGCTTCAGTGTGGCGGTCACTTTTTCCGACGAAGACTTCCACGCAGCGACGGCACTTGGCGCGAGTGATTTGGTTTCCGTGTCGGTCTCGACAACCACTTCAAAGCCGGCGTCGAGCCGCCCCGGTTTGCAGAGGCCACGCAACGAATGACGCCCCGCCGCCAGTGGCTCCGACAGTCGCGAGGTGAATGTCACGCGATGGCCGTCGGGATCGGGAGTCGTCACGAGCAGGCGAAACCGTCCCGGTGTGACGACCTCCATTTCAGTGACAATTTTTGTCCAACGGCCCACCTGGTACGAACCGTCCCACCCGACACGGACCTGCTCAATCCGAACCGGCTCGGAAGGATTACTCGCCGGTATGGACGATGAGGGCTGGGCCAAGGTGAGTTGCGGGGCGATGCCGATCACGACCGTGAGTGCCGCCAACCAAGTCCGTACTACCACCGAACGAGACAAGACACATCCGCGAATTGGCAACCGGCATTTTGGCAACTGCGAACCACGCATTAGCGAAGAATCTAAATCGCTCACAAAAGTATCCGTGGCCAGTGGGATCGCGGGGAAGACGTGTCCGACAGAAGTCAAAGTAGTAGGCACATTCCATGTGCCGTTCACCGAATTCCTCGGCGAATCACGGTCTCGCGGACGGCACACGGAGTG
>JAYTGQ010000715.1:0-10935 GCA_043733345.1 Schlesneria sp.
AGGATGGCACATTTCACACTAACCCGAAGCGTAAGCGAGGACTGGTGTTGCCTCCTCGCTTACGCTTCGGGTTAGTGTCAGCTTCAACCGCGTGCGGTACATGAATCTGGTCCAGCAGCAAGTTGAGCGGCGCGGCGCGCAACAGAAGTGGCTCGCGCGATCCGACAACATGAAACGGCGTGGTGGCTCAATCAAAGCCCGACTCACCCGCGACTGAGTTGCCCGCTTCGCCTTTCATTCGCGCTCCCCTCAATTCGCGCGGAAATGATTCCGCGCGAATTGAGGGAGCGCGAATGAAAGGCCAGACGATCAAATACGTGCCGGGTTTGAGATGATCCCCGCAATAGAAAGCTGCTCTCCTCTTGCCGGTCAATCCGGGCCTCGGTTCTCGGTTCGCGTCCTGAAACTGCTGTTGCATAACCCGGAAACGACCACTACAAGCTCGCCGTCAAATTTGAGTTTGATCGAGTGGGATCGGGGTGAAGATCGTAGGGTAAGCGTCTCGCTTGCCCGGGCTTGCGGTTGGAAAACGGGCAAGCGAGACGCTTACCCTACGTTCTTCTTACACAGCTCATTGAAGTTGCCACGGAGGGCATCATGCGCGTGGTCTTGCTGGCAGGGGGAATGGGAACGCGGCTCCAAGAGGAGACTGTCGCTCGCCCCAAACCGATGGTCGAGATTGGCGGGAAGCCGATTCTCTGGCACATCATGAAGCACTTCGCCCATCACGGCTGCGATGAGTTCTTCGTCGCGCTCGGCTACATGGGCGACTTCATCAAGAGCTACTTTCTCGACCGCTACAACCTCAGCGGCAACCTGTCGATCGACTTCGCGCGCGGCATGGTCCATCGCGAAGCGCGCGAGGCGGAAGACTGGAAGGTCAATCTGATCGACACCGGCGCGGCCACCAACACCGGCGGTCGATTGCGTCGTCTCAAGGACTGGCTCGACGGCGAGACCTTCATGCTCACCTACGGCGACGGCGTGAGTAACGTCGATCTGACCGAGCTACTGGCGTACCACAAGTCGCACGGCAAGCTCGCCACCGTGACAGCCGTTCGCCCCCCTGCCCGCTTCGGCGGCTTGGTCATCAACGATGGCCTCGTCGAGAACTTCACCGAGAAACCAGTCTCGGGCGAAGGCTGGATCAACGGCGGGTTCCTCGTGTTTGAACCGGGCATCTTCGACTACTTGAGCAGCGACGCCGATAGCCTCGAAGCCAACGCGCTCGAACGAGTCGCCGCCGACGGCCAATTGGCCGCGTATCAACACGGCGACTTCTGGCAGTGCATGGACACCCTGCGCGACAAGACCTACCTCGAAAAGTTATGGCAAAGCGGCGAAGCCCCGTGGCGCACATGGGACGCCGATGCCGTCATGCCGCGACTGCAACTGCGTCCCAAGGCGGCTTAAACACCAACCCGAAGCGTGAGCGAGGACGATGGAGGTTCATCGCGGATCGCCAAATGTTGACTTCGTTCTCGCTGCATCTTCTAACCCATACAGACTTCGTCCTCGCTCACGCTTCGGGTTAGTGATTTCAGCTCGCTCATTCCTCGACACGCTCCAAAGACGAACTCATGCACGACACCTTCCATCTCAGTTTCTGGCGTGATCGCCGCGTCTTTGTCACCGGGGCGACAGGCCTGGTCGGCGGATGGTTGGTGAAGCGTCTGCTCGCCGCTCAGGCCGATGTTGTTTGCCTCGTGCGTGACTGGACTCCGCAAGCCGAACTGCTCAAGAGCGGCATGTTGGATCGAGTCACTGTCGTACGAGGCGACCTCAACGACTACGACACGCTCGAACGATCGCTCGGCGAATACGAAGTCGAGACGGTCATTCATCTCGCCGCGCAAGCCATCGTCGGGATCGCCAACCGCAATCCTCTCTCCACGTTCGAGACCAACATCGGCGGGACGTGGAAGCTGCTCGAAGCCTGCCGCCGCAGTCCCAAAGTGAAACAGATCGTCGTCGCATCGTCCGACAAAGCGTATGGCGACGCTCCTGTGTTGCCTTACACCGAAGCGACTCCGCTGGCGGGAAAGCATCCCTACGATGTCAGCAAGTCATGCAGTGACCTCATCGCGCAGACGTATGCCAACACGTACGGCACGCCGGTCGTCATCACGCGCTGCGGCAACTTCTATGGCGGCGGTGATCTCAATTGGAACCGCATTGTGCCGGGGACCGTTCGCTCGGTGATGCGCGGTCAGCAGCCGGTCATTCGTTCCGACGGCTCGTTCATCCGCGACTACTTTTACGTCGAGGACGGTGCTGCGGCGTACATGCACCTCGCCGAACAACTCGCGCTCAAACCCGAACTCGCGGGCGAGGCGTTCAATCTCTCGAACGAGACGCAGGTCACGGTCTTGGAGTTGGTCGAGCGCGTCATGCGACTGATGAAGTCGCCGTTCGTACCACAAGTCCTCGGCGAGGCCAGTCATGAAATCAAGCATCAATCACTGGACGCGGCCAAAGCCCGGCGCATGCTGGACTGGGAGCCACTCTTCACTCTCAACGAAGGGCTGAGCAGGACAATCGCATGGTACACGAACCACTTCCAGCAACTGGCAACCCCGCAATTGAATGTCGTTCCTGCGGCCGAAGCGGCCTGAAGAGCGTCCTCTCACTGGGCCGGACTCCGCTCGCGAACGCGCTGTTGACCGAAGCACAACTCGATCAACCCGAGCCAACGTGGCCGCTCGAACTCGCGTGGTGCCCGAGCTGCTCGCTCGTGCAGATCACGGAAGCCGTGCCGCCCGAGATGATGTTCCGCGACTACGCGTACTTCTCGTCGTTCTCGGACACGATGGTCCAGCACGCCAAACGGATCGCGGATCGACTGACCGACGCCGAACACCTCGGCACGGGCAGTCTCGTCGTCGAAGTCGCCAGCAACGATGGCTATCTGCTTCAGTGGTACAAGCAAGCGGGCGTCCCCGTCCTCGGCATCGAACCGGCTCGCAACATCGCGCGCGTCGCTGAGTCCGAAAAAGGGATTCGCACCATCACGGAATTCTTCGGCCGTGACTTGGCGAAGCAACTCGCGGCGCAGGGCGAACTGGCAGATGTCATTCACGCCAACAACGTCCTCGCTCACGTTCCCGATCTGAACGGAGTCGTCGCGGGATTCAAAACGTTGCTCAAACCGAACGGCATCGTGGTCGTTGAGGCTCCGTACCTGAAGGAGCTGATCGATCACGTCGAGTTCGACACGATCTATCACGAACACTTCAGCTACTTCTCGCTGACCGCCCTCAACCGGCTGTTCCGACGGCATCACCTGGAGATCGTCGATGTGGAGCGACTCCCAATTCACGGCGGCTCGCTGCGTATTTTTGCTTGCCACGAAGGGGAGCGTCCGATCGGTGAGTCCGTCCGCAGTCTGCTCGCCGAAGAAGCGACGTGGGTGGACTTCGCGTCGTCGTACCGCGACTTCGGCCTGCGCGTCGAATCGCTGCGTCACGAGTTGGCGGGATTGCTGGCGTCGCTCAAAGCCGACGGCAAACGGATCGCCGTCTACGGAGCCTCTGCCAAGGGAAGCACGCTGCTGAACTACTTCGGCATCGGCGGCGACACGCTCGATTACGTCGTCGATCGCAGCACCGTCAAACAGGGTCACTACACGCCGGGAACACGACTCAAAATCCACGACCCCGCCAAACTGCTTACCGACAGCCCCGATTACTGCCTGCTGCTGACATGGAACTTCGCCGACGAAATCCTCGCTCAACAACAGCAGTACCGAGACAACGGCGGCAAGTTCATCATCCCGATCCCGCATGTGCGGGTGGCGTAGTAGAGGGAGCGCGACATGATCTTCCTGCCGACCCCTCTCGCGGGTGTCACGCTGATTGAACCGGAAGCGGTCTCGGACTCGCGCGGCGTGTTCGCGCGCACGTGGTGCCAGCGTGACTTCGAGTCGCATGGTCTGACAGCGAAACTCGCGCAGTGCAGCGTGTCGTTCAACACGCGCCGAGCAACATTGCGGGGCCTGCACTTTCAGGCGGCACCGCACGCCGAGGCCAAGCTCGTGCGAGTCACTCGCGGGGCGATCCATGATGTCGCACTCGATCTGCGGCCGGCTTCACCGACGTACCTTCAGTGGTTCGCCGCGGAGTTGTCGTCCGAAAACCGCCACATGCTCTACATCCCGGAAGGTTGCGCGCATGGATTCCAGACGCTGACCGATGACGCCGAAGTCTTCTACCAAATCAGCGAGTTCTACGAACCGAATGCCGGTCGTGGCGTGCGCTGGAACGATCCCGCCTTCGGCATCCACTGGCCGTTGGGCGATCCCGTCCTGTCGGATCGCGACCGAAACTATCCCGATTACGAACCCGTTTGCGGCACGCGTGCCGCATGATTTTGAAGGAGGTCGGAATGGCTGTCACCAATCACCCGTTGACCACAGAACAAGTCGAAACCTTCCATCGCGATGGCCTGCTGATCGTGAAGCAGTTTTATGCTCGCGCGGCACTGATCGAACCGATCCAACGGGGCGTGCATCGCCTGATCGGGTTGCTCATTCAAAAGTACGGCCTGAACATCTTGCAGCAACCGTTTGCGCCGGAAACGTTCGATGTCGGCTACCAGGAAATGATCGCCGCGAATCGTCGTTATGGGGCGGAACTCTATGACGCGGTGAAGATGATCCCGGCGTTCGTGCGGTTCTGCGCGTGTGAGCAGCACGATCAGGTCTTGTCGCAACTGCGAGGCACCGACGCGCCGGGCATCGCCGCTGGGGGGTACGGCATCCGCATCGACAATCCCAACGAGGAGAAGTTCCGCGCCGACTGGCATCAAGACTATCCGGCTCAGCTTCGCAGTTTCGACGGCATCGTGTTTTGGAGTTCGCTGGTGCGGGTGACTCCGGACATCGGGCCGGTCGAATTCTGTCTTGGCTCGCACAAGGATGGTCCGGTGCCCGTGCATACCTCTCATCCGACGAACCCCGAGAAAACGGGAGCCTACGCGCTGTATCTGCAAAACGAAGAGGAGATCGTCGCGCGGTATCCGCAGGTGGCACCGACCAGCGAGCCGGGGGATTTGATCGTGCTCGATTACCAGACGATTCACCGTTCGGGCTTCAACCGCGGTTCGCGATCGCGCTGGTCGATGCAGATTCGCTACTTCAACTACTGCGATCCGATTGGTCTGGGTTACGGCTGGAAGGGATCGTTTGCGGCGGGAGTGAAGCTGCAGGACGTGCATCCGGAACTCGTGGTGCCGGTCGAGCCGTCGCAGCGGGTGGCGTAGTTCGGCATTCGTATGTGACCGCCGCCGGGTCGGCGGATGATTTGGGCGACATCGCAAGGAAGTGACCATGTCGGCGTGCAACATCTGCAACACGAAGCATTCCGCTCCGGTCTATGTCTCGGCCGAGGAGGTCTCGATCACCTCACTGACCGAGGTTCGCGCCGGGCGCACCGAAGTCTATTTTTGCGAGTGCTGCGGGCAGTTGCAGACGACGCCGCTCCCCGATCTCGACAATTACTACGACGAGCAATACCGCATCCTTATCGACAGTGAAGAGGAGGATCAGCTCTACAAGATCGTGGGTGGCGAGCGAGTCTATCGCGTGCCGCATCAGGTCGAGACGCTGCTGCGCAAGGTCGATCTGCCGCTCGGAGCCAAGGTACTCGACTACGGCTGCGCGAAGGGGGCCTCTTCCAAACGGTTGGCCGAGATCCGTCCCGACTTGCAGGTTCATCTGTTCGATGTCAGCCGGATGTACCTGCCGTTCTGGGAGCGTTTCTCGACCTCTGATCGCTGGGCGACGCACGATGTTCCGGCCGCTTGGAATGGGCAGTTCGATGCGGTCTTCTCGATGTACGTCGCCGAACATGTCGCCGAGCCGGTCGCGTTCGCACGGCAGATCGCCTCGCTGCTCAAGCCGGGTGGCACGCTGTACTGGCTGGTGCCGAACGTGGTCGCGAACGCCGCCGACTTCATCGTCGCCGATCATGTGAATCACTTCTCGGGCCATTCCGTGATGACGCTCATGCGGCGAGCAGGCTTGAAACTGCGAGAGGTCGATTGCGTCTCGCACGAGGCGGGTTTGATCGCGATCGCTGATCGGCAGCCGGGGGAATCGGCCTTCCGACGGCAAACGTCCTTGGCCGAATGGCACTCGGAAGTGAGGGGCATCTCCTCGTACTGGTCGCAGTTGGGGGGACGCATCCGCCAATTCGAGCGGCGGCGACCGGCGAACGAAGCGGCGGCCATTTACGGTTCGGGGTTTTACGGGACGTTCATCGCGTCGTGTCTGGAGAGTACGGGCAACGTGAGTTGCTTCCTGGATCAGAACCCGTTCCGTCAAGGGAGGGAACTGTTGGGGAAGCCGATTCTCGATCCCCAGAAGTTGGACGCCTCCATTCGCACGGTCTACGTGGGACTCAATCCGCGTTCGGCGCGGAAGATCATTGGCGACATTGAGGCATGGCGCGACAGGGACATCGAACTATGTTTTTTGAGCGACGATGAAACGACCGTTCGCAACGCGGCTTGAAGGTGGAGTGTCGGCATGTTGGACGGGCACAAAATCATCCTGCGACCGTGGCGCGAGGCCGATCTCGACTTCTTCGGGCAACTCCGAAACGATGTCGAGACGCAGCTCGTGCTGCTCGCGCAGCCCCGGCCGAATCCGGTGAACCGGGTGCGGCAGTGGCTCGAAGACCGTTCGAGCGCCTCGGACGGCGTGTTCTTCGTCATCGCGGCCAAGCCCGAGGGAGGGGCGGTGGGATTCGTCGAACTGCGGGACATTCAAGCGACCCACGGTTGGGGCCGGCTTGGGATCTGTCTGGATCGCGCGGCGCGTGGCCGGGGATTTGCGGTCGAGGCGCTGGAGCTTGTGGAGTCCTATGCCCGCCGCGTGCTGATGCTGAGAAAGATCGTGCTCTGCGTCGCCGCGAACAACACGGCGGCGCGACGGCTGTATGACTCGACCGGCTACGCGACGGTGGGGATTCATCGGGAACATTATCATGTGGGCGGCGAATGGCTCGACGCGGTCGTGATGGAGAAGTCGCTGGGAGGTGCGTGCCCATGAAGAGTGTCGTCATTTCACAGCCGATGTTTTTTCCGTGGAGCGGGATGTTCGAGCAGATCCGGCTGTGCGATGTCTTCGTGCATTACGACGACGTGCAGTTCTCGAAGGGGAGCTTTTTCAACCGCGTTCAAATCAAGACGCCGAACGGAATCACCTGGCTGACGGTGCCGCTCAAGGACGTGAAATTCGGGCAGAACATCAACGAAACGCTCATCGACCCCTCGCCCAATTGGCAACGGAAGCATCTGGAACTGCTCAGGCAGTCTTACGCGAAGGCCCCCTTCCAGTCCGAGATGCTGGAACTGGTGGAGTCCGTCTACGAACGGGGACATCGCGACCTCGCCAAGCTCAGCGCGGACAGCATGGAAACCGTTTGCCGGTACTTTGGCCTCGAACAAGGCCGCGAGTTTCATTGGTCGTCGCAGTTGGACATCCCCGGTGAGAGCACCAATCGCGTGCTGGCCATCGTCCAGCACTTCGAAGGCGAGACCTACGTGACCGGTCACGGGGCTCGTCACTATTTCGGACATGAACTGGCCGAGTCGATGGGCATCTCGGTCGAATACATCCACTATCGCAAGACTCCGTATCAGCAACGGCACGGCGAGTTCACTCCGTTCGTTTCGATACTCGACCTGATCGCCAATGTCGGCCGGGACGGACTGCACGTTCTGAATTCGACGACACTCCCCTGGCGCACCTTCCTCTCCCATGAACAGGCCTCCGCCGCATGAACCCGACCGAACAGTTTGCCCAGGAAGTCGCCCACAACATCGCCGGGCTGCGCGAGGACCAGGATGTTCAGGCGCTGTCGCGCGTCTGGCTGCGGGAGATCACGCCGTACAAGTACACCTACAACTTCAAGTGGATGGGGCGACCCATCATCCAGCTTCCGCAGGACATGATCGCCCTGCAAGAGTTGGTCTGGCAGATCAAACCGGACCTCATTATCGAAACCGGCATCGCCCACGGCGGATCGATCGTCTACTCGGCGTCGCTGCTGGAACTGCTCGGCGGGGACGGCCTGGTCGTTGGCATCGACATCGACATTCGGCCTCACAACCGTCAGGCCATCGAAGACCATCCGATGATGAAACGGATTCGGCTGGTTGAAGGCTCGTCGATCGCGCCGGAGACGGTGGCCGAAGTCAGAAAGCTGGCGGAGGGACGGCAGCGAATCCTCGTCCTGCTCGATTCCAACCATACCCACGAGCATGTGCTGGGCGAGCTGAAAGCCTATGCACCGCTGGTGAAGGCGGGCAGCTACGTCATCGTCTATGACACGCTGGTCGATGACATGCCGACATCTTTCTTTACGGATCGTTCATGGGGTCCGGGCAACAATCCCAAGACCGCCGTGCGCGAGTTCCTTCAACGGACGGACCGCTTTGAAATCGACAAGGACCTCGACAGCAAGCTGCTGATCACCGTGGCCCCCGATGGCTACCTCAAGTGCGTGAAGGATTGAAAGAATCATGGAACGGATTCCCGTCGCTGGCCCCTCCATCACACAACGAGAGATCGACTACGTCACCGACGCCGTCACGAACGGCTGGTACGACGGGGCGAACACGTATCACGACCGCTTCGAGAAGGCGTTCGCCGAGTACATCGGCGTGCAGCATGCCGTCGCGCTGCCGTCGTGTACTTCGGCCATTCATCTGTCGCTGGCCGCGCTGGGGATCGGCCCCGGCGACGAGGTCATCGTTCCGGACGTGACGTGGATCGCGTCCGCCGCGCCGGTCAGCTACGTCGGTGCCCGTCCGGTCTTCGCCGACATCGACCGCGAGACGTGGTGCCTGTCCCCCGAGTCGTTCGCGGCCTGCATCACTCCGTCCACAAAGGCCGTCATCGTGGTGGACCTCTACGGCAACCTGCCGCGACTGAACGAGATCCTGGCGATTGCCCGGCGGCACAACGTCGCAGTCATTGAAGACGCGGCGGAGGCGTTCGGGTCCGAGTACGCCGGGCGGAAGGCCGGTGCCTTCGGTGACACGGGCGTCTTCAGCTTTCACGGCTCCAAGACGATGACGACGGGCGAGGGAGGCATGCTGGTCACAGATCGGCAGGATCTCTACGAGCGGGTCCTCGTGCTGCGAGATCATGGACGTCGTCCGGGCGATGTCAGCTTCTTCAACCACGAGGTGGCCTTCAAGTACAAGATGAGCAGCATGCAGGCGGCACTCGGTTTGGCACAGGTCGAGCGGGCGGCGGAGCTGGTCGGCCTGAAACGCCAGATTTTTGCCTGGTACGCCGAAGCGCTGCGCGATGTTCCCGAAGTGACGCTCAACCCGGAACCGGCCGGTACGCGAAACTCCTACTGGATGGTGACCGCCGTCCTTAATCCGTCGCTCGGATTGAAGAAGGAGGCCCTGAGCCAGCTATTGGCGGCGCGCGGAGTCGCCACCCGACCGTTCTTTCACCCGCTCAGCTCGCTGCCCGCGTATGCACACCTTCCGGAAGCGGCGACTGCTCGCCGTCGCAACAACGTCTCATACGAGATCAGTCCCCACGGCATCAACCTCCCTTGTGCCCTGTCATTGACGCACGAACACGTCGAACGTGTGTGCCGGGAACTGCGTCGTGTCATCGCGGCCGCTGCGGCCGATCGCAGTCAAGCCGCCGTCTGAAAGCGGGGCAAGGTGAACCAGAAGGCCGGCGCTGATCTTTGCAACTTCGAGGAATCCCCGTTCATGACCCACGACCGCCTCACCTGTGTGGTGCCGACTCACAACCGACCGCACTTTCTGCGGCGCTTGCTGCATTTCTACAGTCAGTTCCCGCCCGGCTTCCCGTTCCTGATCGTGGATTCCAGCAATCTCGTGGCCGCCGCCGAAAACCGCGAAGTCGTCCAGGGCGTCCACGGAAAATTGGACATCGACTACCAACACTTCGACCTGAACATCACGGACAAGTGCGTTCAGGGATTGGAGCGAGTCCGGTCGCCCTTCGTGGTGTTCTGCGCGGATGATGACTACCTGTTTTCTGACACCGTCTGGCGCTGTGTCGAGTTCCTGGAGAATGAGCCGGGGTTCGCCACGGCCATGGGACGGACGGCCCAACTGAATCCCAAGCTGCCGCGCTGGTGCTGCCGGGTTCTGAAGGGCTACTCCATCGAGCACGATCTCCCCTTCGAGCGGTGCCGACAACTGGCCACCAACTGGTTCTCCGATTTCTACGCCGTCTATCGGACGGAATTGATGCTCGACATTTTTCAAATCACGGCGGCGAACACGAACTCGTCACTCAACTACCATCTCCCCGAGATGCTGTTCTCACAATTGAGTGTCCTGCGCGGTCGAGTGAAAGTGCTCCCGACGATGTCCTCGCTCCGAGAACGTCACAGCGCGAACGCGGGGCGCGGCCAACGCAGTGGGGAACGCCCACAAGCGCAAGAACTTTATCAGCGATTCAAAACGGGACTCGTCCAGCAGTTCGTTCGGACGGGCATCGAGCAAGCTGAAGCGGAACGTTTCATCGACGATTGGTACGGCTACTTCCGCGAGCCAAGCCTCACCCGTTGGCGGCGACGACGATCCGTTGGCGATGTCTTCCGACAGTTGTTGAACGGCGCGAAAGACCGCTGGCTGGACTTGATTCAAAACGAGGGAACTCGGCACCGACGCTTCGTCCGGTCCAGCGACCTCGTCGGTTGCGAGTCCATGTGGGACGCGGCGGTCAAACTGATGCGCGAGTTCCCTCAAGGCATCGCAGTGGAGTCATCGCAGACTCAGCGTTGCGCGTGAGTGACATTTCGTTGAGGTTGCCAAGCGATAACTTCGTACTACTAGTGGTCGAACAACTTTGTCTTGAGGGGTTCATCACTAGCCCGACGCGCAAGCGAGGGCTTCACTTTCGACAACGGTTTGCCCTCGCTTGCGCGT
>JAYTGQ010000716.1:0-25699 GCA_043733345.1 Schlesneria sp.
CGCAACGAAACAGGTCGGGCATTGCTGTGAGATCGATAAGATGTAT
The DNA here is from genome assembly GCA_043733345.1 of Schlesneria sp. Taxonomy (GTDB): domain Bacteria; phylum Planctomycetota; class Planctomycetia; order Planctomycetales; family Planctomycetaceae; genus Schlesneria. The sequence goes on from JAYTGQ010000716.1 coordinate 47, forward strand.
GGGAGTCTTGGGTCTGATGAGCCATTTACTGCACGCTCTTCTTGTCCGTGGCATTGTTCCTTAAAGACCGATGGATGTGCCCACGCCAACAACACTTTGAAGATGAGTCACACGAAGTACAGCAGACCACGCTGATTCTGTGGGCAATCCGAGTTCTTCAGCGTTCATGCCACAGAAGGTCGGTTTCGGGTCGCTCATCGGGCGGCTGAATTCGACCGCTGGAAGGATTCGCGAGTCATCGTGTACCGCGGCCTCACGCCATTCAGTTCCTGCCAGCCTTGGCGCGGTGATGCTCTGCAGACCGGGCTGCTTATCGAGGACTGGGCTTGGGTTTCAAGGGCGTTTCGACGAGGAACCGCACGAGCGATTCAATCTGTTCTTCACTCAAGATGCCTCCTTTTTCTTTTGCAAACGCTGGCATCAGTGTCTCATCGAGTCCGTCGGTGATGTGCCGTCGCCAGTGAGCCTCATCGCGCGGCACCCCCGGCTCGCGGAGGTCGGGCACCATGCTCGCGCGGTGTTCCGCGTCGTGGCAGATTGCGCACGCGCCGAGATACAGAACGTAGCCGGATTGGCCCTGCGCGAATCGGGAATGGCAGGCCGCGCAGTCGCCCTTGAACACCGCCTGCCGGTCTGAGGTCGCCAGTCGGATGTTTCTCGTTCGCGAGCTGGGCGACATTCCGGCACCGCTGGGCAGGTCCGCTCCTGCAATCTCGTCAGCGGGTGGAGTGACCTCGGCGGTGACCAACAGAGGCCAGGTGGCGTGACTCCCTTGGACCAAGATCGACTTCGTCACCGTGCCATATTTTCCGGTCGCGTTCATGCTGATCTGGATGTTCTCTGATGCACCGGGCGCGACAGATATTGGCAGGTCTCGGGTATTGACCGTCGTGCAGCCACACGAGACGTTGATCTTCTCAATGACGACCGTCTCGCGCGAAACATTCTTCATCTGAAAGTGGAACAGCACCGGGCCGTCCCCCTCATTGACCACGCGGCGTTGCTCTAAAGCATTCCATGTTAGGGCGTTTGCAGGGACTGCATCTGCCGAGTCCATTTGTGTGACAAGCGGCTCCGCTGCGGCAGCGGTCGTCACTGCAACCGCATGGTCCTGTTGTGTGAAAGTGACGTGCGTCACAAACGACTGCTCCGAGTTTTCACTGGAGCAACCTCCCGCCAACAGGCTGGCGACCAACAAGGCACACATGCACCAAGACGGACACGGCTGAGATTTCATGGGTCTTCACCAATCGTGTTGTTCGTCGTAGGGGAGGCGGCTCGCCTGCGTTGGTGTCGTGGTGGGCGACAGAGCTCAGGCGAGCCGCCTGAGCTACGGGTTGCGAGCGAAGACCGCGTCGTTTCAGCGCAACGCAGGGCCATCGCCTTTTTGAGTCTGGGGCATCTGTAGGGTGGGACCAGCGGCGTTTCACCGCGCCGGCCCATCATGATTACCCGCGATTTCATCGTGGTGGGCCGGCGCTCGAAGCGAGCTGGTCCCACCCTACTTTGAAAAAAGGCGCTGGCCCTGACCGCAACGCCAACGGAGTGCGCGCGATGCGAGTGAGTGGCTTGTGGGAAATGTAGGACGGGCAAGAGTGCCCGTCCTACGAGGGTGGCGGCGAACCGATGTCATTCGTCTCGTTTCTCAGGCGACCGCAGTTCCTTCGTGGTCGTCAACGGTTCGGGGTTCGGATCGTCGGTCAGTTTTTCCTGTGGTCTTCGAGACCGATCCGCGAAATGGCCAACGGGTCGCTTCGAACCAGTCAAAATGTTGCAATCGCACTTCACCTTCAGCTTGACGTAATACAGCGTTTCCAGCGCGAGGCCCGAGAAGGTTGCGGTGGGTGCATTCGGAAGGACGGTCGTCGCGATCGTCTGTTGGTTCGTGTCATCCCACAACACCCACTCCCAACGGCAGGCCCCACCGGTCAAAGCCAATGGGGCCGTGGCTGTGGCGCTGAAGGTGCTTCCCATTGGTGGATTCTCGACCACGGTAAAGGCCATCAACGCTGCCGGGACATTCACGAGTTTCGCCATGGAGATGTTGTCGATCAACAGGTCGTTGCCGTCCCCTTTGCCATCCCCCGGGAGGACGATTTGCAGTTTGATGATTCCACTCCCGTGAAAGGTTGCCGAGTACAGATGTCCGCAACCGGTATCGACATCACTGACGCCGGTGAGCGGAATCGGGCCGTTTTCACCGATCACCACGAGGCTGGGTTTTGCTTGGATGTCGAAGCAGCATTGCGGCAGCGGCAGATACCGGAAGCAGACGCGATACTCACCGTCTTTCATTCCTGCGAGTGAAGGCAACTCCAGCTTGTGGTCCCAGATCACGGCGGTCGAAGGTGCGGTCTGATTGGTCAAGCCGTTCACCAGCATCACGTTCCCGGAGAAGTCTCGCGTCCCATCACACGCTTTCGGGAGGTGCCAGTTCCGACACGCCTTATCGATCTCTTTCACATTGGTCACGACGAACGTGCCTGGGACAAGCGGTCGTTCCAGATTTTCATGCGACTGATACTCCGAGTGAACTCGCTCACCGGGTCTCTCAAAATCTCCGTTCTTCACGAGATTTTCACCAAGGCAGCAGCCTGTCGCGACCGGCGGCGGATCGTTGCACGCGATCTTGTAGTCATTGTTCTGTCCGGCAACCCAACCGTTCGGCACCGTTCCGACAGAGACGGTTTGGATGTTCCCGCCGAGCTTGAAAGTCCCCGTCGCGACAAAGTCAAAACCGCCAGCAGAAACATTGATGCCAGGGATGTTCACAGGATCAATGATCCCGAAGCAGTAGTTTGTTCCCGAACTCAACGTGGGGCTGACCAGCGGCGGTGTGAGCGTGAGCTTGACGCCATTTTGGTAGATATCCAGCGTGATGTCGGCCGTCCCGGTGACATTCCCCGCCGCATTTTGGATATACGGCAGCGTGTAGTCGAAGCAGATGGTGCCCTTCCCACAGCGGGTGTTTGAAGCGAACTGAAGGTCTCCGGTTGGCGAGTTCTTGCAGGTGCCACAGATGTTGTCCACATAGGCGTAGCCCCAGTGCCCTCCCGCTGCGCAGTCCTTAGTCACAAACTCGATGGTCACTGTTTTGCCGACCAGCGTCGACAAGTCGATTTGGGCACAACTCCAATCTTTGTACACGATCCGCGTCGGTCCAGACTTGGTTTGGAAGAACGGGTTCGCGGTGTTTGCGACCAATGGATTGGCGCACCCGCCGAGATTTACCAACTGGTGGTTAGGGCTGCTGGGATTGGCGTTGTCAATCACGCGCACTTCAAAGGAGGGCTGGGTATTCGCCGCATGCCCAGGATCTTGCAGCACCACGGCATACCAGAAGCGAATCATCGTGTCGGACGGTGTCACGACGAACGTTTTCGCGAGCAGTTCCGCTCGAGCTCCTGCCACGGCATTGCCAATGCGAACGGCGTATCCGGACGGCTGATTGGTCTGGGAGTTCGGCCCGGTCAGATTGATACCGACGAACGGATCTTGCGCCGTTGGCATAACTATCGTCTGGTGGGCATTCGGGTCCGAAATTTGCCCCTGTAGGAGGCCCCCCGTGAACCCCGCGAAATTGATCGCTGTCCCCGTCAAACCGCCATGCCCGCCAGACCACTCGGCGGCATTGAGACCGCCGTTATCCTCAAACCCGCCACTGCCACACGCGGTGTTCAGTCTTGGCGGTCTGCCACCGCCCGGCCGATACCGTGACGCAGGATTTTTCTCCAGACTCCGCAGCCGTACGAACTCCAGTTTGGCAAACCGGAGGTGTTCCTCGAACGACAACTCGGGGTCTTCGAGCCGTCGGTAAACCTGACGCTGTTGATCGCTGAAATCGTCCGGCAAGCCTTCGATCAGTCCTGTCTCGTCCCCCTTTGGAACTTCCTTGCTGGGGTCTTCCTTACCGGGTACGGGACGCTTCCCTTCGCTAGGCTCTTTCATCTCCTTGTCGGGTACGGGACGGACCCGCCCTGGGACCGGGTCTTTGGAAACCTCGGGATCGCCCTTGCGTGGCACGGGTCGTCCCTCGGTTTTTTTCCCCTGTTCCTTCATGGGGACTTTCCCTTCGACCTTCCGGGGGGCATCCCCCTCTTCCTTCATCGGCTCCTTCCCTTCGGGCTTGCGAGGGACTCGTCCCTCCTCCTTCATGGGGGCCTTCCTCTCGGTCTTCTCCGGAATCTTCTCTTCGCCCTTTGCTGGCTCCTTCTCAGTCTTCTCGCGGCGGCCTTCCTTCTTGACCTCCCCTTCCTTCACGGGAGCGGGCTCCTTAGCCTTCTGCTCCACCTTCCGAGTGGGCGTCTCCTTGTCCTGTCCCCACACGCTGGGGAGGGGTCTGAGTGTGGCAACCGCGACCAGCGCGGTCAGCGTGCCGAGCGCGAGAAGCGCCCGGACTTTCGGTGGCATGAGTCGTTTCCAAATCAACATGATACGCGCCCTGTTCTGGAGGAGATGAGTTGCACGACACAGACGGCAACACAGACTCATGCGTATTCAGCGCGGCCCACCGGCCAGATATTTGGAATGTTTTTCAAAATCTCCCCAGTTCGATTTAGGATCGGCGCCGCAATCACTGTCGGGATTTGATTGTTGTCGTTCGGATGTCCTCGTCCAGACGAAGGCATCCGAGCCACCACTCGCAAACTGCTGCGGCAGTGATTGCGGCGCCGATCATTAGGGCGTGCCTGCCACGATCGCCGCTTTCACCGCATTCACTTCCAGCGCCACTCGAAAGCCGGCGCAGTTTTGCATGCGAAAGATCGCAAAGGTGGAGGCGGTGCGACTCGACGCACGGCAGATCGACGCGGTGCTGCGCCAATGACCGCCTCGGAGGAGATGGGAACCGTTGGCAGGTGGGCCGCGCGGGTCCACGGCGGGCTGATCCTGAAACTGCTCGTAGTAGCTCTGTTCCCAGGCGTCCTCGACGTACTCCCAAACATTGCCGTGCATGTCGTAAAGCCCGAAGGGATTCGCATTCAACTCGCCGACCGCGTGCGTGCGGCGACTGGAGTTCCTGTTGAACCAGCCCGCCCGCGAAAACTCTTCGTCCGTGTCACCAGACCAGTACTTGGATGTCGTCCCCGCGCGGCAGGCGAACTCCCATTGAGCTTCAGTGGGCAAGCGGTAGCCGGTGCCATCTAGCGGCGTCACGGTCTCGTCAGCCCGCAAGTAAAACGGCTGGAGTTTCTCCAACTGGCTCAGCTTCGCACAGAATTCCGCCGCGTCGTTCCAGCTCACAATTTCCACCGGGTAGTTGGTCGTGTTCTGTCCGGCCACGGAGTTTCTGCCGTCACCCGTCGAGGCAAACGCGGAGGGATTGTTTCCCATCACCGACTCAAACTCGGACTGAGTGACTTCATGGACGCTCAAGTAGATCGGCTTTGTCAGGCTGACCTTGTGCTGCGGACCTTCACTCTTGATGCACCTCTGCCAGAACCGATCCTCCCAATCCATTTCACCGACCGCCTGAACGGCCTCGTCGATCTCTGCCTGAGAGCTCCCCATCGTGAACTCACCCGGCGGGATGAGGATGAACTTCATGCCGATCGTGTTCGTGTACTCAACCGGTATGCCGAGATGTTTCGCCCATGCCTCTTGATGAACCTTCGCCTGCTTGGCATCGAATGGGGCGATGGCCGGGCGAGCCGCATCTCGTTGGATCGCATTGATCAGCCGGTCGATGTCGGCTCCGTAGTCGGTGCCATCGGGGCGAGGTTGATATCCGGGAGATTTGTCACGCAGGATGCGCCACTGAGTGGGGTCGAACTCCCACGGCGGCAGCTCGATGGAATCGGCTTCGGTCTGGAACTCGGTTTGGAATCGCTCCAATTGCAGCGGCTCTTTCCCGTGATGGAATGCGAGCGGCTTCACGAACACGTTTCCGGACCCGGTCCAGTCGATCGGAAGGGGAAGTCCGAACATCAAATCGGCGGGCGACACAAAGATCGAGCGGTGTGCCTGAATCTTGATCGCCGACAGCGAATGAATGGAGATCCTCCCGAAGTGGGCTGCGAGTTCCGGGAACCAGAACGCGCAGCGTTCGATTTCCAGCGTGCCGGGTGGGGCGGTGCGGCTTTCGACGTTTGGACGACATTCGGTCAACACGGAATTGCGCAGCCGCGCTGTGCTGCCGGATCGCAGGCCGATGCGCAGGAAGCTGATGTCGCAGTTCACAATTTCCGGTAACGATTCCCCGTCATCGAACATCCACGCTTCAACGCCTGATCTGCCTCGCTCCCCCAGCAGCGTGCAATTCATCATCCGCACGAGCGATCCTTGGGTGGGAAAAAGGGGTTGATCACCCACAAAATCCGAACTCACGCTGCCACTGGCTTGCAACACATACCGAATCGTCAGCCCTTCCAGGATCAGCCGATCGGTTCCGGCACTCACCAAGTCGCCGTCAATCGTGGGTGTGTAACCGGCACCGGCGCGGATCGTGAGCAAGCGGGAATCGCCGGTCCAGCGGCTGTCTTTGACCAGTCCGTCCGTGCGAAGTTCGACAACGTCTTTGTCCTGAGCGGCATCGAGTGCGTCGGTCAGTGTCAGGTAGCCGCGCACTTCTTTCCCGGCTCGCAGCAACACGATCGAACCATCTTCGCGCCGTTCGGGCCGCAGCTCCGATTCCGGGACAGCCCGCCCCTCAGCAGCCAGCGCGCGAACATACGCGGCTCCCGGCCCAACCAGATTCCAATCCGGCCCGACTTCCGGCCGCTTGTGTTCAGCGATCATCTTCTCTGTCGCCGCACGCACGGCGAGGGATCGCTCTGGGTTGGGCAGGCGTTGAATGCGTCCCCATTCAAACGCTAGGAAATCCACTTCGCGAGAATCCCGCTCAGGCTCTTTCCAGAGCTTGTTCCAAGCGGGCAGACCTTGCTCCTTGAGGACGTTCCCCTCCCAAATCTGATACCAAGTCCCGGAGAAGCAATTGTCGGCTCCGATCCAGGTGACCTGGGACAGCGACTGCGGATTGATCAACTCCTTGGCTTGCGACTGGCAATGAAACACATTCCCCGTCGCCTCGACAGTGAGCTGCGGGTTTTCCCTCAAATGAGCAAGGTGTGCATGACCTCCCGCAACGGCGTAAACGGTGCAGTTCCGCAAACGCAGCGTGTGGCTGCTGCTGCCCGCGTAACGAATCAGCAGGTTGCTGTAGCGAATCAAACAGTTGTCGAATTCATAGTCCGTCGCAGTCCCCTGAGTCGGCGCGTTGATGCCGTAGATGGAGTTGAAGACACTCTCGCTAAACCGCATCCGGGAGACATATCCCGCCGGGTCTCCCCACATGCGGCAGCGGTGAAATCGCCACGTCGAGTTCTTTTGATCAAAGGGAGTAAACGGCCCTGAACGCAGATCGAGATCGCAGCCTTCGACTGAGAAATCCGCTTTGATCTCACAGGTTCCGTTCCCAACAAACACCAGCCAGGGGCGATAGCCCGCTCCCGCGCGGATCGCGAGCGACTTGATGACCGGCTCCGTCATGGAAATTGGCAACCGCTCGTTCGATCGAATCTCGATGACATCGCCCGGCTGCAACTCATTGATCGCTGACACCAATGTCTTGAGCGTTCGCACGTCCTTCCCTTCGCGGACCACCACGAACGGCTTGCCCGGATCAACGGGAACCTGTGGCTTCGCGGGAGCAATCTCGTGGGGCAGGTTTTCAACCTGCCCGTCGCCTGCTTGTCGCGTGGGAGCATCGGCCTTCGTCGGAGTCGTTGGTGTTGAGGGGATTGTGACAATCGACCTCGACGTTTCGCCTTTCCGTTGCTGCTCGATCGTCGCCCACACGGCTCCGAGCACACCGACCAACAACAGACTCAGCAGTGCGATTCGCGACTTGCTGCGCCGAGCGACTTGAGGCTTCAAAAAGGCAATCGTGTTTGCGCCCGCGTCCGTCGGCAGCACGTCGGTTCTGTTGGCGAGGATGACTCGATCCCGGGCGGGCGAGGCTCCCGCCGAGCCGTGTCTTCCGCCCATTCGCGGCTCGGCGGGAGCCTCGCCCGCCCATCGTTCGGACAGTAATCCACCGAGTGCTTCCGCGAACTCAGCCGCCGTGGCGAACCGATCTTCAGGACGGCGCGAGATGGCTTTCAAGCAGATCGCTTCCAGCATCGGATCGACATCGCTGCGAATCTCGCGGGGACGAATCGGAGCGTCGTGCCTGAGTTTGAACAACACATGAGTCACGCTGCCGCTGTGAATCGGCCGTCCGGCGAGCAGCTCATAAAAGATCGCTCCCAAGCTGTAGATGTCCGCCGCCGCTCCAATCTTTTCGGCAACTCCTTCGGCCTGCTCCGGAGACATGTAGGCTGGCGTGCCGATGATCGCGCCTGACAGCGTCACGCGCGAGTCAGTCTCATGCACCATCCAGGCCAGCCCGAAGTCCATCAAGATCGGCTCGCCGCTGCGGTCGATCATCACGTTGGCAGGCTTCAGGTCACGATGCACAACTCCCGCGCAATGAGCGGCCTCCAGCCCCAGCGCCAGCTTGCGAATCAACTCGGCGATCTGGCGCGCAGTCAACGACGAACCTTGCTTGATGATCTGCGACAACGGCTCGCCGTCGATGAAGGCCATCGTCAAGTAATGCTTGCCGTCTTGTTCATCGACATCAAAGATCGGACAGAGGTTGCGATGCACCACCGACGCCATCGTCCGCGCTTCTCGGCGAAACCGCTCGCTCAATTGGAGTTTGCCGTCGGCATCGAACTTGGGAATCTTCAACGCCACTCGCCGTCCCAGCCGCAAGTCTTCGGCCAGATAGACAATCCCCATGCCCCCCGTACCGAGCACTCGCTCGACGCGATACCGGCCAAACAGCGTTCCCAATGCCAACGCCTCGTCGTTCAAGCCACTCGGCAAGTCAGCGACCACGTTGGTGCGCGACGGCAGCGGGACCGAAGCCACCGCAGTCACAAGGACCGTCCGCGCCGTGTCCCCGGTCTGCCCGTTGACGGTCGGAGGATCGTCTCCGCGTTGCCCGAGTCCATTCGCTTCCGTGAGCAACCCGCTGTCGATGTCCGAACACAAATCAGCCGCCGGTCGTTCGAGAAAGTCTCCTGCTCCGGTTTGTCGGACAAGCAATCGCTCGACCCGAGCACGCAGAACGGCATCGCCAGCACACGCCGTATCGAGATACGCCCGTCGCGCGATCTCGTCGCTGATCTCAAAGGCGGCAATGAAGAGGTCTCGTTCTCGCATGGCTCATCGCTCCGTGCTCGCGGTCGGGACTTCCGCCAAGCTCAAGAAACACATGCGAGATCCGCCTACAGACCCGGCCAAAAAAAACAAAGTTGACGTTTCCGACAGAAGTAGCAGGCACACTCCGTGTGCCGTCCGCGAAACCGTGATTCGCCGAGGAATTCGGTGAACGGCACATGGAATGTGCCTACTACTTTGACTTTTGTCGGAAACGTCAAAGTTTGTTTGAGGGGCGTTGCACCGCTCCCTTAAGGCAGGCTTCTGAATCCTGAACTCCAACACTGCGGATTCCTGCCATTCGGCCACTACGGTTCCGGCGACAGCTCCTCCAGCAAGAACGAGCGTGCATACGCCCACAAGCGGCGGGCCGAGCGTTCCGACATCTCCAGCATCTCGGCCGCTTCCGCCAGCGGCAGCCCGGTGTAGTACCGCAGCTTGACCAACTCTGCCGCCTGAGCGTCCTGAGAGGCCAAACGAATCAACGCTTCGTCGATCTCCAACACATTGATATCGGAGCCGACTTCCGAAAGGTCGTTCAGCGCGATCTCGATCCGGTCCCACTCGCCGCCCCGTTTGAGCGACTGTTTGCGTCGAGCACTCTCGATCAAAATCCGCCGCATCGCTTCCGCAGCCGCCGCAAAGAAGTACTTGCGACTCTGCCACTCCTGAGCCACCGGCGCATCGACCAACCGCAGGTAAGCCTCGTGGACCAGCTCGGTCGCCTGCAACGTCTGCCCCGCCGATTCCTGAGCCAATTTCGCGCGAGCCATCGCTCGTAACTCGTCATAGACCAACGGCAACAACTCACATAACGCGTGGTCTCCCCCTCGTTGGATCGCAAACAACAGCGTTGAGACCTCGGACGACATGCCGCGAGCTTACGGTCATGCAAGCAGGTAAACAATGTACCAGTCATCGCCCACTGAATTGTTCGATCATCGTGACTGCGGGATGACACGCCCAACGTGAAACACGTCGATGACTGTGGCCCCCATGAGATTTTGGGTCTGGTTTAAATCGCGGTCGCAACGGGGTGCAGTTGTCTTCTCTGGTCCCCTCGCCTCCAGCTTTGTAGGGGAGAGAGTTAAGGTGAGGGGCCGCTTCGGAGCTGCTCACCAAGTTGAACCAGGCCAGACTTTGCGAACGGCCAAAGAGAGACGGACGACGTTTGCCAACGTTCAAGCACCACCCCTACTGAAAGACTCTGGGCAAACCACACCGCGGTTTTGACTCATGCCAAAACGTTCAGGCAGGCTGGCCGACACTGCCCCCTTGCCAGTCCGAGCCGAACGTGAAGTCGCCGTTTTGGACATCGATGGTGATGCAGGAGCCTTCTTCGAACTCGCCGCCGAGGATTGCGTTGGCGAGTTCGTTTTGGAGGCGTTGCTGGATGACTCGCTTCAGCGGGCGGGCACCGTAGACCGGGTCGTAGCCTTCTTCGGCGAGTTGCTTCTTGGCGGCATCCGTCACCACCAGCGTGAAGCCGTTGTCTTCGAGTCGCTTCTGCAAGCGGACCAGTTGCAGATCGACGATCTGCCGGATCTCGTGCTTCGTCAGCGGGTGGAAGACGATCGTTTCATCGACTCGGTTGAGGAACTCGGGGAGGAACTCTTTGCGCAGGGCGTGCATCACGCGGCGGGAGATCTCGGCGTCGTCCTCCTTCCCGGCGAGGTCCATGATTGTCTGGCTACCAATGTTGGACGTCATCACGACGATGGTGTTCGTGAAGTCAACCGTGCGGCCGTGGCTGTCGGTGAGACGTCCGTCGTCGAGCAGTTGCAGCAGGACATTGAACACGTCGCGGTGAGCCTTCTCGATCTCATCGAGCAACAGGACGGAGTACGGTCGGCGGCGCACGGCCTCGGTCAATTTGCCACCCTCTTCGTAGCCGATGTATCCGGGTGGGGCACCGATCAGGCGGGCGACCGAATGCTTCTCCATGAACTCGCTCATGTCGATGCGGACCATCGCCCGTTCGTCGTCGAACAGGAACGCAGCCAGCGCCTTGCACAGTTCCGTTTTGCCGACGCCGGTCGGGCCGAGAAAGATGAACGAACCGATCGGCCGGCTGGGATCCTGCAAGCCGGAGCGTGACCGCCGGACCGCATTGGCCACCGCCGTGACCGCCTCGGCCTGGTTGATCATCCGCTCGTGGATGTGGTCTTCCATCTGGAGGAGTTTGGTCTTCTCGGTCTGCAACAGGCGCGAAACTGGGATGCCGGTCCACGTGCCGACGACCTTCGCGATGTCTTCTTGAGTCACCTCTTCACGGAGCAATCGTTGGCCGCTGTCGCCTCCGACTTGAGAGGCTCGCTGTTCGGCCGCGGCCAGTTTTTGTTCGGCCTCTTTCAGCTTCTGCTCCGCGCCGAACGCGCGCACGAAATCGTCGTTGGCGTTCGTGCGCTGGGCTTGCGTGAAGGCTTGGTCATACGCCGTGCGCAGCTTCTCAATCTCTTCCTTCAGCGGGCGAATTCCGGTGAGGGCTTCCTTCTCGACCTGCCAGCGCGTCTTCAGCGCGTTAACGCTCTCCTCACGATCGGCGATCTGTTTGCGAAGCTCTTGCAGACGGGCCTTGCTGTCGGCGCTCGGCTCCGACGCGAGAGCAGCCGCTTCGATCTGGAGGCGGGTCAGATTGCGAGTCGCCTCGTCGATCTCGGCCGGCATCGAGTCCATCTCCATGCGGAGCTTGCTCGCCGCTTCATCCACGAGATCGATGGCCTTGTCGGGCAGGAACCGGTCGTTGATGTAGCGGTCGGAGAGGGTCGCGGCCGAGATGAGAGCGTCGTCGGTGATCCTCACGCCGTGATGCGATTCGTAGCGCGACTTCAAACCGCGCAGGATCGAGACCGTGTCTTCGACGCTCGGCTCGTTGACGAGGACCGGCTGGAAGCGACGTTCGAGGGCGGGGTCTTTCTCGATCGACTTGCGGTACTCGTCGAGCGTCGTCGCTCCGACACAATGAAGTTCGCCGCGAGCCAGCGCCGGCTTGAGCAGGTTCGCCGCATCCATCGCTCCCTCGGACGCACCGGCTCCGACAACCGTGTGGAGTTCGTCGATGAACAGGATGACTCGGCCTTCCGCTTCGGAGACCTCTTTGAGGACGGCCTTCAGGCGGTCTTCAAACTCGCCGCGATACTTGGCTCCGGCGATGAGTGCTCCCATGTCGAGCGCGATGACAACTTTCTCCTTCAAGTTCTGCGGCACATCACCCTGCACGATGCGGTGGGCGAGACCCTCGACGATGGCCGTCTTGCCCACGCCCGCGTCGCCAATCAGCACCGGGTTGTTCTTCCGGCGACGAGACAGCACCTGGATGACGCGGCGGATTTCCTGATCGCGTCCAATCACGGGATCGATCTTTCCGAGACGGGCCAGCGCCACGAGATCCTTGCCGTATTTCTCCAGCGCCTGGTACTTGTCCTCGGGATTCTGATCGGTGACCGTTTGCGAACCCCGAACCGACTTGAGGGCGTTCAACACGTCACGCTCGGTGACGCCGTTCAGCTTCAAGACTCGCGAAGCCTGATCGTCCACCTGCGTCAACGCGAGGAACAGATGCTCCGTCGAGACGAAGGCATCCTTCATCGCGTCCGCCTGCTGCTGAGCCTTCTCCAACACCTGCATCGCGGCGGGACTCGCTCCAACCTGACCGCCGGAAGCGCGCGGCAGTTTGTTCAAGTCGGCATCAATGATCCCGCGCAGTTGGCTGACCTGGATGCCGATCTTCTCCAGCAATGGCCGGACGATCCCCTGCTGCTCGTCGAGCAATGCCTTGAGCAAATGCAACGGCATCAACTGCGGATGCCCCTGCGACTCAGCAAACTGCTGCGCCGACTGGACCGCCTCTTGAGCTTTGACTGTGAGCTTGTCGGGACGAAAGGCCATGATCGAACCTCTTTCCAACCAGTGCTGTACGGATCGGTAGCCGTCGTGGTGAAGCCGCGTTATTCAGCGTACTGGAATTTGTGCGGGAAGATGATGCGCAGACGAATGCCTGCGAGCGAGAGGGCAAAGTGAAGTGCAGGGCGTCGGAGCCGCAAAGGGCTCCGACGCCTGTTCGTCATGGGTCAGCTTTTCTTTTCAAACTCGGCGTCGATCACGCCGTCATCGGGCTTCGCACCACCGGCTGCTGCTTCCGGAGCGGCTCCGGCTGCGGCACCCGCTGCGTTCTGAACGTGCTGGGCGAGCGAGTAGCTGGCCTGCTGAAGGCTCTCGACAGCCGAGTTGATCGCGGCGATGTCGGTCCCCTTTTCGGCAGCTTTCACCTTTTCGATGCTCGCCTCGACGGCGGCCTTCGACGCGGCATCGAGCTTCGCACCGTGCTCCTTCAAAACCTTCTCGGTCTCGTAAACCGACATCGAGGCTTTGTTCTTAGCCTCGGCCAACTCACGGCGTTGCTTGTCTTCGCCCGCGTGCGACTCGGCGTCCTTCTTCATCCGCTCGATCTCTGAGGTATCGAGCCCGCTGGAGTTCTCGATCCGCACCGACTGCTCCTTGCCCGTGGCTTGATCCTTCGCCTTGACGTTGAGGATGCCGTTCACGTCGATGTCGAACGTGACTTCGACCTTCGGCTCGCCACGTCGCGCGGGGAGAATCCCTTCGAGATTGAATTGATTCAGCATGCGGTTGTCGCGCGCCATCGGTCGCTCACCTTGGAAGACGCTGATCGTGACTGCGGTCTGACCATCGGCGGCCGTCGAGAATGTTTCCTTCTTGGTAACGGGTATGGTCGAGTTGCGTTCGACGAGGACCGTCAGCACGCCACCTTCCGTTTCCAAGCCGAGCGACAGCGGCGTCACATCGAGCAGCACCATATCCTTCACGTCGCCCGAGATGATGCCCCCTTGAATGGCCGCGCCGATCGCCACCACTTCGTCGGGGTTCACACCGCGATGAGGTTCCTTGCCACCGAACATCTTCTTGACGAATTCCTGGACCATCGGCACGCGAGTCGAACCGCCGACGAGCACGATCTCATCGATCTGGCTCGGCGACAACTTGGCGTCGCGTAGAGCGTTCTCGACCGGTGCGCGGCAGCGTTCGACGAGGTGATCGACCATCCGCTCGAACTCGGCGCGCGTTACCGTCAGTTGCAGGTGCTTCGCACCGCTGGCGTCGGCCGTGATGAAGGGCAGGTTGATGTCCGTCGATTGCTGACCCGAAAGCTCCTTCTTCGCCTTCTCGGCCGCTTCACGCAGCCGCTGCAAAGCCATCGCGTCCTTGCGGAGGTCGATGCCGTGCTCGGCCTGGAACTTGTCGGCAATGTGCTTGATGAGCACTTCGTCAAAGTCGTCTCCCCCGAGGTGCGTGTCGCCGTTGGTGCTGAGTACCTCGACGAGTTCGTGATCGACCTCAAGGACCGAAACATCAAACGTTCCGCCCCCGAGGTCGAAGACGGCGATCTTCTCGTTCTTCTTGTTCTGCAAACCGTAGGCGAGGGCCGCTGCCGTCGGCTCGTTGATGATTCGCTCAACCTTCAGACCGGCGATCTCACCCGCGTCCTTCGTCGCCTGACGTTGAGCATCGTTGAAGTAGGCCGGAACCGTGATGACGGCGCGCGTCACGGTGTGACCGAGATACGCTTCAGCCGCTTCCTTCAACTTGCGAAGTATCTGAGCCGAGACTTCCGGCGGCGTGTACGTCTTGCCGTGAACCTCGACCTTCACGTATTCGCTCGCGCCGCCGACGACCTTGTACGGAACCATCTTCTCTTCGGACTCGACCTCGTTGTGCCGACGCCCCATGAACCGCTTGATCGAGTAGACGGTGTTCTTCGGATTCGTGACGGCCTGCCGCTTGGCGGGGTCTCCAACAAGACGGTCGCCCTTTTCGGTGTAAGCCACGACGCTCGGAGTCAGGCGGTTGCCGTCTTGATTTGCGATGACTTTGACTTCGCCCCCTTCCATGACGGAAACGACCGAGTTGGTCGTTCCGAGGTCGATGCCGATGATCTTTTCTTGAATGGCCATAGTGCTTGCTCCTTGGGATGAAGTCTCGACGCCGCAAGCCTCTCAAACGGGGTGATGTCTCCCGCAATCCGGCTTCTGAATGATTTGAACTGGCTCGTTTCGTCCGAGCTTGGGTGACTCGAGCAGGGAAGCAAAGGTCGCGCCAGTCGATTCCAAGGTGGCCACTTCGAGTTAAACCTCTTTTTTTAAGGCAGTTACGAAATGTCATCACTCGAAAGCACCGCTTGGCTTGCCACGGCACTGCCAAATTGTCGCCAGTTGGTTCATAGTCAGCCACCGCCCACGCAGCCAAAATGGCAGCGACTTGTGGAGGGAGATGGCGCAGGATTCGACTCTTAGCAACTCCAGCCGCATCGAACAGGGTGGGCCGCTTGCAAATACGAAATCCTGCCAGTAAAAGAGTTTCCTCAATTTGGATGTTGAGGCAGGTGGAAGTCTTTCATGAAGATGAAACCGGTTAAAATTTTGCAGGGAGGCGTCCGTTCGGATTGTCTCGGTGGAGGCGGGTTGGATGGCGAGTAAACCAGTGCCAAAAAAAGCTGCAAAACCAACCTCATTATCGTCTTCTGGTAAGCAGCCGGCTTCATCCACTGCCAAAAACCAAGCGTCTGTGCTGGCAGATATCGCTAAGCTCGATCAAGATATCGTAAAACTCTTAAACCGGCGGGCGATGGCGACGATCAAGCTCATCGAAGCGTCTCCGGATCGGCGGACGGCCATTTACGACCCGCGATCTGACGATGACCTCTTCGCAAAATTGGAAGCCGAGAACCCTGGGCCACTTACTCCTCGTGCTATTCGAGGAGTTTTCCGACAAATTCTGAGTTCCGTTCGGAATCAAGCACGCATTCAGCGGGCGGTCTATCTGGGGCCTGCCTATAGCTTCTCGCACATGGCCGCGATCGAACGGTTTGGTGAGTCTGCAGATTTGATCCCAGTGAATACGATTCCCGCTGTGTTTGAAGAAGTAAATCGCGGCCATGCCGACTTTGGCGTCGTTCCCATCGAGAACAGTACCGATGGTCGAATTATTGACACGCTGGATATGTTTACACGGCTTCCACTTAGGATCTGCGGTGAGATCCAACTCAGCATCCATCACAATTTGCTCGGTCGCTCTCCGCGCGGCGAAATCAGCGAGGTTTACAGCAAGCCTCAAGCACTTTCGCAGTGCCGTGAGTGGATCAGTAAGAACATGCCGCAAGCACGCGTCATCGAAGTGACAAGCACTTCGACAGCGGCTCAGTTGGCTCGTGACAAACCGGGAGCAGCTGCCATTGCGAGTAAGCAGGCCGCGGTCGAGTACGGCCTACATGTCTTGGCCGAGCACATTGAAGACAATAAAAGTAACGTCACTCGGTTCGCTGTGATCGGCGATAAGCCGGTTGGTTCGACCGGAAAAGATAGAACTTCGATCCTGCTTCAGATTCCCCACCGGCCGGGTTCATTGTCAGAGTCGTTGGCCATCTTCAAGCAGTCCAAACTGAACCTGACTTGGATCGAGTCGTTTCCGCTGCGTGGCCCAGAAACGGGCTACATCTTTTTCTTGGATTGTGAAGGTCACACCAAGGATGCGAAGGTGAAACGGGCGTTGGAAGACCTCGCGAAAATGGCGGTTCGGATGGAAATTTTGGGGTCGTATCCGCGAAGTGAGCCGGTCGAATAACGTGTTGTGTGGGTGATCGCTGCGAAGCATGTGGCGACTTCAATGACCGCATCTTGGGTTGGCTGGTAGAGATGTTTCTTGGTTTCACTGATCCGCTCGTGACGCCAATACACAGGTCGAGCGGGGTCTAAGGATGATGCGATGCGCCGCCTGTTCGTGGCTGGCAATTGGAAGATGAACACGACGATGGCCTCCGCACAGGCACTTGCCAGTGAGGTTGCTGCTGAAGTGACTCGCAGCCAGCCGAATGTCGATGTCGCGGTGTGCCCACCGTTTCCATACCTCATCCCCGTCGGCAGTTCCTTGGCGAACAGCCCAGTGATGCTGGGTGGCCAGAATGCTCACTATGAAAAGCCAGGTGCTTTCACGGGCGAAACATCTTTAGAGATGCTCGTCGATGTTGGCTGCCGGTGGGTGGTAATCGGCCACAGTGAACGGCGACAGTTCTTTGGTGAGACCGACGAACTGGTCAACAAGAAGATTCATGCCGCGTGGCAGCGTGGGTTGGACGTGATCTTTTGTGTTGGCGAGGTCTTGCAGGACCGGGAATCCAATCGCACCGAGTCTGTGCTGAGTACTCAACTTCAGGGTGGCTTGGCGGGAGTTGAGGCCGGTCAACTGGGCAAGCTCGTGATTGCCTATGAACCGGTTTGGGCGATTGGCACCGGCTTGACGGCGTCTCCCGAACAGGCTGAAGCGACACATCTGTTCATCAGAAATTGGCTGGCAACGAGATTCGATCAGGCGTCTGCCGATGCCATGCGGATTCAATATGGTGGTAGCGTGAAGGCTGATAACGCCAAGGAATTGCTTTCACAGCCCAACGTGGACGGCGCATTGGTCGGCGGTGCGAGCCTGAAAAGTGAACAGTTTCTCGGCATTATTCGAGCGGCGGCGGAATTGGCTGCCGGATGAGTCGAATGAGATTCGTTTCAAATCAGCTCGGAATTCTCGCCGCGACTATTGAGCGGTGAAAAGGGATGTTCAAGATGATGTATCTGGCTTACGCGTTGTTGACCTTGCACATGTTCGTCGGGATATTCCTGATCGGACTCATCCTGCTCCAACGCGGGCGCGGTGGCGGACTGGCAGGGGCGTTTGGCGGAATGGGCGGCCAGAGCGCATTCGGCACCAAGGCTGGTGACATTTTCACTAAGATCACGATCGGCGTCGCGATTTTTTGGATCACGTTGGCGTGTATCTGCATTCTCGTCGTGAATGCGGCGGCGACCAAGGTTTCTCGAGCAACGGTCTTAACCAAAGATGGTGACAAGGCCGTGATTACCGCTCCTGCCGACAAAAATAACGACGCTGTTGATTCCAAGCCGGGCGAACCTGTAAATGGCGAGAAGAAAATTGAGGACGGCGCTGCTGCGAAAAATGATGATGCGGATGCAGTCAAAGCCAGTGACGCTGCTGACGCCAAGCCTCCCGTAAAGGCAGAGGATCTGGCAGTGCCCGTGAAACCTGATGCTGCGGAAACGAAAGAGCCAACTCCACCTAAAGCTGAGCAGCAGGACAAGCCTGCGAAGCCTGAATCGTCAGACACCAAGCAGGGTGAATGATTGAGCGAATCAGCAGTACGCGATTCGGAGGGACATCCTGTCACGGATCGAAAGTCCTTCGATTCGAGCCTTGAATCGCGCTCGTCGGTTCTATGCCTCGCGCGGTCGAGGCTGACACTAACCCGAAGCGTAAGTGTGGAACGCAACACACTTCCTCGTTTACACTTCGGGTTTGTGTGCTGCCGCGACAAATGTATCAGCCTCGGCCGCGCGCGGTATAATGAGGGAGTCCTCAACAGGGAGTGACGCACAGTGCTATTGAGCATGACAGGGTTTGGAGAAGCTCGCGAGCAAGCTGGCGACGTGGTCTGCCGAATCGAACTTCGCAGCGTCAACAACCGCCACTTCAAGCTTTCCCTGCGCTGCCCCGACGGCTTTGCCCACTTGGAAAATGACATCGAACGCCTGCTGCGTGAGACCATTTCTCGAGGCAGCGTGTCATTAGCGATCCGGTTGGAACGCTCCGCCAATACGAATTCGCCGCAGATCAATCAGTTCGTGTTGGCTGGCTACTGGAAGCAGCTTCAGGCTGTTTCCCAGCAATTGGGAACTGAGACACCCGCGATCGGATCGTTGCTCACTTTGCCCGCAGTGATTGATGACGGCCGGTTCGACACGGAGACCGTCCAACAACTGTGGCCGATCGTCGAGCGGAATGTTCGTGAGGCAGCGCTGCGAATGGGAGAGTTCCGTCAGCGCGAGGGGGCCTCAATGGCGGTCGAGATGCACGTGCAATGCAAAGCGATCGCGATGCAAGTGGATCGGATTTCGAGTTTCTCACCGCAGGTGATCGTCGAGTACCGCGAGAAGTTGCTCCAGCGCGTGAATGACCTGATGAAAGACCTCGACTCACGCTTGGGCCCGTCGGATGTCTTGCGTGAGGTCGCGCTGTTTGCAGATCGCTGTGATATCACGGAAGAGATCACCCGCCTGCGGAGTCACTTGTCGCAGTTCTTGAAGTTGCTCGACGACACTACGTCACAGGGCCGCAAACTCGACTTCATGTGCCAAGAGTTGTTTCGTGAAGTGAACACGATCGGCTCGAAAGCCAACCACATCGAGATTTCGCACGCAGCAGTGGAAGCCAAAGTTGCCGTCGAGCGGATGCGCGAAATCGTTCAAAACGTGGAGTGACCGACGGTGGCCGAGATGTTCGATCCGCCCAGCTCGTTTCAAGTCGTGGTTCTTTCCGGCCCCAGTGGGAGCGGCAAGACGACGGTTGTCGAACGTCTGATCCGTGAGGCTCCGGTCAAGCTAGTAAAGTGCGTCTCCGCGACAACTCGCCCGCCTCGAACCGGTGAAGTGGCAGGTGACGCCTACTATTTCCTGTCGCCGGAAGACTTCGCGGCGCGACGCGCACGGGATGAGTTCTTGGAGACAGCCGAAGTGTTCGGCGCGGGCTATTGGTACGGGACGCTTCGATCAGAGATCGAACGAGCGCGACAAGCTGGCGGCTGGGCGTTCTTAGAAATTGACGTGCAAGGGGCGTTGCGGGTGATGGAAATCTATTCCGACTCACTCACGATCTTTCTCGAGCCTCCCTCACTTGCTGTCTGCGAACAGCGACTGAGATCGCGCGGCACAGACTCTGAAGCCACCATCGAGAAACGCCTGAAACGAGTTCACGAAGAACTTTTGCTGGCCGATCGATATCGTCATCGCGTGGTCAATGACGAATTGGATCATGCGGTGGAAACCATTTGCCAAATTTTGTCCAACCAGCTTGTCGCGTAAATCGTCGCTGACTCAAGCCTTGCTTGATGTTCGGACAGCCGCCACACTACACACCCTAACTCGCCCCTCGACTGACGGCCGGTCTGTCAACCGGAGGGACAAGTGCTTTTTTTTGGGAGGATGCCATGCTCGACGAACTGATGGAAGAAACGATTGTTAAGAAGTGCGGCGGACGATTTAAGCTGTCTACGCTGATTCAAAAACGCATGGTGGCGATCAACCGTGGTGCCCGCCCGCTCGTGGATATCAAGACTAAGAACCCGATGGAAGTAGTCGTTCAAGAGATCATGCAGGACAAGATTTACCTCGATTCAACGGGTGTCGTCATTACTCGCCCCGATCAGAACCGTGTACGTCACTTTGATAGCGGGCCGTCCTTGGACGACATGTGAGTTTGCGTTGGCTGATGCGGCGATAAAGTCCGCGTCTGCGGCTCATTCTTGAGGGATGCCCGCCGTGAAGAATCGTGAAATCCTGCTGGGCGTGACGGGTGGCATTGCCGCTTACAAGGCGGCCGACCTGTGCAGCAAGCTGGTGCAGAGTGGGGCCGCCGTGACGGTTGTCATGACCGAGGCGGCGCGCGAATTTATCGGCCCCACGACGTTTGAGGCTCTCACCGGGCGACCCGTGTATCACGAGGCATTCCGCCCGGTGGAGCACTTTCGTGGTGAACACATTGGGTTGGCTCAGCGAGCCGACTTAATGGTCGTCGCACCAGCGACCGCCAATTTTCTGGCCGAGGTCGCGAGTGGCTTTGCTCGTGATTTGTTATCGACGCTCACGCTGACCATCACCTGTCCGTTGCTGCTCGCGCCTGCCATGAACTGTGAGATGTGGGCCAAGCCCTCGGTTCAACGCAACGTGGTGCAGCTTCGTGCTGACGGAGTCCTCTTTGTCGAACCGGGCACAGGTTGGTTGAGCTGTGGCCAGATCGGAGCCGGTCGCATGGCCGAGCCGACAGAAATCATTGAGGCCATCGTGCGACAGCTCGATGTCAAACCCCAAATAGCCAAGTAGGACGGACACTCCTGCCCGCTCACACTTCGCTCGAACTAGAAGTGTCGGCAAAGGCCGGACGGGCAGGAGTGCCCATCCTACGCCCTCCTTCTGCGTGATCGCTCCATGAAAGTCCTCATTACAGCCGGGCCGACGCGCGAGTATCTCGATGACGTGCGGTATCTCTCAAATGCCAGCAGCGGCCGAATGGGATTCGCGCTGGCCGAGGCCGTGCTGGCAGCGGGACACCAGGTCGTACTCGCATGTGGTCCGGTTGCGCTCACTCCGCCCACTGGTTGCGAAGTTCACGCGGTGGAAACGACCGACGAATTACTCGCCGCCTGCAACCAACTCTTCCCGCTCTGCGACGGCGTGATCGCAACTGCCGCCGTGTGCGACTACCGTCCGAAGTCACGCTTTTCCGGGAAACTCGCCAAGAAGGGTGTGTCACTCGAACTGGAACTTGTCGAGACCGCCGATGTCCTCGCCGACCTGGGCCGTCACAAAGGGGGCCGTTGGATCGTCGGCTTCGCTTTGGAATCCGACGAGTTCGCGCATGTCAACGCCTTGCGCAAGTTGAAAGAAAAGAACTGCGACGCGATCGTCCTGAATCGCCCCACCGCCATCGGTGCCGAGACCAATCGGATCGAGATCATCGACCCTGCCGGACGCAGCGTCGAGACGTTCGCAGGAACCAAGCTCATCGTCGCCGGGCAGCTTTGGAGCTGGATCGAGCAGCATCTTGCGCGCTAGGGATGCTTGTGACGCCCTGCCTTGTGACGCCCTGTATCGAAGCCTGACGCGCAAGCGAAGGGGCAACGTCGCGATCTCCTCCTTCGCTTGCGCGTCAGGCTTGGATGTACCCCATTTCGTCCGGCTTTCATCCCGACCGTTGACTCAGCCAACTTCTGGGCAGGACCGGTACAACTGGCACGCAATGTTGTCGATTCGCCACACGGTGTGAGGTGTTTCCTCAACCTGTCTGCGAAACAGGTGCTAAGTTTCAGACCGTGGCTAGACGTGTCAACACGCTGACAGAGCGGTGCGCTTCTGGCCGGGAAACTTCTTGCAGGCGGAGCAGCCGTTTCGAGCAACGGGTGGAGCCGAGGATCGGCTTCGGCGTGATCGTGGCGTGCGCGGAGACGGGCGAGTCATGTTCGACTACGCGCGACTACGAACCGATCTGATGGCACTCGCGGTCTTGGCAGCGGCGGTCTTTCTGGGACTGAGCCTCGCCAGCTATGACCCTGCGGACCCGCCTGCGCGGAGTGTGTTTCCCACTCGCAATGCCGCCCAAAACTTGGGTGGCCCCGCCGGAGCTGTGGCCGCTCACACGCTGATTGTCACGATGGGAGTCGGTGCGTACTTCTTGCTCGTCGCGCTGATCGTGGCGGACATCCGCTTGTTCGCACGCGACCACGTTGGCGACGTGACGTGGCGGTTGGTCGGAGCCGCTTTGATGCTGATGGCCGTCTGCGTGGCGGGGCAGTGGTTTCTGCCGATCACACTGGTCGGCCCGTTGACCGGCAACGGCGGTTACGTCGGGGCGTGGGGCGGCATCCTGTTGGACGAAAGCCTGACTCGCATGGGAAGCGTCGTGTTGCTCACGTCGTTGTTCGTGGCCGGACTGCTTCTGACGGGCGAACATCACCTACTTAAAACGGTGTGCTGTGCCGCGTTGTTGCCGATCACGTTGTGGAGTCGCCTGGCCTTCGGTCAGCGTCCGCCGATTGTTCCCGATCCAAATCAGCCGGATCGTGTGGAGCCTCCGCCTTTGGAACCGGCCTTCGTGCCGGTTGTTCCTGTTTCTGCGTTGGCCAAATCGACACCGATCCCGGTCAAGAGTTGGTACTCATCGCTCGTCGATATTCCCGCTCCAATTCTGGCGGGAGTGAACTCGTCTGGGGCTGCCGCGCCAGCAGCGAGATCGAGCTTGGGCCGCTTGCACAAAGAGGCTGCTGAAGAAAATGAGTTTGCTTCGCGGTCAGCATTGGTTTCTTCGCCTGTGCTGCCATCGCCATTGTCAGTTGAACCAGATCACCCGGCCGTTGCGGAACCGTCACTCGTCAGGGGACCGGTAGTAGACAGCTCAGTGACTGACCACGGCATGACGTTCACACTCGCGGCGCATCGCGCTCCGATCCGAGTCAACCCGCCGATGGGGATGGGCCTGTCGGCCGCTGTTCCCGTCGCACCGAAGTTGACCGCGCCACCGGCCGAACGTCTGCCGTACCAGTTTCCCGGCCATGAGATGCTGGAGGATGCGGAAGCGTTTCCTTACGACTTGCTGGCGGCGAAGGCTCAGATCGCCGCCGCCACGCTCGAACGGACGTTTCAAGAATTCGGACTGAACATCAAGGTCGTTGAGATCGATACCGGGCCGGTCATCACGCAGTTCGAGTTGGAACTCGAAAAGGGTCTGCGTCTTTCCAAAGTCGTTTCGTTGGCCGATGACTTGGCGGTCGCGCTACGCGTGCCATCGGTGCGCGTCGTCTCGCCGATCCCCGGCAAGAACACGGTGGGAGTCGAAGTTCCTAACGAAGTCCGAGTGATGGTCCGTCTGAAGGAACTGCTCCAAACCTGTCAGGCCGATTTTGAATCGAAGGCCATCCCGCTGTTCCTCGGTAAGGACGTGAGCGGCAAGCCGATGGTCATCGACATGACCAAGATGCCGCACTTGTTGATCGCCGGTCGCACGGGGACGGGCAAGAGCGTTTGCCTGAACACGTTGATCTTGTCGATCCTGCTGAGTCGCAGTCCGGACCAAGTGAAGATGCTGATGATCGACCCGAAGATGGTCGAGCTATCGCCATACAGCCGCATCCCACATCTGATGCACCCGGTCATCACGGACATGAAGAAGGCCGAGGCGGTGCTGGGCTGGGCCGTGGACAAAATGGAAGAGCGTTACGCCTTGCTGGCTCGTTGCGGCGTGCGACATCTGGACAGCTACAACAAGCTCGGCAAGGACAAAGTCCTGCGCAAGCTCGACATCGATCCCGATTCGGATGAAGCCGATCTCATCCCCGAAACAATGCCGTACATCGTCATCGTCGCCGACGAGATGGCCGACATGATGATGACCTCCGGCAAGGACGTGGAAGGCCACATCATCCGGCTCGCGCAGAAGTCGCGTGCGGTCGGGATCCATCTCGTGTTGGCGACTCAGAAGCCGACGGTCGATGTCATCACGGGACTGATCAAGTCGAACCTGCCCGCTCGAATCTCGTTCCAAGTTGCCAGTCGCATGGATAGCCGCGTCGTGCTGGATGAGATGGGAGCCGACAAGTTGCTCGGCAACGGCGACCTGCTCTACATGGCTCCCGGCACGAGTACGCTCCGTCGCGCTCAAGGGACGTTCGTCAGCGACGAGGAAGTGAATCGCGTCATCGAGTTCTTCGGCGACCAGCAGCCCGAGTACGACCAGGAACTGATGAATCTCCAAGTCGCTACGACCAAGGGAGCCAAGGGAGCGAGCGAGCCGCGCGATCGAGACGACTTGTACGACCAAGCCGTGGAAATCGTGATCCGCGAAGGCCGTGGCAGTGTCTCGCTGTTGCAACGTGCGCTCGGCGTCGGCTACGGACGCGGCGCACGCATGATCGACTGGATGGCCGAAGACGGCATCGTCGGCACCTTCAACGGCAGCCAAGCGCGCGAAGTCGTCATGACAATGGACGAGTGGGAAGACTCCCGCGAGACGGCCGGTTCGCACGAGTAGCACGCGTCTTCTCGCGAGCATTCCAAGCCTGACATGCGACCGAGAGTGCGTGTTCGCCGACCTTCACTTGCGAGTGCGGCCTACCGCTTCGCGCCCACCATCGCAAAAACAGGGACGGCAGTGCCATTCGTGTCAGGAACCGATTGGCTCCATTGTCGGCGATTGTCGGTTCCTGACACCGTTTTTTCATCCGCGCCTCCAAAACGAACTCGCCAACGCGATCCTCGGCGGCGAATTTGAGGAAGGCTCCCGCATCATCATCGACATCCAAAACGGCGACTTCACATTCGGGAATGCGCTGTAAGACTCAACTCGCCCAGAACGGAAGCCACAACTAGTGCCGCGTCACCGCTTAATCTTCGGGGACGGAGGTCAGCTTGCCGCGGGCGTCGTCGATTTTCATTTGCCAGTCGACGCCGCGTTGGGTCGAGTTCACGTCGATTGACCAGGCGGCGGTTTCGTCACGCAGGGTCTCGAGGTCGCCGAAGCGGCGGCCAGCGACGCACTGGCGAGTCACAGAACTCAGTTCGTTCTCGGCGCGGTGTTCATTCAACAGCCGTCGGCCCACGGCCGTGTTTGGGCGTGTGTCGGAATTCCATCCGACGCACCAATTGACGAGCTCGCTCCGGGGGAAGGCGGCGTAGAAGGCCCCTTTCGTGTGCGTGTTGAGGTTGTCGCTGACCAGGATCACTTTCTGGCAATGGGCATAGCGGACCTCCAGCAGGCGAGCCATTTCGGTCGCCCAATCGACTTTGGTTTTCGTCTTCCGAACCGACACTTCGCGCCAGCCTGCCA